>DENB01000027.1:0-25498 GCA_002359495.1 Enterobacteriaceae bacterium UBA2655
AGACGCAGCTGGCCCACGGCGCGCGGCTGAGCGCCATAGCGCAGCGGCGGCAACTCCAGCCCGGCCTCGATGCGAAAAGCGACCTCCGCCCAGTCGATATCGGTGACTTCCTGCACCAGGTTCGTCACGCCCAAGCCGGAGAGGCGAAAGCCCATCTCAAGAAAGTACGGCATGCCGTTAATCACAATAAAATCGATATGGAATGCGCCCTGGCGGTAGTTAAAGGTTTCGCAGCAGCGGCTCATCATGCCGGCGAAGGCGGCAGGCAACGCATCGGCGGCGATCGCCACATGGCCCGACTCATAAAAGTTGACGCAGCCGTCGCGGTCGCGGTTCTGCTCGATGACCTTCTTGCAGCAGGTGAGCGCCAGCGCCTGACCGTTATGGACGACGCCCTGCAATGAATATTCGTCGCCGGCCAGCCAGCACTCGACGATAAAGCCGGAAAAGGTGCGGCCGCCGTAGTTCAGGGTATCCATCAGCTTGTTGATGGTCAGGTCGAGCTGCCGGGCGTCGGCAACCAACCAGACGCCCAGTCCGCCGCCGCTGTCCACCGGTTTTATCACGCAGGGATAAAGCAGCGCGTCGCGCGCGGCGAGAATGCTGAGCGGGGAGGCGAAAAAGCGAAATTCCGGCTGAGGGAAATGGGCGCAGCCTTTTTTTAACGCCATCCGCTGCGCATATTTATCCAGCGGAATAAAGCAGCCTGCGGCCTCCGGCCCGGCCAGCATCTCCCGCACGCGGCCCGCGCTGGCGTTATAGGCTTCGAAGCCCGCCAGCACCACCTGCGGATGATCCAGCAGACCGGCGCGCAGATAAGCCTGCATCACCTCCCGGGGATTTTCCGGCCGGTTAAGCCGCACAATCCGATCGAACGGCAGTCGCAGGCTCAGCGACTGGTAATCAACGAAGTCGTCTGTTTCCGCCAGTACGGTAAAATAGCCTTCCCGTTTTGCGACCGCGCAGTAGGGATTCTGCCCGTCGCGCGTGGCGCCAATCTGCAGGAAAATCTTTTTCATCGCTTCGCCTTACCGGATCAGCGCCCGGAGATCACTTCTGTCACGGTATCCCGCAAATAGCCATTGTTGACCTGAATCACCGCCTTGTGCGGATCGAAGCGCAGCACGCGCGACAGCGGATCGGCGCTCTTGCCTGCCAGCAGCGAGCTGGCCTGTCGGCTTCGCCAGCACTGACGCATCTGCTCCGGCGTCAGGCCGGAGAGCGCGGCAAGCTGTCGCATCAATGCCGCATCGCCGCTCGGGTCGTTCATCACATCGCGAATGGCCTGTTCTTCCAGCGCGATCCGCTGTTGTTCAAGCCAGATCGCCAGCTGTTTGCCGCCTTCATTGAAGGGGGCGTAGATCATGCAGATCAGCTGCGTTTCGTTCAGATCGAAAGCCTGTTGCGCAAAGTCGGCCGCGCGCTCGCGCCGCCGCGCTATCGCCGCGTCGTCCTGATAGCGCGCCGCCATCTCCTCAATCAGCTGCGGAGGAAAATCTTTCTGCCGCATCAGCCCCAGCGCGAAGCGCACATACTCGCGAATGCCCTCCGCGTAGCTGCGTTGCAGCAGCGTTTCGGCGCGCAGGCCGCGAATGTGCGCCATCAGCGTCGGGTTGCCGCAGTCCGATTCGGAGAAGCTGAACATCAGCTCGTCGAAGCGAAAGCGCATAAAGTCGTTGAGCAGCGACCAGTGCGCGCCCGCCTCGTAAGCGGTCTCCTGATAGATATTGAAAAACAGCGGATCGCGCGCCAGCTGATGCATGATGCGGTGCGCGTCGGTCACCTGATCCTCGCCGTAAATGTCAGCGAAGTAGCGCTGCGCCACGCCGTCCAGCGTCTGCAAAAAGCCGCTGAATCCCCGGCTTTTGTCGGGCGCCGGCGCATTAAACAAACGGGCAAGATGGCGCGCCCAGGCGAGGTAAGCGGTCTGCTCCTGCGGCGAATCGCCGGTGATGATGACGTCCACGCCGCCGGCATAGTGCGCCGCCAGACCGAATGAATTCACCATGCTCAGGTTACAGGCGTTGCAGAATGTGGAGCGGGCATCGGCGCGGAAGCGGTGGCCGTTCATCAGCACGTCGCTGCGATTTTGCTGGCGCACCGCGTCGGGCATCGACAGGTCGGGCGAAAACGTGCGGATCAGCAGGCCGTCGGTCACCAGACATTCGGCAAAAGGGTCGTCATAGATGCGCAACGCCCGGTAAACGCGATCGATATTCTCCATCACGCTGTGGTTCATCGCCGCGTGACGGTTGGTGCTGATGCGCAAATGAAAGGTGTTGCCATACTGCTGCCATAACAATCCCTGAATATAACGAACCCAGGCCACCATATAGCTGCTGTCTTTGCCGCCGCCGTAGGCGAGCAGAACGCGGTTATTGTCGAGCTGATGCGGGTCCGGCAGGACGGCGAGCAGCCGCTGCGAACAGCGTTGAGCGGAATCGAGGGTTGCTGTGGAGAAGTAGCTTTCAATTTCTCTCATCATGAAGGACAGATTATTCATTTTTCACTTTTTCCCTGGGCTAATAAAAACGCGTAAGTGAAATTAATGGGCTGATTTCAATACAGGTACGCCACAAAGGTGTTACGGAATGAATGTCTCGTTCTTGATTGCGTTCGCGCGTCGGCAAGCGAGCCGACAAAACGTAAGGCGACAGGCTAATAATTAACAGATGCAGCTTAAACTACTTTGAATGTACTCTGTTGAATACGCACAGATCGGCACGATATGGGGTGGAACAGATGACCATGGAAGCGGGAGAGCGGGAGAGTCAGAGCAGTCGTTACCGCCAGATAGCAGAGCAGATCAAGCGAGCCATCGATGCCGGCAGCCTGCCGCCGGAGAGCCGTTTGCCTTCGGTGCGTACGTTGGCGACGCAGTTTAACGTCAGCCTGACCACCGCCCTGAAAACATTACGCACGTTGGAGGATGAGCGCTACGCCGTGGCGCGTCCCAAGTCCGGCTTTTTCGTCGCGGCGCGTAAGCTCAGCGTCGCCCGCGTGCCGGCGCGGACGGAACAGGCAAGAACCGTGGCGCCGCTGGACGAACAGACCGAGCTGCATCTGGCGATGGTCGGCTCCGACTGCCGCGTGCGGCTGGATCTGGCCAACGGCGACAGCTCGCTCTACCCGGTAAGAAAAATCGGCTTGCTGATGCGGCAGATGGGCTACAGCAAACCGGCGCTGCTGGGCAATACGGTAAAAGGCACCGGTTACGCGCCGCTGAAGGCGGAGATCGCCCGCCGCGCGGTGGATTACGGCTGCAATATCAACGCCGACGATATTCTGATCACCAACGGCTGCATCGAAGCGATCTCCCTGTCGCTGCGCGCAGCGCTGAACCCCGGCGACGTGGTGGCGGTGGAGTCGCCCTGTTATTTCGTGCTGTTGCAAATGCTGCGCAACCTGAACCTGCGCGTGATTGAAGTGGAGCCGGGGCCG
This sequence comes from Enterobacteriaceae bacterium UBA2655, assembly GCA_002359495.1. Lineage (GTDB taxonomy): Bacteria > Pseudomonadota > Gammaproteobacteria > Enterobacterales > Enterobacteriaceae > Pantoea > Pantoea superficialis. The sequence continues at coordinate 3,442 of DENB01000027.1, forward strand.
GAAGGCTATGTCGATGTGGAGAGGCTCACCGGCCTGTTCCGGCGCAAAGCGGTGCAGGCGTTTCTCACTATCTGCAACGTCAATAATCCGCTGGGAAAATCGATTCCCAACGAGCAGAAAGCCTGGATCGCCCGTCAGGCGGATGAAAACGACGTGGTTATCGTCGAGGATGATATTTTCGGCGATACCGCGTTTGGCGATCGTCGTCCTTTTCCGATGCGCGCCTTCAGCCCGAACGCCATTTTATGCAGCGGCTTTTCCAAAACCGTGGCGCCGGGCATTCGCATCGGCTGGGTGCAAAGCGTAAATTACATGCGCAAAATCGCCTCGCTGAAATACACCTCCACCATGGGCACCTCGGTGCTGTCGCAGGCGGCGGTGGCGGAGCTGCTGCGCAGCGGCGGCTATGACGCTCATCTGCGCAAGCTGCGGCGCGAGCTGGCGCGCCAAATCCATCAGATGCGCCAGGCGGTGCTGCGTTATTTCCCCGGCGGCACGCGCGTCTCCGATCCCGAAGGGGGATATGTGCTGTGGGTGGAGATGCCTTCCGGCGCGCTCAACGTGCGCGCCCTGTTTCTTAAGGCGCGCAACGCCGGGATCGGCATCGCGCCCGGCCATATCTTCGCGACCGACGAACGCTACGATCGCTGTTTTCGGCTGAACGCCGGTTTTGGCTGGAACGATGAGGTGGAACAGGCGATACGACAGCTGGCGCAATGGTGCCAGCTGTCGTTAAACGGACCAGAACAGGAGCCGGGGTGACGCGGCGGCGCTACACGCGCCACGCCTCTTCAATCTCTTCCGCCAGAATCTGTACCGCCCGCTCGATTTTATTGGCATCCGGCACGTAGTTCATGCGCATGCACTGGTGGGTGTGCGGCCACGACTGCTCCAGGCCAGGGAAGAAAAAGTGGCCGGGCACCATCAGCACGCCGCGCGCCTTCAGGCGATGATAAAGCGCCTCGGTGGTGATCGGCAGATCGCGGAACCAGAGCCAGAGGAAAATCGCCCCTTCCGGTTTGTGGATCAGGCAGCGATCTTCCGGCAAATGGCGGCGAATGATCTCAATTGTGCGGGCCACCTTCTCCTGATAAAACGGCTTAATCACCTCTTCCGACAGACGCAGCAGGTCGCCGCGCTGAATCATCTCGCAGGCGATGGCCGGGCCGATGCTGCCGGGTGCCAGGCTGATAATGCCGTTCATGTTGCCGATGGCACCGATGGTTTTTTCATCAGCGATGATAATGCCGCAGCGCGAACCGGGCAGGCCGAGCTTCGACAGGCTCATGCACAGGATAATGTTCGGGTTCCACAGCGGACGCGCCTCGCTGAAAATAATGCCGGGGAAGGGCACGCCGTAGGCGTTATCGATCAGCAGCGGCACGTTATGCTGCTGCGCCAGCGCGTCAAGTTGGATCAGTTCGTCATCGGTAATTACGTTGCCAGTGGGGTTGGTCGGGCGCGACACGCAGATCAGGCCCACTTCCTCGGTCATCGGCAGATGGTCGAAATCGACGTGATATTTGAACTGTCCTTCCGGCAGCAGTTCAATATTCGGCTTGGCGGAAACAAACAGCCCCTCGTCCAGTCCGGCGTCGGAATAGCCCAGATACTCCGGTGCCAGCGGAAACAGCACGCGCTTTTTACTGCCGTCGGCGCAGCGGCCGGCAAACAGGTTGAACAGATAGAAAAAAGCGCTCTGGCTGCCGTTGGTCAGCGCAATGTTCTGCGCGGAGATCTGCCAGCCCAGCGTGACGCGCAGCAGCGTCGCCAGCTCCTCCAGCAGCGCCGTTTTGCCGCGCGGCCCGTCATAGTTGCACAGCGCTTCGGTCAACTTGCCGTCGGCGTGCATCTGCGCCAGCAGCTGTTGAAAATAGTTGCCCATTTCGGGAATTTGCGCCGGGTTGCCGCCGCCCAGCATGATAGTGCCTGGCGCGCGCAAACCCTCGCCCATATCTTCCATCAGGCGCGAAATGCCGGAATGTTGAGTAAATTTGTCGCCGAACTGGGAAAAGCTCATAACATGTAAATAACTTGTGATGTTTGAATGGGGATCCACCATAACGCCCGCCTGACGCGGGCGCAATGGCAACAGAGGAAAGTCGGCGGGAGGTTACTGCAATACCTGCGGATTTACGCAGTTCTTCTCCGGTTTTCCGCTCAGCGCGGCGATCAGGTTTTCTACCGCGTCCTGCATCATGCCGTAGCGGGTTTCATGGGTCGCCGAGCCGATATGGGGCAGGGTGACGACGTTCGGCAGCGTCAGCAATTCCGAATCAGGGGAGACCGGCTCCTGCTCGAACACATCCAGGCCAGCGGCATGGATCGTGCCCGCCTCCAGCGCGGCGATCAGCGCCTGTTCGTCCACCACCGGCCCACGGCCCGCATTGATCAAAATGGCGCTCCGCTTCATCAGCTTAAGCTGCGGCTCGCCGATCATATGGTGCGTCTGCTCGGTTAGCGGCAGGCTGATGCAGACGAAATCGCTCTCTTTTAACAGGGTATCCAGATCGCAGCCGCGAGCGGAAAAACGTTCTTCCGCTTCCTGATGCGGCTTGCGCGCGTTATAGAGCACTGACATGCCGAAGCCGAAGTGCGCGCGCTGCGCCAGCGCCATGCCGATGCGGCCCATGCCGAGAATTCCGATGGTTTTATGATGCACGTCGACGCCGAACTGCTGCGGGCCGATGCTTTTCCGCCACTGACCCGCCTTAACCCAGGCGTCCAGCTCGGTAACGCGGCGCGCGCTGGCGAGCACCAGCGCCATCATGGTATCCGCCACGGTTTCGGTCAGCACCGTGGGGGTATGCATCAGCAAAATGCCGCGCTGGTTCAGCGCCTCGACGTCGAAATTGTCATAGCCGACGGAAACCGTGGAGCAGGCGCGCAGCTTCGGCATCTTCGCCAGCAGTTCGGCGTCGACCTTGCTGCTGGAGCCGATCAGCCCTTCCGCCTGCTGAAACGCCTGCGCGTGCGCATCGAGGTTTTCCGGCGTTAAGTCGTTGATTTCGGTCACGCTAAAATGCTCGTCGAGACGGGCGCGCAGGTCGTCCGCTAATTTTTTATAAAGGATCACTGAAGGCTTCATCAAAGGCTCCCTGTCAAAAAGGTGGCGGGGGCGACACGTCGCCCCCGGGAACATCACGGTTTACCGCGCCGCTTTCAGGCGTGTTTCGCGCCGTGAACGGCGGACTCTTTATTTTCCGCCGGCTTGACGATCAGCGTCAGCCAGACGGAAACCAGCAGCGCCGCGCCCATAAAGATATAGGAGGCGGCCGGGCTGCCGGTGGCGCCGTTAAGGTAGCCGACGATCCAGGAGCCGACGAAGGACCCCAGCGCGCCCATGCTGTTAATCAACGCCATGGCGCCGCCGGACACATTGCGCGGCAACATCTCCGGCACGATAGCAAAGAACGGGCCGTAAGGGGCGTACATCGCGCCGCCTGCGATCACCAGTAGCGTGTAGGAGAGCCAGAAGTTGCTGGAGCCGACCAGGTAGGAGCCGAGGAACGCCAGCGCGCCGATCAGCAGCAGCGGCCAGACGAACAACTTACGGTTCTGCGTCTTATCCGACGCCCAGGAGACGACGATCATCGCTACGGTCGCCGCCAGATAGGGCACCGCTGACAGCCAGCCCGCCTCCACCATTCCCATCGCCGTATTGGCGTTACGCAGAATCGACGGCAGCCACAGCACGAACCCGTAGACGCCGATGCTCCAGGCGAAATATTGCATGCAGAGGATAATCACATTGCGGTTTTTAAAGGCTTCGCCGTAGTTGCGCACCGCTTTAATGTTTTCCTGCTCTTTCTGCAGCTGCGCCTGCAACGCGGCTTTCTCTTCGTCGCTCATCCATTTGGACTGAGCCGGTTTATCCTGCACCATGAACCACCAGGCGACAGCCCAGATCACCGCCGGGATCCCTTCGAAGATAAACATTTCGCGCCAGCCGAAAGATTCAATCAGGTAGCCGGACACCACTGACATCCACAGCACCGTCACCGGGTTGCCGAGGATTAAAAAGGTGTTGGCGCGCGAACGTTCCGACTTGGTAAACCAGTTGCTGATATAGATCAGCATCGCCGGCATCACCGCCGCTTCCACCACGCCGAGAATAAAGCGAATGGCCGCCAGCATCGGGATGTTGCTGACCACCCCGGTCAGCGAGGCGCAGACGCCCCACAGCACCAGGCACCAGAAAATCAGCTTCTTCACGCTGCGACGTTCAGCGTAAATCGCGCCGGGGATCTGAAAGAAGAAGTAGCCGAGGAAGAACAGGGCGCCCAGCAAAGAGGACATCCCTTTGGTAATGCCCAAATCTTCGTTGATGCCCGCCGCCGACGCGAAGCTGAAATTAGCGCGGTCCAGATAGGCCAGACTGTAGGTGATAAACACGATGGGCATAATGAACCACCAGCGTTTCGGCGCGATGATCTCTGTTTTCATGGTTGTCTCCTCTGTTGAGGTAGCGGGCGCATTCTGATTGACAGGAATCGATACGCCTCAGGTTCTCTTACCGGTCTCTCCAGCCTACTCATCGCCAAGCTGCGCGCGCGTCGGTAACCCTTCGCTGTCGCCGATGACCTGAATAGCCAGCGAGCCGATTTTGTTGCCGCGACGAATCGCCTGCGGCAGGTTTTTTCCTTCCATTAACGCACTGATGACGCCGACCGCGAAGCCGTCTCCGGCGCCCACGGTATCCACCACGTTCTCTACCCGAATCGCTTCCACCTGGCCTTTCTCGCCGTCGGCGGTCTTGTACCAGGCGCCGTCGCAACCGGTTTTGATAATCACCGCCTTCACCCCTTTATTGAGGTAGAAATCGGCGATCGCTTCCGGCTGACGATAGCCGGTCAGAATCCATCCCTCTTTTTCGCCAGGCAGCACCCAGTCGGCATACTCCGCCAGCAGATTTAGCTGAGTGCGCATCGCTTCCTCGCTGCGCCACAGCACCGGGCGCAGATTGGGATCGAACGAGATGGTTTTGCCCAGCGCGCGCATCTTTTTCGCCGCATAGGTCGACAGCTCCAGCGAACTGTCGGAGATCGCCGCCGCCACGCCGCTCAGGTGCAGATGGCGCGCCGCGCCAAAGTAATCATGGTTGAAATCCTCGACGGAAAGATGGCTGGCCGCTGAGCCTTTGCGGAAATACTCCACGATCGGATCGGAACCGTCGTCCACCTTCGACTTGAGTTGAAAACCGGTCGGGAAACGGTCATCGACAGTCACCTGACGATGATCGACGCCCTCTTTCTCCAGTTGCTGGCAGGTAAAACGGCCGAAAGAGTCGTTGCCTACCCGGCTGACCCAGCCTACCTTCAGGCCGAGACGCGCCAGGCCGATAGCCACGTTCAGCTCGGCTCCGGCGATTCGCTTCACAAAGGACGCCGCCGCCGCTAAATCGCCGGTCTCGCTGGCGACGAACATCGCCATCGCTTCGCCGATGGTCACTACATCCAGGGTGCCGTTTTCATGCAGAGTCATGATCGCTCCTTAACAATTGCGCAGCAGATCGACATAGCGGCGCGTAACCGCCGTTAAATCGTCGCCTTCGAGCGGGAATTCGATGCCGCGCGGCGCCGAAGCCGGCAGCTGTTTAAGCAGAGTGCGCCACTGGTCGTCAGCATCATCAAGGGCGATCGCCCTGAAACTGTCACGGTGAGGCACGGCGGCCTTTACGTGAATATAGCCGATGAAGCGCCCCAGCTGTTGGGCCGCCTGTTCCGCGTTTTCGCCGGTCCAGAGCCAGTTGCCCATATCGAAGGTCAGGCCGTGCGGCATCTGCGCTGCGCCGAATTCGCTAAAAAATCGCGTCAGCGGCGCCAGCTTGCCCCAGACGGTCTGATCGTTCTCGACCACCAGCTTCACGCGCTCATGGGTCAGCGCCTGACGCAGCTTATCGAGGTCGGCGTTGCCGTCGTAGCGGCCCAGCGACAATTTCAGCAGGCGGGCGTTGAGCTGCTCCGCCTCGCCAAGATAGCGGTCCAGCTGCGGGTTAAGCGCGCCGTCGGCGGTAAACAGCGCGTCGGGCACAGAGTAGTAGGCAATAAGACGGTGCGCGGCGATCGCCTGGCCGAGTTCAGACAGGCTGCGCAGCCCATCTTCGGCGAACAGCTCGCGGCGGATCTCAACGCCGTCGGCGCCAGCCTGTTGGATGATAGGCAGCAGGGCGCGTTGTCCGCCCAGGGCGGCGACCTGCTGTTGACCGTAAGCGGCGGTCACCACGATAATTTCAGGCTTCATTTTTCTCTCCGGGCTGGCCCGTTCTCACGACGTTATAAAAACGTTAAATGGAACCGGTTCCAAAGCAAAGAAGCAAAACCTGAAATTATGATCACGCTCACGAAGTAAGCAAAAGGGGGTGAAAAGTTATTAAAGAGAGCTAAGAGGCTGGCTTGAACCGCGCACGATCAGCTTGCCGGAAAAGACCTGCTCGGCCACCGGCAGTTCACCGCCTTCGATGCGCGCGATCACCCGCTCCAGCGCCGCGTAGCCGATTTGCCAGGTCGGCTGTTGCAGCGTGGTGATGCCCGGACCCGCCAGCGCCGCCCACTCCAGCTCGTCAAAGCCCAGCAGGCCGATGTTTTCGCCCCAGCGCAGGCCGACGCGCTGCATGGCGCGCGCAACCTGCAGCGTCAGCGCGCCGTTGGCGGCCATCACCGCGCAGCGTTTGCCGCTGTGGCGCTGGTAAAAAGCGGTCAGCGCGGCCTCCAGCTGCGCGGGCTGGTTCAGCGGCAGTTCGCAGTTTTCGCCGACGATCTGCGGGAAAGCGCTTAGGGTATGGCGGAACGCCTGCAAACGTTCGCGGCGGGTGTTGACGCTGCCAAGCGGCTCGCTGAGGAACAGCAGCGCGTCGTAGCCGTTATCAACCAGGTGACGCGTCGCGATTTCCGCCGCCTCCGGGTTGTTCAGGCCGACCACGTCGCAGGCGAAATCGGGGATTTTACGGTCGATCAGCACCATCGGCAGCAGCGACTGTTGCAGACGGCTCAGCGCCGCCTCATGCATGCCGACCGCATTGACCACGACGCCTTCCACCTGGTAGCTGCTCAGCAGTTGCAGATAGTGCTGCTCCAGATCTAACTCATTGTTGGTATTGCACATCAGCAGGGTAAATCCGCGCGCCCGGCAGGCCGCCTCGATGCCGCACATCACATCAACGGAATAGGGATTAGTGATATCGGCGATAATCAGGCCGATCAATCGGGTGCGGCCGCGCTTCAGGCCGCGCGCCATCTGGCTGGGCTGATAGTTCAGCTCCGCAATCGCCTGCTCAATGCGCGATTTCAGATCCGGGGAGAGGAGATGTTGTTCACCGTTAAGATAGCGAGAGACGCTGGTTTTACCGGTTTTAGCCGCATTGGCGACGTCGCTGATAGTCGCGCGGGCTGGCCTGTTTTTCATGGGTCTACCTGGTAAGAAGAAACAGGCAGAGACTAGCACAGGCGAAGCCGGGCGTAAAAACTCAGCTATGGCTGGCCCGGCAGGCGCAGCTGCGGCTGCCACTGCACTTGAAGCTGCTCAACCGGCGCGCCGTTGACCAGCGCCAGAACCAGCTGCGCGACCTTCTCGCCCGCCTCGTGCGGCGCGGCGGGGACAATCGTCGGCAATGCACAGGCGACGATCGAATCCGCGGGCAGCCCGTCATAAATCACCAGCGCAACGGCCTGCTCGCCATGCAGGCGCGCAGCCTGCTGCAGGGCGAGGGCGGCCCCTTCGCCCAGCGAGCCGCAGTCGGTAATAATCGCCTGCGGCGGCGTCGGTCCGGCGAGCCAGGCGGCGGTTTGCTGATAGCCGGCGCGGCGCGACGATTCCGTTTCAATCAGGCAAGAGGGCATGATGCTGAGTCCCTGTCGCGCCATCGCATCAAGAAAACCTTTGCGACGGTCGCGCACAAAGCTGCAATCTTCGTTGCTGCCCAGCCAGGCGATATGGGTTAACCCTTTTTCAAGGCAGTACGCCACCGCCAGCGCCGAGCCGGCGTGATTATCTAAATCGAACCAGGCGTAAGGTTGCGGCAAATCGCTGCGGCCAAGGGTCAGGAAGCGAAAACCCTTTTGCTGCAGATGCAGCAGACGCAGATCCTGAGGTTTAGGACGGGCGACGATCACCGCATCCAGCGCGCGGCTGCGCAGCATACTGTGCAAAGCGCGCTGATTATCCTGCGGCTTATCCGCCAGCAGCAGAACATCGATTTGTTCGCGCGCCAGATCCTGATCGAGCGTCAGCAGCATGTTGCTGAAAGGACTGTCGTTGAGCGGTGTGGTACTGATGGGGAAAATCAGGCCGACCGCGTTGGCGCGACCGGTTTTCAGACGTTGCGCCGCGGCGTTAGGCCGGTAATTGCGGCGACGGGCTTCCTCTTCGATGCGTTTGCGCGTCTCGCTGGCGACATCGTCGTAACCGTTCAGCGCCCGACTCACGGTGGTCACGGAAAGGCCCAGCGCGGCGGCAATGGCTTTAAGAGACATAATGCATGGCCTGTTGATCAAAAATTGATCGCGCTAGCATAAAGCGTGGCGGCGCATTATGCATAGGTTTTGGCATTTTTTGACAACCTGGCGTCAAAAATTGCGTAAAAACCCGCAAAGCGGAAAAAAATGTCCCTCTTCCCTGAGGGATAAGAAGACGATTAAGAGAGCGGGCTTAAGGTAATCTCTACGCGGCGGTTTTGCGCTTTGCCCGCCTCGGTGCTGTTGCTGGCAATCGGGTTATCCGGTCCCATGCCCTGAGTGCGCAGGCGGCTGGCGGCGACGCCCTGCACAATTAGCGCGCTGGCCACGCTTTCGGCGCGCTGCTGCGACAGGCGCATATTCAGATCGCGCGAGCCGGTGCTATCGGTATAGCCCACGACGTTGACGGCGGTTTTCTCATACTCTTTCAACACCGTCGCCACGCCGGTCAGGGTATTGGCGCCGTCCGGCTTCAGCGTGCTGCTGCTGGAGTCGAAGGTGACGTTATTCGGCATGTTCAACACGATATTATCGCCCTGACGCGTAACGCTGACGCCGGTTCCGCGTAGCTTGTCGCGCAGCTTGGCTTCCTGCACATCCATGTAATAACCGATGCCGCCGCCCAGCGCCGCGCCGGACGCCGCGCCAATCAGCGCGCCTTTGCCGCGATCTTTTTTCGAGGAGGACAGGACGCCGACGCCTGCCCCGACCAGCGCGCCCAGTCCCGCTCCGACGCCCGATTTTCCCGCTTGCGATTCGCCAGTATAAGGATTGGTTGTACAGCCGGAGAGCGCCAGCGCGCCGCTAAGTAACAAGGTAAAAGCCAGTGATTTTTTCATTTATATTTTCCTCAAACACATCCATAGGGCGCTATCCGCACCCTGAAGCGGTACGATTATGCCGCCGGAAGGCTAAACGAATCGTGAGGGGTAGTCTGAATTTTTACGCTTTCAGCGAGAAAGGTTGTCAGGATGGCAAAAACAGTTGGTTTGATGATCGCTGATCAGCCCGCAGGCCTGCATAAACGAATAGCAAATTGTGGTGCCGATGAATTTAAAACCACGTTGTTTTAGCGCCTTAGAGAGCGCATCTGAGCGCGCTGAGGTGGTGGGCGCCTGTTTATAGTCGGCGTGATAGTGGACAATCGGCGCGTTATCGACAAATTCCCAGACAAAACGGGCAAAATCCTCGCCTTTCGCTTCCATCGCCAGCAAAGCGCGGGCGTTAGCGATAATGGCAGCGATCTTCGCTCTGTTGCGAATAATGCCCGCATCCTGCATCAATCTCGCCACATCCTGTTCGTCCATCAGGGCGATGGCGTTGGCATCGAAATCGTGAAAGGCGCGGCGGTAGTTATCGCGCTTTTTCAGGACCGTCAGCCAGGAGAGACCCGCCTGTTGACCCTCCAGACAGAGCATTTCAAACAGCGCCCGCGCGTCGGTTTGCGGAATTCCCCACTCCCGATCGTGATAGGCGAGATAAAGCGGATCCTGCGTAACCCAGCCACAACGTTGCATCTTTTCGTTTCCTCGCGGGAGAAGGATGAATTTTTCCTGCGTCCCTTGACGTCAGGGTTAATCGGTCAATAGTTAAACAACGGGCGCGCTAATACGCTGTTAATCATCGACGCCAGTTTCTTTCTTCAGCTTCGTCTGGAGTGATCCATGTTGCAGAAAAGCGAGTGTGCAGGCCAGCAATATCTTGCCGGGGCCTTAATCGTTGCGTTTCTTTTTTGCCTGGGCGCCGCCCGGCCCGCTTACGGCTGGGATAATCTTGATCGGCTGTCGGATAACCCGGACGGCGAGACGGCGCATCCGCGTTATAACGATATTCTCGCCGGGAAAATCGCCCGCGATCGGCTGGTTATCGAAGATAGCGAGAGTCCGCTAATCGCCGCCGCGCTGAACGCCGGGCAACAGCGCGCGCTTTCGCTGCGCGCCGAGTCGGGCAATGTCGGAAACCAGCCGCTCGGCACGCGCTTTTCCGCAGGCTGGGAGATGCCGCTCAGCGGTGATTTTACCACCGGTCCGGTGGCGCAGTACGCCATCAGCCAGCAAACGCTGAACTGCCAGCAATGCGACTTCAACGATCGGCTGTCGCACGATCATATCGCCAGCTTCGGCTGGCGCGTCGACTCGCGGTTCGGCCCGGTCACGCCCTGGGCGCAGTTGAGCTATAGCCGTCAGCTCGGCGACGGCGCCCTAACGGCTCCGAACGCCGCGGAATCGGGCCTGGCGCGTGAGGATAGCTGGCTGGACGTCAGCGTCGGCGCGCAAATGCCCATTAATAGCAATATGGCGGCCTTCGCGGCGTTTTCGCAGACGGGGGCGCTGAGCAGCGACGAACAATTCATTTACAGCCTCGGCGTCAGCGCCAGTTTTTAATCGCTACCGGCGTAATCAGCCGTCGCGACGCCTCTCCTTCTCCTCAGACGCGCTAAAGGTTCCTGCCATTTTTGGCGATCCCGCGCGCTAAAAAAGGTACAATAAAGACTTCTGCGCCTGGCAGGTTCGCCGGTCAGGCGCAAAGTGCAGGTCAACGTCAGGTTTCTTCATGTCCGTCAAAATTTTAACGTCCACTATTATTGGCCTGGATGCCTTTCGTCAGGATCCGCTCGGCGCGCTGCGCCAGGCGGAGAAAGGCACGCTGGCGGTTTTTAATAACAACGCCCCCGTTATGTACGCCATCACCCAAGAACGCCTGGCGCAGCTGCTGGCGGCGGAAGCGGCCTCGCAGCAGCCCAGCGATGTGGCGCTGGATGAGAGTTTTTATGATGAACAGCCGCAGGCGATCCGCGCGCCGGCAGGAAAATTCGCGATGTATGCCGGCTGGCAGCCCGACGCCGATTTTCAGCGCCAGGCGGCGATCTGGGGCGTGGCGCTGAGCGAGCCGGTCACCGCCGCCGAGCTGGCGGCGTTTGTCGCCTACTGGCAGGCGGAAGGGCGGATGTTTCATCATGTGCAGTGGCAGCAGAAGCTGGCGCGCAGCGTCCAGATGAACCGCGCCAGCAACGGAGGCCAGCCGAAACGCGATCTGACGCAGGTGGCCAGCACCGACTACGATATTCCCGATGGTTTTCGAGGTGAATAATGAAAACGCCTGAGGATCTTTTCCGTCGCCTGAAACGCATGATGCCGGAAAACATAAAGCCGAAATTTACCCGCGGCGAGGATCTGCTGGCCTGGAATCAGGAGCAGGGTCGACTGCGTTCAGAGTCGATCGTGCGGGAGAACCGGGCGATGAAGATGCAGCGCGTGATGGGCCGTTCCGGCATCCGCGAGCTGCACATGAACTGCTCGTTCGATAACTACCACGCCGAGAATGAAGGCCAGCGCAGAGCGCTGGCGGCGGCGCGCAAATATGCGGAAGAGTTTGAAGGCAGCATCGCCAGCTTCGTCTTTTCCGGGCGTCCCGGCACCGGCAAAAACCATCTGGCGGCCGCGATCGGCAACGATCTGATCCTGCGCGGCAAAAGCGTGCTGATCGTCACCGTGGCCGACCTGATGTCAAACATGAAGGGCACTTTCAGCGGCGGCAGCGATATTACCGAAGAGCGGCTGCTGCACGATCTCAGCAGCGTGGATCTGCTGGTGATCGACGAGATCGGTATGCAGAGCGAATCGCGCTATGAAAAAGTGATCATCAACCAGATCGTCGATCGCCGCTCCTCCTCGAAGCGTCCGACCGGGATGCTCTCCAATCTCGATCCCGCCGGCATGAATGCGCTGCTGGGCGAGCGCGTGATGGACCGTATGCGGCTCGGCAACAGCATGTGGATACGCTTCGACTGGGAAAGCTACCGCAGCCGCGTGCGCGGCGACGAATATTAATCTCAGCCCGCTCGCTGGGCTTTCCGCATCGTAACGATAGCGGCGTTAAGACGATTACACACAAGCGGACGTGACTGAACGGCTGCTCTCTTGCGGGACGGTAAATCTTCCACTCTGCCAGCCAGGTGTGTATGAAAGCGACGGGCAAAGGTCCAAAGTTATTACGGCTGAACAACCAGAAGCGGGTTCTTACGCTGCTGCGCACATTACGCGTTACTTCACGTCAGGATATCGCGCAAGCGCTGCTGCTCAGTAAAAATACGGTTTCCCTCATCATCGACGAGATGCTGGAGAACGGCCTGATTGACGAGCTGGGGCCGGTCAGCGTCAGCGCGGCCGGTCGGCCTAAAATCGAAATCAGTCTGCGGCCTGAAAAGCTCACCAGCGCCGGCATCATGGTCGGACATCAGGCTATTCACTGGTGCGTCTGCGACTATTTTTCCCGCATTGTCGTGGAAGGCAACTGGCGCGCCAGAATGACGCAACCGTCGGCAGCGCTGAACGAACTGGGCCGTTGCTGCGGTGAAATGGCGCAAAAACATCCTGAACTGATCGGCATCGCGCTGGGATTTTCCGGCATCGTCGATCCGCTGCGCGGCTGGATGCATCTTTCGTCTTGGCCTGGCTGGCAGGATGTGGATCTGCTTACGCCGTTGCGCCGTCATCTCGCCGTGCCGCTCTGTGTGATGAACAACGTGCAGGCCGCCGCGCTGCTCTCGGTGCAGCAGCTGCAGCTGCCGGCGGAAAAAAGTCATTTCTATCTGCGCGTAGCGGAGGAAATCGGCGGCGCGCTGGTGCAGCGCGGCGAAGTTTTCAACGGCAACAGCTGGACGGCGGGCGCAGCGGGGCATCTGACCGTGCAGCCGGAGGGGCCACGCTGTCGCTGCGGACGCCGGGGATGTCTGGAAGCGATGATCGGGCAGACGGCGATCGAGCAGCAGCTGGCGCAGCGACAGGCGGGCCTGAGCTGGCAGCAGCGTGACAGCGCGCCGGAAATCGTCGCAGAGGTGATGACCCAGGCCGGCGCATTTCTCGGCAAAGCCATCAGCCAGATCATGCTGCTGCTTAATCCGGCGAGCATCATCGTTGACTGCCCGTGGAATGACCATCCGGCGTTTTGCGCAGCCGCCCGGGAAACAGCGGAGGCGGGAATGTTGCGCTTTATTTTAGAACATACCGCCATTCACTTTTTACCGGCACGCATCGATGCGGCGAACGGCCTGGCGTTGGCGGTGATAGAACAGTACGAACAGCGCATCGCCTGACAGGCAGGGCCGATGCCCTGCCTGTCAGCCAACCCGATCATGCGCTTATCAACCTTTCGCCTGCTCGCGTTGTTCGACCACATGCACAACAGGCTCAGCCTCGACGTTAAACTTCTCCAGCACCAGCGCATGGATTTTTTCCAGCGGCACGCCAGCGGTTTCCGGCAGATAACGGAAGGTGAAGAAATACATGCCGAGCGAGAAGATAGCGAACAGCAGCAGCGGGAAGCCGCCATGAAACATCTCCACCAGCAAGAGGTTGTTATTCATAATGGGGAAAGTGGTGCTGATGATAAAATTAGCCAGCGACATCGCGCAGATAGAGATGCCGACGCAGATCGAACGAATTTCGGTAGGGAAAAGTTCGCCCAGCACGGTCCAGACCACCTGTCCCCAGCTGATACCGAAGAAAACCATATAGGCGAACAGGCCCACGACCGGCAACAGGCCGGGAAGATGGTAGTAAAAAGCGATAAAAGAGTAGGCGAGGAACAGGCTGGAGGTGAGGGCGCCCAGCAGCAGCAGCTTACGGCGGCCGAATTTATCGCTTACCGACATGCCGATCAGCACCCCGATAAACTGGCAAACCGACAGCCAGAAGGTTTGCAGCAGCGCGGAATCGACGCTCGACGAGACGTTTTTCAACAGCGAAGGGCCAAAATATTGAATGACGTTGATGCCGCTGATCTGGTTGCCGACCGCCAGACCAATCCCGATCACCAACAGCGGTAGCGTAGTTTTATTCAGGGAAAACTTCGCCTTACTGCGCAGCGCAGCCTCTTGAGTAAAAGAGCTTTTGATCTCCTGATAAACCGTCTCGGCGTGGGTACGATTGGAAATTTTGCTCAGCGTATCCAGCGCTTCCTTATCGCGGCCTTTTAGCAGATTCCAGCGCGGCGACTCCGGGATAAAAGCGATGCAAAAGATAAACAGGGCGCAGGGTATCAGCGCGGTAGCGAGAATATAACGCCAGCCCATCTCGACCATCGCTTCCGGCAGCATCGACTTATTAATGAAGTAGTTAGTCAGCAACACCACCGACTGCCCGCCGACGCAGCAGGCGGCATACAGCGCGCTGGTGCGTCCGCGATATTTGGACGGCGACAGCTCCGCCAGGTAAATCGGCGAGATTACCGAAGCCAGCCCGATCGCCAGCCCGCCGAGGATGCGGAACAGTACGAAGACCGTGAAGTTATGCGCAATTGCCGTGCCGATGACCGAAGCGGTAAACAGCAGGGCAGTGATTGCGAGAGACTTTTTGAGGCCCAGCTTGTCGCTGAGCTTCGGCGCGATAAAGCAGCCGACCAGGCTGTCTAACAGGATATTCGACACCGCCCAGCCCGTTTCGGCGGGAGTAAGCTGGAAATAGTCGCTGAGGGGTTCAATGGCGCCGGAGATGATGGAGGAGTCGTAGCCCATCAGCAGACCGCCGAACGCGGCGACCGTGCAACAAAGCATGACGTACAGCATGTTATAACGCTTTTGCCTGTTTTCCATTTTTTGCTGGCCTCTTGCCTCTTCTTGCCTGCGAACCGTTACGCGCAGTAAGAGGGATCGTTATCGTCGAAAAATGACGGTGAATTCTGATGGCGTAGCCGGAGATGAATTTGAAATATATTTTCTAATAAGGATTAATTGAAATTTCCTTTTCAAAAATGTGAGCAGGTTAAAAAAAAGATTTCAGCGTAAAAAGCCGCAGAAAAGAAAAACGGATATTAATAAACTGTAATATCAACAGGATGGGAAGGCGCAGAGGCGTGTTACAAGGCCAGCGGCAAAAATGTTGCCGACGGGAACCGATGAGATTCCCGGCTAATGTATTAAAATTACGATAAAAATAGAAAAGGGGCTCACAAAGGTCACGGCAGTATCAGACAGGACGTTAATAATAACCTGACGTAACCATTTGATTATCAGTCCGGTAAAAAACGGTATTTTTTAACAGTGAGACAAGGCTCGCCACTTTATGGCGAACTTATATTTTGTATAGATTGATTTTGAAACAGAGCTTTCAATCACTCTGCCGGTAAAAACCGTCGTGTTTCTGGCTGGCTGCTTGTGGGGCGGGCTTTAAACCATCACTTCGCCAAAGCGATCGCGATAGCTTTTTGGCGTGCTGCCATAGCTCCGCCGAAAAACCGAATAGAAATATTGCAGCGACGGATAACCGCACATCTGGGAGATCTCGTTAATGGCAAGCGAGGTGGAAACCAGCAGACCGCGCGCGCGTTCCAGTTTTTCGCTATGGATCATGGCGTGGATCGTTTCGCCCGTCTCATCCTTGAAGCGTTTTTCCAGATTGGAGCGCGACATACCCACCGCATCCAGCACCTGCTCCACCTTAATGCCGTTGCAGGCATGAAAACGGATAAAATGCATCGCCTGGATCACCGCCGGGTCGCGCAGAGAGCGGTAATCGGTAGAGCGGCGCGCAATCACTTTCACCGGCGGCACCAGAATGCGCTGGGGCGCCAGCGGTTCGTTATTCAGCAGTCGATGCAGCAGCTTCGCCGCCTGATAGCCCATCTGCCGCGTACCTTGGGCAACGGACGAGAGCGCGGTGCGCGACAGATAGCGCGTCAGCTCTTCATTATCGATGCCGATCACGCAGAGCTTCTCCGGCACCGGTATTTTCAGATGTTCGCAGACCTGCAGCAGATGGCGCGCCCGCGCATCGGTAACGGCGATAATGCCGGTATTTTGCGGCAGGGTTTGCAGCCAGTCGGCCAGGCGATTTTGCGCGTGCTGCCAGTTTTCCGGCGCGGTTTGCAGTCCCTGATAGATCACGCCCTGATAACGCTCCTGCGCAACCAGCCGGCGAAAAGCCTGTTCGCGTTCCTGCGCCCAGCGTTTGCCGCTGGCTGCCGGCAGGCCGTAAAAGGCGAAGCGCTGCAGCCCTTTCTCTTTCAGATGTAAAAACGCGTTCTCCACCAACGCAAAGTTATCGGTGGCGATGTAATGCACGCCGGGATAATCCGTCTCCTGATGATAGGAGCCGCCCACGCCGACGATCGGCACATTGACCTTTTTCAACGACTCTTCAATCGCCCGATCGTCGTAATCCGCGATAACGCTATCGCCCAGCCACTCGCGAATATTATCGATGCGGCAGCGAAAATCCTCTTCGATAAAAATATCCCAGTCTGTTTGCGAAGCCTGTAAATATTCGCCCACGCCTTCGACGACCTGGCGGTCATACACTTTGTTAGCATTGAACAATAACGTGATGCGAAACCGTTTGTGCAGCATGATCGCTTATCCTGAAGGGCAAGATGTCCACTAAATAGCACAATGATCCAGCGGACAAAAATTCCGCGCGACGCCTTGTGATCGCCTCGACGTTACGCCCGCCGACGCGTAGCGGAATCCATCCAGACGGCGAGCAGTAAAATGGCGCCTTTCACGATGTACTGCCAGAAGGTCGGCACATCCATCATGCTCATGCCGTTATCCAGCGAGGCCATGATAAACGCGCCCATGACGGCCCCCGCCACGCTGCCGACGCCGCCCGCCAGACTGGTGCCGCCAATCACGCAGGCGGCGATGGCGTCCAGTTCCGCGATGTTGCCTGCGGAAGGAGAGCCTGCGCCGAGACGCGAGCTGAGGATCAGGCCGGCAATCGCCACCAGCAGGCCGTTGATGGCGAAAACCGCCAGTTTGGTGCGCGCCACATTGATGCCGGAAAGACGCGCGGCGTCGAGATTGCCGCCGATAGCGTAAATGCGGCGGCCGAACGCCGTGCGCGTCGCCATAAACATGCCCGCCAGCAGCAGCAGCGCCAGCAGCAGAACCGGCGTTGGCACGCCGCGATAGTCATTCAACAGCCAGATAGCGCCCAGAATCAGCACGGCGGTCAGCGCCTGTTTTCCGACGGCGCCGCTCGCCGCTTTCTGCGGCAGGCCAAGCCGCTGGCGACGCAGCCGGATGCGCCACTGCCAGGCGATGAACAGACAGAGCCCGACAACGCCAAAGCCGAAGCCGATGCCGTCCGGCAGATAGCTCTGGCCGATTTGCGACATCGCCGCGCTGGTCGGCGCGACCGTCGTACCGTCGGTGATGCCGATCAACACGCCGCGGAAAGCGAGCATGCCGGCAAGGGTGACGATAAACGAAGGCACCTTGCGATAGGCCACCCACCAGCCGTTCCAGGCGCCCAGCAGTAAACCCAGTAGCAGCGTCGCCGCAATGGTGAACGGCAGCGGCCAGCCGAACCAGACGTCGCATATCGCCGCCACGCCTCCTAGCAGCCCCATCATCGAGCCGACGGAGAGATCGATCTCCGCGGAGATAATGACAAACACCATGCCGACGGCGAGTATGCCGGTAATGGCGGTCTGGCGCAGCAGATTAGAGACGTTGCGGGCGCTGAGATAAGCGCCGTCGGTCATCCAGGTAAAAAAGAGCAAAATCAGGGCGATAGCCGCCAGCATCACCAGCACCTGAAGGTTCATCAGGCGCAGCTTGCCGGGCGCGCCGCCGCCGCTGGCGCGCAACGACGTGGGTTCGGTCGATTGAGATTCAAGCATAGTTTTCGCTCCGCAAGGCGGCTTCCATAACCTGTTCCTGGGTCAGTTGATTATTCGGCAGGTCGGCTTTTATGCGTCCTTCATGCATCACCAGCACGCGATCGCTCAGCCCCAACACTTCCGGCAGCTCGGAAGAGATCACAATGACGGCGATGCCCTGTCGAACCAGCTGGTTGATCAGCTTGTAAATTTCGAAGCGCGCGCCGATATCGATGCCGCGCGTCGGTTCGTCAAGGATAAGGATTTGCGGATTGAGCAGCAGACACTTCGCCAGAATGGCTTTCTGCTGATTACCTCCGCTTAACCGGCCGATGGCCAGCTCCGGCGATGCGGTTTTTACCCACAGACGGGCGATAGCGTCGAGAATCGCCTTTTGTTCCGCCGCTTCATCCAGCACCGAGGCGCGGCCGCTGAAATCCGCCAGCGCGGCGAGAGTGATATTTTTACCCACTCCCATCAGCGGCACGATGCCATCTTTTTTGCGATCTTCCGGCACCATGGCGATGCCGTGGGCGATCGCCTCGCGGCAATCGCGCAGGCGCGCCGGCTGCCCTTTAATATAAATGCCGCCCTGCCAGCGCCCTTGCCAGACGCCTGCCAGACACCTGCCAGACACTCCACCATCTCCGTACGACCAGCGCCAACCAGGCCCGCTACGCCCAGGATTTCCCCGCGGCGCAACGAAAAGGAGACCGCCTTCACCCGTTGCAGATCGCGCTTCAGCGGGTGCCACGCCGTCAGCCCCTCTACCCGCAGCACTTCATCGCCGATCGAATGCGGTTCGCGGGGATAGAGCGCCGTCAGTTCGCGCCCCACCATCAGGGTAATGATCGCCTCTTCGCTTAACTGGTCGGCGGGCCGGGTGGCGATATGCTTGCCGTCGCGGATCACGCAGACGCTGTCGGAAATCGCCTTTACCTCGTTCAGCTTATGAGAGATATAAATACAGGCGATGCCGTGCTCGCGCAGATTGCGGATAATCTCCAGCAGCGTCTCGGTCTCCTGCCCGGTTAGCGACGAGGTCGGTTCGTCGAGAATCAGCAGCCGCACCTGTTTATTCAGCGCCCGGGCGATCTCCACCAGCTGCTGCTGGCCCATCCCCAGCTCGCTGACGCGCGTATCCGGCGAGAGCGACAGCTTGACCTGCGCCAGCAGGGTCTGGCAGCGCAGCGCCATCGCTTCATCGTCCACCGCGCCGTAGCGGGTGATTTCGCCGCCGAGGAAAATGTTCTCCATAACCGTCAGCTGACGCACCAGCGCCAGCTCCTGATGAATAATCACAATGCCTTTGCGTTCGGTGTCGCGCAGCGTGGCCGGGCGCAGCGGTTCGCCGGCGAAGCGGATCTCGCCCTGGTAATCGCCGGCGGGATAGAGACCGCACAGGATTTTCATCAGCGTCGATTTTCCTGAGCCGTTTTCGCCGCACAGCGACATAACCTCGCCCGCTTCAAGCCGCAGGCTGACGCCATCCAGCGCTGTTACCGCGCCGAAGCGTTTGGTGATCTGTTGCATTTCCAGCAGTGCCGCCATCCTGACCTCCACGGTGAATCAAGCTGACCGCCTTGCCTGTCGGCAGGGCGGCGACATCATCAAAGTTCGCTTTTCTTGTGGAAGCCGTCGGCGATAATGGTGCTCTCGATGTTGCTCTTATCCACCGCGATGGGATTCAACAGCCAGGCGGGAACCTCTTTCAGGCCATTGTTCAAGGTGGCGTTGGAGACAGGCTGTTGCCCATCGCCCAGCTCGACGGCGATTTTCGCCGCTTCATCGGCCAGTTTGCTGATCGGCTTGTAGACCGTCATGGTTTGCGTACCATTCATCAGCCGCTTGATGGCGGCGAGATCGGCATCCTGGCCTGAAATCGCCACTTTGCCCGCCAGCCCCTGCGCCGACAGCGCCTGAATCGCGCCGCCAGCCGTAGCGTCATTGGAGGCGACCACCGCATTGATATCGTTTTTGTTCGCCGTCAGCGCGTTTTCCATGATTTTCAGCGCGTTTTCCGGCAGCCAGGCGTCAACCCACTGGTCGCCGACCACCTTGATTTTGCCGTCGTCGATATACGGCTTCAGCACCTTCATCTGCCCGGCGCGAAACAGGCGGGCGTTATTGTCGACCGGCGATCCGCCCATTAAAAAGTAATTGCCCTGAGGCACCTTTTTCACCAGGCTGGCCGCCTGCAGTTCCCCTACTTTTTCATTATCGAATGAGACGTAAAAATCGATATCGGCATTATTTATCATGCGGTCATAGGCTAATACTTTAATTCCCTCCTGCTTCGCTTCCTTAATCACGTTGCTTAATACCTGGCCGTTATACGGAATAATCACCAGAACATCGACGCCGCGGTTTATCATATTTTCTATTTGCGACATCTGGGTCTCTTCATTGCCGTTCGCTGACTGGACAAATACGGACGCGCCCAGGGATTCCGCTTTTTTTACGAAAATATCGCGATCTTTCTGCCAGCGCTCCAGGCGCAGATCGTCAATCGCCATGCCGATTTTGACCTCTTTGGCCGCTGCGCCGTGACTGAACAGCGCCAGCGCGACAGCCGCGCAGGCGGCTAAAAGTGTGACGTTCTTTTTCATGTTGATGCCCTGTAGGTTGAGGTAATTGCGTTACGCACGATGTCAGGCCGATGAATTGTTGTCCTCCGCCAGGGTTAACATCAATTATCTATTTTCCTCTTGCAGTTACGATTTTTTGTTTATTGTTGAAAATATGATGGCGATCGATATTTTCCGAAAGCGCATTGCCGCTTTTCAAAAGGTTACGAGACGGCGCGTAAA
This sequence comes from Enterobacteriaceae bacterium UBA2655, assembly GCA_002359495.1. Lineage (GTDB taxonomy): Bacteria > Pseudomonadota > Gammaproteobacteria > Enterobacterales > Enterobacteriaceae > Pantoea > Pantoea superficialis. The sequence continues at coordinate 24,305 of DENB01000027.1, forward strand.
TTTTATTCCGCTATTTTGCGATCGAAACCACATTTAATAATTCTGTTAATCGCGCTGTGAAATATCGTAATTGAGCGGCGCTTTTTCAGCTTCCACAATGCCAGCACCGTTTGCAAAAACATCGCTCATTCTAAGGAGTCAGACATGCACGCTTATTTCACCGAGCTGGAGCGCGTTCGTTATGAAGGGCCGCAAAGCCGCAATCCGCTGGCCTTTCGCCATTACAACCCGGACGAGGTTCTGCTGGGAAAAACCATGGCGCAGCACCTGCGTTTCGCCGCCTGCTACTGGCACAGCTTCTGCTGGGACGGCTCCGATATGTTTGGCGTTGGGGCGTTCAACCGGCCCTGGCAGCAGCCCGGCGAGGCGCTGGAGCGGGCCAAACTGAAAGCCGAGGTGGCGTTTGAATTTTTTCATAAGCTGAACGTGCCTTACTACTGCTTCCACGATATCGACGTCTCGCCGGAAGGCGCGTCGTTACAGGCTTACCGGGAAAACTTCGCCGTTATGAGCGATGTGCTGCAGGCGAAGCAGCAGGAAAGCGGCGTGAAGCTGCTGTGGGGCACCGCCAACTGCTTCACCCATCCGCGCTACGGCGCGGGCGCCGCCACCAGTCCCGATCCCGAGGTGTTCGCCTGGGCGGCCACGCAGGTCACCACGGCGATGGAGGCGACGCGCAAACTGGGCGGCGAAAACTACGTGCTCTGGGGCGGCCGCGAAGGCTATGAGACGCTGCTCAATACCGATCTGCGCCAGGAGCGCGAGCAGATAGGCCGTTTTATGCAGATGGTGGTGGAGCACAAGCACCGCATCGGCTTCCAGGGGACTTTGCTGATCGAGCCGAAGCCGCAGGAGCCGACCAAGCATCAGTATGACTACGACGTCGCCACGGTTTATGGCTTTTTGAAACAGTTCGGACTGGAAAAAGAGATTAAGGTCAACGTTGAAGCGAACCACGCGACGCTGGCGGGGCACGCTTTCCATCATGAAATCGCCACCGCCATCGCACTGGGCATCTTCGGCTCGGTGGACGCCAACCGCGGCGACGCGCAGCTGGGCTGGGATACCGATCAATTTCCTAACAGCGTCGAAGAGAATGCGCTGGTGATGTATGAGATTATCAAAGCGGGCGGATTCACCACCGGCGGGCTGAACTTCGACGCTAAAGTACGCCGTCAGAGCACCGACAAATAC
>DENB01000027.1:25523-26051 GCA_002359495.1 Enterobacteriaceae bacterium UBA2655
CTGCTGGAAAATCTGGTGAATAGTTACCTTTTCGATCGTTAACAGTACAGGAGCGCGCGGATGGTTATCGGCATCGATCTCGGCACCTCAGGCGTAAAAGTGGTTTTGCTGGATAAGCAGGGCCGCGTTGTCGCCAGCCAGACGGAAAAACTCAGCGTTTCGCGGCCCAAACCGCTATGGAGCGAGCAGGACCCGGAAAGCTGGTGGCTGGCAACGGATAGCGCCTTGCGTGCGCTGGCCGTGCAGCATGATTTGAGCGAGGTAGAGGCGATTGGCCTGAGCGGACAGATGCACGGCGCCACGCTGCTGGACGGCGCGAACCAGGTATTGTGTCCGGCTATTCTCTGGAATGACGGCCGCAGCGCTGAGCAGTGCCGCGAGCTGGAGCAGCGGGTGCCCGATGCGCGCAGCATTACCGGCAATCTGATGATGCCCGGCTTTACGGCGCCCAAGCTGCTGTGGGTCAAGCAGCATGAGCCGGAACGCTTCGCCCGTATCGACAAGGTGCTGCTGCCGAAAGATTATCTG
>DENB01000027.1:26058-26322 GCA_002359495.1 Enterobacteriaceae bacterium UBA2655
TTTCGCCAGCGACATGTCCGACGCCGCCGGCACGATGTGGCTGGACGTGGCGCGGCGCGACTGGAACGACGCGCTGCTGGCGGCCTGCGGGCTGACTCGCGAGCAGATGCCTGCGCTTTACGAAGGCAATGCCATTACCGGCGCGCTGACGGATGACGTCGCGGCGCGCTGGGGCATGCACGCGGTGCCGGTCGTGGCGGGGGGGGGGGGGGGGGGCGCCCGCGCGCGGGGGGGGGGGGGGGGGGAGGCGGGCGCGGGGGGGGG
>DENB01000106.1:0-2139 GCA_002359495.1 Enterobacteriaceae bacterium UBA2655
TATTCCGCGCAGCTATTTAGACTTTATATGCCGGTTTTTGGTTGGTTTGTCTGGAGAAAATGGGGGAAAAGCGCCGATCAGCATTCATCCGATTCATCGTTCGACAAACATCATAATTCTCAGCCCCATTCCGTCGACTGGCGGGCAGCATGCGTCTCTGCGACCCATTGCGGAGCGGGATGCGTCATCGGCGATATTCTGGCTGCGCCCGTCGCCGCGCTGACCCACTTTTCTCTGGCTGGCTCAGCTTTCTTTGGGCATACCCTGCTCTCTTACGTAGCAGCTTTTTTCGTGGGTATCTTATTTCAGTATTTGCCCATGCGGGAAATGGGGGAAAAGTCTCGCTCGATGGCGTTGGTCAAAGCGATCAAGGCCGATACGATCTCTTTGACGGTGTTTCAGGCTGGCATGTTTCTGGTGCTGTGGCTGTTTCGACAGACGTACACAGGCGATGCGCCTGAAATCAATTCCATGCGCTTTTGGGGCGAAATGATTGTCGCTATGTTTATCGGCTACGTTATTTCAGTGCCTGCCAACGCCTTTTTAATAAAAAAAGGCATTAAGCATGCCATGTAACCGAGCCGACAAAGAGTCGTCGTTAACGCCGGATCACAGCAAATCGCTGGTGCGATAAAAGGAATTAATCATGATGTCGAAGTGGAACTGGATAGTGCTGCAGCTGACGCGAAGACTATGGTTTCGTTCGTCTTTGTTCGCCATTCTGGCCGTGATTACCGCCCTGGTTTCTATCGCGCTGAAACCCTTTATCCCGCTTTCGGTAACAGGGGTGACAGGCACGGATGCGGTCGATCAAATATTAAAGATTCTCGCCTCCAGCATGCTTGCCGTGACCACTTTTTCTCTGAACGTCATGGTTTCCGCCTATAACGCGGCCAGCAGCAACGTCACGCCGCGGACGACTCGCCTGCTGGTCGAAGACACCACCACGCAGAACGTGCTGGCTACCTTTATCGGCTCTTTTCTTTACAGCTTGGTCGGCATTGTCGCGCTGAGTATGGGCGCATACGGCAGGCAGGGACGGGTTATCCTGTTTTTTGTCACGCTCATCGTCATCGTGTTGATCGTTCTGACGCTGCTGCGCTGGATACAGCACCTTGCTCAGTTTGGACAAATGGGCGAAACGACGCAGCGCATTGAGAACGTCGCGCTCGAAGCGTTAACTGAACGTTTGGATAATCCGTTACTGGGCGCCAATGAGTGGAAAGCGGAACAACTCTCCGCTGCACAGGCGAAAGCGGTTTATCTCAACGAGGTGGGTTACGTCCAGCATATTGATATGCAGGCGCTTGCGGACTTTGCCGAACGACATAAGCTGACGATATTTATCGTTCAGCAGCCAGGGAGTTTCGTCTACCCGAACGAACCTGCGCTTTGGCTAAAATCGGCTGCGCCGGAGATCGATATTGAACCTGTCATAGCGGCTTTTACGGTCAAGCCCCAGCGCTCTTTCGATCAGGATCCCCGTTTCGGTTTTTGCGTATTATCAGAGGTGGCGTCGCGCGCCCTCTCTCCGGCCGTCAACGATCCCGGCACAGCGATTGATGTTATCGGCCGCAGCGTCCGGCTGCTTTCCATATGGAACAACGAAGCTGGCCGCGCGGGCGTAGGCAGATTTTCGCGCCTCTATATGAAAGCGCTTAAGCCGGAAGACTTTTTCGACGATCTTTTTACCGGCATCGCCAGAGACGGCGCCGGGCTCATTGAAGTGCAAATTTGCCTGCAAAAAGCGCTGAAGGCGCTGGCGACGACCAATCCTCAGGCTTTCAGCCTCCCTGCGCAACACCACAGTCTGCAGGCCTTCGCCCGGGCTGAGAAAGCGTTATTGACGGAACATGACAGGCAACGTCTGAAAAAATTCATCGGTTGAAAGGTATAAGAAGAGCAACGGGATAAGCTGGCGAAGGCGTGACTAACCCAAAAGTTAGTAGTAGAGCAAGTGAGAATATTCCGGGTACATTGAGCAGGTTCGCGCGTCAGAAAGCAAAAACCCAGCCATAAGGCTGGGTTCTCTAATTTGGTGCCCGAACCCGGACAAAAAGGCCGGGAGCCTTTTTGCGCAGCGCGTCAGCGCTGACCCGCAGGGCGAGCCACAGGGATGTGGCGAGTTATCGAACGCAG
>DENB01000106.1:2145-63641 GCA_002359495.1 Enterobacteriaceae bacterium UBA2655
GACACGGGGATTTTCAATCCCCTGCTCTACCGACTGAGCTATCCGGGCAACGGGGCGCATTAAACCCTAATGACAGTTTGGCGTCAAACGCTTTTCAGTGAAGTTGAATTCGATTGCCGTCTTTTGCAGCAATCGGCCCCCATACCTCGTGAAGTAACAGGTAAAACCGCTACGGCGGCGCTCCAGTTTCAGAGCGGCTCGCCGATAACCGATGTGACTAATCATACCTATAATAAGGTTAACCATGTTTACCACCATTACATCAGAAATTAAATCGCGCCTCGCTTTTCAGAAGCGCAACCACTCTTCAGCCACGCTCAGTTCGCTGAAGGAATCTATCGCGATGGTCGAGTTCAACCCCGACGGCATTGTCATCGCGGCCAACCCGCTGTTTCTCTCCTGCATGGGCTACCGCTATGAGGAGGTGATCGGCCAGCACCACAACCTGTTTTGCACCGCCGATCTGCCCGGCTCGCAGGCCTACCGCAATTTCTGGCTGCGCCTGAAGCGCGGCGAGAGCTTCAGCGATAAATTTTTGCGCCTGGCGAAAAACAGCCGCCCGGTCTGGCTGGAGGCGAACTACGTGCCGATCGTCGATCGCGGCGGCCGGGTAATTAAAATCGTCAAGCTGGCGACGGACATTACCTCGCACATTCTTGATGCGCAGGAGCAGCGCGCCATGACCGTCGCTATCGAACGATCCATGGCGGTGATCGCCTTTAATCTGAAGGGCGAAGTGCTGAAGGCCAACGATAATTTTTTAAAAACCATGGGCTATAGCGAGCAGAAAATTATCGGCCAACACCACAGCCTGTTCTGTTCGCCCGAGCTGCGCGCCAGCGCGGAATATCGCGATTTCTGGAAGAAGCTGAATCAGGGCGATTTTATCTCCGGCCAGTTCTCGCGCGTCGATAAGCAGGGGCACACCCTCTGGCTGCGCGCCTCCTACAATCCGGTATTCGACGACGAGGGCCGCCTGTATAAGGTGGTGAAGTTCGCCACCTACGTGACGGCGCAGGTAGAGAAAAACCAGCAGGAGCGCAATGCGGCGCAGCAGGCCTATCAGACCGCGCTGGACACCAACGAGAGCACGCGTCTCGGCGCCAGCGTCATTGAAAACAGCGTGCAGACCATCAATGCGCTGGCGGGCGAGCTGCACGGCATTTCAGGCGATATTTCCGAGCTGAACGCGCAGAGCGATCGCATCAGCTATATCGTCGAGAACATTCGCAGCATCGCCAATCAGACCAACCTGCTGGCGCTTAACGCCGCCATCGAAGCGGCGCGCGCCGGCGCCCACGGCCGCAGCTTCGCGGTGGTCGCCAATGAAGTTCGCACCCTGGCGGCGAACATCAACCGCGCCACCACCGAAATTGAAAATCACGTTCAGCAAAACCATCTGCTGGCGGAAAAGGCGCTGAAGGGCATTGAGTCGAATCTGGTGCGCGCCGATCGGGGCGTGGTGCTGGCGCAGGAAGCGGGCGGCGTAATCGCTGAAATCCGCGACAATTCAACCGAAGTGGTGCGCGCCATTGGCCACATCACAGAAGCGTTGAGCGAAAGTTGATTTACCGGGGCCGACGCGGCGGCCGGCCCCTTTTTGCGCCAAAGGTTGCTGTTAATGCAGCATTTTTTACTGTTTTTCGCCGCTTCGCTTTACTGACATAAAACTGTCATGTCCGCCGCTTAATCTAGGATTATTCTTAATCAGCCATGAGCAGCCCTTATGCAGCTGCCTGATTCTTTCGCTGGCATCACCTCGCCATCGAGTCGCTACAGCGCGCGTTCGCTCTGCATCAACGTGCCTTTCGTTACGCCAGCGGCCGACAACCTGGCGGTAATGACGCTATTTACCGATCACAAGGATCTGATTGGCTTGCCGGTGGTGGAAGATGGCAGGCCCTTCGGCATGATTAACCGCCATATTTTTCTTTCGCAAATGTCCCGGCCTTTTTTCCGGGAACTCTACGATCGCAAAAGCTGTATCGCGTTTATGGATAAGTTTCCGCTGGTGATCGAGGCGGGCAGCTCGCTGGAGAGCGTGGCGCAGCAGGTAGTCGCCACCGGCGATAAATCGGTGACGGACGGCTTTATCCTGACCGACGAGGGGCGCTATATCGGCATCGGCTTGGGGATCGATTTGATTCGCACCGTGTCGGATCTGCAAACCCATCAGCACCAGCAAATTTTGCAGAGCATCGACTATGCGCGCGTCATTCAGGACGCCATGCTCGATCGCTCTAACCAGCTGATGGCGCAGGAGCTGCGCGACTAGTGCCTGAACTGGCAGCCGCGCGACGGCGTAGGCGGCGATTATTGTGCTTTCCACCGTCATGAACACGGCTGGCTGGCGCTGATTGCCGATTGTACCGGCCACGGCATTCCCGGCGCCTTTATGACGGTGATTTTGCAGTCGGCGCTGGATAACGCGCTGAAGATCGCCGATATCCAGTCCCCCGCCGCTATCCTGCAGGCGATCAACCAGCAGATCAAACAGACGCTGGGCCAGCTTAACGCGTCGCAACAGACCTCGCTCTCCAACGACGGCTGCGACGCCATCGTGCTGGCAGTGGATAACAAGCAGCAGCTGTTGCGTTGGGCCAGCGCGCGTATCCAGGCCTTTATGCTGGCGAGCCACAGCGAAGAGATTATCGCGCTGGCGGGCGATCGCGCCGGCGTCGGCTATACCGATACGCCGGAAAATTATTGCTGGCAGGAGCGCCAGCTGCCGCTCAGCCAGGGCGACATGGTATTTATTCTCACCGACGGCGTAACCGATCAGCCCGGCGGCGAACGCAATATTATGTTTGGTAAAAAGCGCATCCAGGCGCTGTTGTCCCGCTATCAGGATCTGCCGATGCCTGCGCTCTCCGAGTCGTTCCGGCAGGACTATCTCAACTGGCAAGGCAATCAGGCGCGACGCGACGACGTCACCTGGTTCGGCTTCCGTTACTGATTGAGTCGAGTACAGAATGAATCACAGGTCGCTGCTGAATGCGCCATTTTGCGCCGCACCGCAGGGTACGGTCGCGCTTCACTATACCGGTTTCTTCTCGCCGCAGAACATTACGGCGATGGGCGAGGTGGTGAAGCTTTTTCTGGAAACCCACGAAGCCTCGCAGAAGGTGCGGCGCAAGCTTTTCTCCAGCTTCGTCGAAATCGTGCAGAACATTTTGCGCTCTTCGCAGGACAGCCGCGCCCTTAATCAGGATGAAAAAGATTACCGCTTCGGCTCGGTCTGCTTTCGTTATGACGAGGGCAAATACTACCTGGAAAGCAGCAATCTGGTCTGTGCCGACGCCACGGCTCAACTGCGCGAACGTCTGGAATCGCTGCGCATGATGTCGGCGGAAGAGATTAAACAGGCTTACCGCAGCGGCCTGCGCGCCGAAAGCCCCGCCTGGAGCAAAGGGGCGAATATCGGCCTGCTGACGCTGGCGCGCGACGTGAGCGAACCGCTGGAATATCACCTCCATCCGCTGGAAGCCAGCGATTATTCAGCCTTCTGGCTTAAGGCCACCATCTGCCATGACTGAAACTATTCTTATGCAAACCATTCAACTCCCCGCCACCGACTGCACGCCGCAGGTCGAATTTGATTTCGCCGCGCAGCGCTTTGAGCTGAAAGGCGAATCCTGGCCGGAAAACGCCGCCGCCTTTTACCGTCCGCTGATGAGCGCGCTGGAAAGCTGGTCGCCGGACGGCGACGCGCGCCTGGTGGTGGATATCGCCCTTAGCTACTTCAACAGCTCCAGCACCAAAATGCTGTTCGGCCTGCTGGAAAGCTTCAACCAGCTGGCGCAGCGCGGCTGCGCGGTGCGGCTGAACTGGTATTACGACGCGGAAGACGACGTCTCCGAAGAGTTCGGTCAGGAGCTGGCGCTGGATTTCACTGCGCTCGACGTTCAGCTGCATGCGGAACTGAGCCAATGATCGACCTCAACGAGCTGTTTCGCGAAGAGACGCGGGTACTGAACGAGGCCAGCGAAGTGGCGGCGCAAACCGCGCTGAGCCCCGAGGCTTACCGGGAGATGCTGCAAAGGCTGAACCGCCACTATCAACGCCTGATGCGCGAAACCTGGCGTCTGATTTCGCGCAGCGACCGCGCCGAACGCGAACTCAACCGCGTCAATGAGCAGCTGAATCAACTTGCTTCCGAGCTGGAGTATAAAGCGACGCACGATCCACTCACCACCGTCTGGAACCGCAGCGCCATTATTCAACGCATTACCCGGACGCTGCAAAGCGGCCCGGCGTCGCTGATCCTGCTCGACATCGATTACTTCAAAAAGATCAACGACGATCACGGCCATCCGGTCGGCGACAAGGTAATCTGCGAGCTGGTGTCGCGCATTCAGAGCAGCATTCCCGACTTCGCCAGCATCGGCCGCGTCGGCGGCGAAGAATTCACCATTCTGCTGCCCGGCCTGTTTATGGCCGACGCGGTGAAGGTGGCGGGCGCCATCCACACGTCGCTGAATGCCGCGCCGCTGGCCGCCCTGCCCGGCCGGCTGGTGACCACCAGCCTCGGCGTAAGCTGGGGCAAGCCGGGCAGCGATTTCGAAACCCTCTACAGCACCGCCGACGCCGCGCTTTATGACGCTAAGCATCATGGCCGCAACCGGGTGTTTTTTCGCTAATCAATGCTGCTGAGCCATCTCCACCGGCGCCGCTGAGGGCGGCGGCAGGAAGATATGGTCGAGAATATTGCGCATGAGCGGAGCGGCCGTCACCCCTTCGCTGCCGCCGTTTTCCAGAATCAGCGCCACCGCCACTTTCGGGCTGTTAAACGGCGCAAAAGCGGTATAGAAGATGTGGTCGCGCAGGCGCACCGGGATCATCTTCGCGTTATAGGTTTGATTCTGCTTCAGGCTGAACACCTGCGAGGTGCCGCTCTTGGCCGCGATGCCGTAAGGCGCGGTATGAAAATATTTATAGCCGGTGCCGTTAGGTGCGTTGGCCATGCCGAACATGGCGCGGCGCACCAGCCCCCAGTAGGGCGATTTCGCGTCGCCGATCTGCGCCTGCGGCAGCGTCGGGCTGTAGTTCTCCGTCCAGGTTCCGCGCTGCGCTTTGTAGAGCAGATGCGGCTTAATCACCCGTCCGTTGTTCAGCAGCGTCACCAGCGCCTTAACCATCTGAATCGGCGTGGCGATCCAGTAGCCCTGGCCGATGCCGACCGAAATGGTATCGCCCTGATACCAGGCTTTTTTATGCACCTTCTGCTTCCATTCCCGGCTGGGCAGCAGGCCGCTGTACTCTTCGTTAAGATCGATGCCGGTCTGTCTGCCGTAGCCAAACTGGCTCAGCATCTGATGGATGCGATCGATGCCCATCATAAAGGCGACCTGATAGAAGAAGGTGTCAGCCGATTCCTCGATCGCTTTGGTGACGTCCAGCATGCCGTGCCCCGATTTTTTCCAGTCGCGATAGCGGCGTTCCGTGCCGGGCAGCGTCCAGGTCGGCGCGCCGTAAAAGCGGGTCTGCGGTGTGATCACGTCGGTCAGCAGCGCCGACATCGCCATATAGGGCTTCACGGTCGAGGCGGGTGGATAGAGTCCCTGGGTTACGCGGTTGATCAGCGGCAGGTTTTTATCGTCGAGCAGCGCTTTATAGGCCGGGTAGCTGATCCCTTTGACAAAGGGATTGGGATCGTAGCTGGGGCTGGAGACCATCGCCAGCACCGCGCCGTCATGCGGATCTTCAATCAACACCGCCGCGCGCTGCCCCGCCAGCTGGCTTTCGACATACTGCTGCAGATGGAGATCCAGCGTCAGATAAATGTTTTTACCCGCTACCGGCGGCACCTCTTTCAGCACGCGGATAATACGTCCGTGGTTATCGACCTCCACTTCCTGATAGCCGGTTTTGCCGTGCAGCAGCGACTCGTAATAGCCTTCAATGCCCTGCTTGCCGATATTATGATCCGCCGCGTAGTTTTCCGCCGTGCCCGCCTCGTTTAACCGCTTGTAGTCGCTGTCGTTGATTTTGGAGACATAACCCACCACATGCGCCAGATCGGCGCCGTACGGATATTGGCGATCCTGGTAGGTATCGACGGTGACGCCGGTGAATTTGTACTGATTGACCGAAAAGCGCGCCACCTGCTCGTCGGTCAGCTCCGCTTTCAATACCAGCGGCTTGTAGCGGCTGCTCTGCCTGAGCTGGCGCTCGAAGTCGGCGATCTCGTCAGGCGTCAGGTCGATGATCGGCGTCAGCGCCTTCAGGGTCGCCTGCATATCCTCAACCTTGTAGGGGGTGAGCAAAATGTCATACCAGGTGAGATTACGCACCAGCGGGATGCCGTTGCGATCGTAAATCAGGCCGCGCGTCGGCGCGATGGGGATCATTTTGATGTCGTTCTGGTTAGAGCGCGTCTGGTAATAACCGTGTTCATGCACCTGCAGGTGCCAGAGATTGAATACCAGGATGGCAAAACAGACGACAACCAGGGCAAAGGCTATCGCCGCGCGGCGGACAAATAGCTTTTCTTCAGCTTCGAAATTACGAAAGTTCATCAGGCGACATGTATTGGACTCTTTTTTGTTGTCCGGCTAATGATAGAGCGCTGAGCGGTCAGCACCAGCCCGAAGATGCACGAGCTTCAGGGAAAGTGTGTCATTTATTGAAGGATGTTTCAGGGTGTGGCGAGATATCTTCCCTCTCCCGCAGGAGAGGGAGAAGCGGGATCAGGCGTTATCGCCCAGCAGCACGGATTCCAGCGCGATTTTGATCATGTCGTTGAAGGTGGTCTGACGCTCGGCGGCGGTGGTCTGCTCGTGCGTGCGGATATGGTCGGAGACGGTGCAGATCGCCAGCGCCTTCGCGCCGAACTCGGCGGCGACGCCGTAAATGCCGGCCGCTTCCATCTCTACGCCGAGGATGCCGTATTTTTCCATCACGTCGAACATCTGCGGATCCGGGGTATAGAACAGATCGGCGGAGAAGAGGTTGCCGACGCGCGCGTCGACGCCCAGCGCTTTAGCGGCGTCGACCGCGTTGCGCACCATGTCGAAGTCGGCGATGGCGGCGAAATCGTGATCCTTGAAGCGCATGCGGTTGACTTTAGAGTCGGTGCAGGCACCCATGCCGATCACCACGTCGCGCAGCTTCACGTCGGCGCGCACCGCGCCGCAGGAGCCGACGCGAATGATTTTCTTCACGCCGAAATCGGTGATCAGCTCTTTGGTATAGATGGAGCAGGAAGGAATGCCCATGCCGTGGCCCATTACCGAAATGCTGCGGCCTTTGTAGGTGCCGGTATAGGCCAGCATGCCGCGCACGTTGTTCACTTCAACCGCGTTTTCGAGGAAGGTTTCGGCGATATGTTTCGCGCGCAGCGGATCGCCAGGCATCAGAACCACGTCCGCGAAGTCACCCATCTCTGCATTAATGTGAGGCGTTGCCATTGTTATTTATCCTTGTTGAAGCCGGGGCCGACCCGCGTCGGCCCGGAAAAAAGTGGTCGCTGTTTTACAGCATGCTTTTGCCGTAGTCCATCTCGGAGAGGCCAAAATAGCGCGCAATCGTCTGGCCGATGTCGGCGAACGTCTCACGATAACCCAGCGAACCCGGTTTTACCTTGGGTCCGTAGATCAGAATCGGAATATGCTCGCGCGTATGCTCGGTGCCCTGCCAGGTCGGATCGCAGCCGTGGTCGGCGGTGAGGATCAAAATATCGTCCTCTTTCACCTGCGCCATTAGCTCCGGCAGACGACGATCGAACAGCTCCAGCCCGCCCGCGTAGCCCGCCACGTCGCGACGGTGGCCCCAGGTGGAGTCGAAATCGACGAAGTTGGTAAAGACGATCGACATATCCGGCGCCTGCTTCATTTCGGCGATGGTGGCGTCGAACAGCGCGTCCAGGCCGGTGGCCTTCACTTTTTTAGTGATGCCCTGCTGCGCGTAGATATCGGCGATTTTCCCGACCGAAATCACTTCGCCGTTCTTCTCGTCCACCAGCTTTTTCAGCATGGTGGGCGACGGCGGCTCGACGGCCAGGTCGTGACGGTTGCCGGTGCGCTGGAACTCGCCTACCTTGTCGCCGACGAAGGGACGCGCGATGACGCGGCCGATGTTGTAGCCCCCTTCGGTCAGCTCTTCGCGGGCGATTTCGCACAGCGCATAGAGGCGATCCAGGCCGAAGGTCTCTTCATGGCAGGCGATCTGGAATACCGAGTCGGCGGAGGTATAGAAAATCGGCTTGCCGGTTTTCATGTGCTCTTCGCCGAGCTGGTCGAGGATTACGGTGCCGGAGGAGTGGCAGTTGCCGAGATAACCCGGCAGATCGGCGCGCGCCACCAGCTTATCCAACAGTTCCTGCGGGAAGCTGTTCTCTTTGTCGCTGAAGTAGCCCCAGTCGAACAGCACCGGCACGCCGGCGATCTCCCAGTGGCCCGACGGCGTATCTTTACCGGAGGAGATCTCGCTGGCGTAGCCGTAAGCCGCCTTGATCTCCGCGTTTTCATCCATGCCCGGCGGCACGCGGCCGGTAGAAAGCTCCGCCGCCTTGCCCAGCCCTAATGCCGTCAGGTTCGGCAAGTGCAGCGGACCTTTGCGACCGATATCCGCTTCGCCTTTGAAACAGGCCTCGGCGATGTGGCCGAGCGTATCCGATCCATGGTCGCCGAATTTGTCGGCATCTTTGCTGGAGCCGATCCCGAAGGAGTCGAGAACCATAATAAATGCACGTTTCATGCAGGTCTCCTGCGCATTCGCGCGATGAGAAGTCAAAAAATAGCGATCAGAACAGTATACCCGATCGTGCCGCCAGCACCGCAAGGCGAGCGTGCGAAAACCGCCCGGCCGCGTCGGTTATTCGCTGATGCGGCGATAAACCAGCGGCGTGGCGGCGGGCGCGCTGTCGCCGAGGGTAATGGCCGCTTTCACCGCCTGCGCCGCCTGCTGCCATTGCGCTTCGCTGGCGGCGTGGATCACCGCCAGCGGCCGCTCGCCGTCCGCCCGCTCGCCGAGCGTGATCATTTCGCTCAGGCCGACGCTGTAATCGATGGCGTCGGCGGCGCGCTGACGTCCGCCGCCCAGGGCCACCACCGCCAGGCCGAGCGCGCGGGTATCCATCGCGCTGACGATGCCGGGGCGATCGGCCCACACCGCTTTGCTGAGCATCGGCGCTGGCAAATAGCTGTCGATGCGCTCGATAAAGTCGGCCGGTCCGTTTTGCGCCGCCACCATGCGGGCGAAGCGTTCAGCCGCCTGGCCATTGTCCAGCGCCTGCATCAGCTTTTGCCGCGCCTCCGCGTCGCTGGCGGCGAGATTGCCGGAAAGCAGCATTTCGCTGCAGAGCGCCAGCGTCACCTCCAGCAGGCGCGGATTGCGCGCCGCGCCGGTGAGAAACTGCACCGCCTCGCGCACTTCCAGCGCGTTGCCGGCGGTAGAAGCGAGCACCTGGTTCATGTCGGTGAGCAACGCGGTGGTTTTGCAGCCCGCGCCGTTCGCCACGCCGACGATCGCCTGCGCCAGCAGCTCGGATTGCTCATAGCTGGGCATAAAGGCGCCGGAACCGACCTTCACGTCCATCACCAGCGCATCCAGCCCTTCCGCCAGCTTTTTCGCCAGAATCGAGGCGGTGATCAGCGGGATGGAGTCGACGGTGGCGGTAATGTCGCGCGTGGCGTAAAAGCGTTTGTCCGCCGGCGCCAGCGAATGGGTCTGTCCGATGATCGCCACGCCGTTCTCTTTGATCATCTGGCGAAAGCGGCTGTCGCTGGGGAAGATGTCGAAGCCGGGGATCGACTCAAGCTTGTCGAGCGTGCCGCCGGTATGGCCGAGGCCGCGCCCGGAGATCATCGGCACATAGCCGCCGCAGGCGGCGACCATCGGGCCGAGCATCAGCGAGGTGACGTCGCCCACGCCGCCGGTGGAGTGCTTATCCACCACCGGGCCATTCAGGCCGAGCGATGTCCAGTTCAGCACCGAACCGGAATCGCGCATCGCCATGGTCAGCGCCACGCGCTCCGGCAGCGTCATATCATGAAAATAGATGGTCATCGCCAGCGCGGCGATCTGTCCTTCAGAGACGCTGTTATCGCGCACGCCGTTAATAAAGAAACGGATCTCTTCTTCACTGAGCGCATGCCCGTCGCGTTTTTTTCGAATGATCTCTTGCGGCAAAAACAAGGTGGCCCCCTTAGGATTCAGGGATGGTTGCTGTGCGGGCGGCGCTGCGCGCCGCCCGGAAGGGATTAGTAGCCTGATTTCGCCGCGTCGGTCTGGTGTCCGGCCGCGTTCAGCAGGCTCGCCAGCAGGCTGGAGGCGCCGAAGCGGAAATGGCGCGCGTCGGCCCAGTCAGCGCCGAGAATGTGATCCGCCAGCCCCAGATAGATTGCGGCGTCTTCCGCCGTGCGCACGCCGCCGGCCGGCTTGAAGCCCACCTGCTGCCGCACGCCTTTGTCATGAATGACGTTCAGCATGATCTCCGCCACCTCCGGCGTCGCGTTGACCGCCACTTTTCCGGTCGAGGTTTTGATAAAATCGGCGCCGGCATCGATCGCGATTTCCGACGCCTGGCGGATCAGCGCCGGTTCTTTCAGCTCGCCGGTTTCGATAATCACCTTCAGCAGCACGCCCGCTTGCGCACAGGCGGTTTTACAGGCTTTCACCAGCTCAAAGCCCACCTGCGCATCGCCAGCGATAAGCGCGCGATAGGGGAACACCACATCCACTTCGTCCGCGCCGTAAGCGATGGCCGCGCGGGTTTCCGCCAGCGCGATCTCAATGTCGTCATTGCCGTGCGGGAAGTTGGTTACGGTGGCGATGCGGATTTCCGGCGTACCCTGTTCGCGCAGCGCTTTACGCGCAACCGGAATAAAGCGCGGATAGATGCAGATGGCGGCGGTATTGCCCGCCGGCGATTTCGCCTGACGGCAAAGCGCGATCACTTTTTCATCGGTGTCGTCGTCGTTCAGGGTGGTTAAATCCATCAGTTTTAGCGCGCGCAGCGCCGCAGCGGTCATATCGCTCATGTTTCTCTCCGGGAGGTCAGTGCAGGGCCGCCGACGAAACATCGGCGGCACGCTGAATGTGATAATTCTAACAGGTAGCGTAAAGGTTCTTTGCGCTTCTCGTCACACAAAAATGAGAAAATTATGCGGTGATTTTACATTAAGAGTGATGATAATCACATAAAAACCGGCTTTTATGCGGATAACCGCACGTAATTGCACTTGTGATAATTATCACATTTTGTCGCTAACAGGCTGCGCGGTCGCGCAGGCTGAATCTGGTGATCGTAGCCAATGATGGCGAAGGGAGAAATAGACCCGGGCGTCGCGGCGGACAATCCGGGCGGCGGCGGGATTAAAACTGGAACAGTCGTCGGGTATTGGCGTAGAGGGCTTCCGCGATCGCTTGCGGCGCTTCGTCGCGCAGCTCGCACAGCGCCTGCCAGACCAGACGGGCGCGTTCCGGGCGGTTAGGCTGGCCCTGATAGCCGTGCAGCGGCATATCCGGCGCGTCGGTTTCCAGCAGCAGCGCGTCGAGCGGAAGCTGCGCGATGGTGTTGCGCGTTTTGCTGGCCCGTTCGTAGGTGATAGTGCCGCCGATGCCGATAAAATAGCCGAGCTTAATAAACGCCTGCGCCTGTTGCAGGCTGCCGGCGAAGCCGTGCACCACGCCGCGGCGCGGCAGGTCGTGGCGGCGCAGATGCAGCGCCAGCTTGTCATGGGTGCGGCGCGAATGCAGAATCGCAGGCAGGTCGTAGTCGCGCGCCAGCTTAAGCTGCACATCCAGCAATCGCTCCTGCTTATCGAAATGCGGATCGTCCCGGTAGAGATCGAGTCCGATCTCGCCGATCGCCACCAGCTTCGCCGGGCGGCGCTTCAGCTCCGCCTCAAGCGCCTCAAGGTGCGCCTCCTGATGCTGCTCTATGACGATGGGATGCAGGCCGAGCGCGATATAGATCGCCGGATGCGTTTCCGCTAACCCCAGCAGATGACGGAAGCCACCGGCGTCAACGGCGGGTACGATAAGTTTTTCTACGCCCGCTTCTGCCGCCCGCACAATACTGTTCTGTTCATCGCCGGTAAAAGGCGGAAAGTCGAAGTGACAATGCGTATCGATAAATTTCATGCCAGTAAACCCTGCTGGTAATGGGCGTCGTTGTCGGCGAGCGGAGGCGTAATAATGGTTCGGTCATCCAACGCATTGGCGGGCGTCGTGAAGCGCGCGAGCGTAGTCGGACTCGGCGCAGACGAAAGGTTTTGCGCGCCTGCCGGGGTGCCGAGCGGCAGATGAAAGGGATTGAGCGCGGCGCGTTTTAAACGACGACAGCGCCAGAGGCTCGATAGCCCCCAGCGTAACCGGAATGCGTAACCCACTTTCGCTCCTCAGCTGTTTTCTTTCTCTGAGGCGTATTGTTGCGCTTTTCCGTAATCTTCCTGCAGCATCCCGGAGAACCAGTCATTGTTTCCCATTAACCAGGCAGAATCGGAATCAAACCATTCCGCCCACAGCAACCATACCTGGCCTTTCCATTGCTTCCATCTGCCCGTAATGATGTCGCTGTTCATGACTGGTCTCCGCTTTATGCTAATTTCGCGTTGGTCAGAGTTTCTTACGCCCGGTAAACAGGCTGATGAGGAACAGAATAATACCCACTACGAAGACAACTTTAGCTGCCCATGCTGCCGTACCGGCCAGCCCGCCAAATCCTAAGGCAGCGGCGATCAGTGCGATAACCAGAAAAATAATACCCCAACGAAACATAAGCCTCTCCTTTACCATAGTGAAAATCGAACTGCTTGTTTCATCCCTGGCTCCTCATTCATTCCGTTGCGGGCGCGAAGGCATAGCCAACCGGGCCGCAGCGTAAAAAAAACAAGGAAACGTAAGGGTTGTCCGCAACGCGGATATTGTTTTTACGACGCAGCCTCTTCCTGAGGCCGCGCCGAACGCATTAAGATTTAACGGTCAGGTCGTTCTTAACGCTTTTCACGCCTTCAATGGCTTTCGCGATGCTTTCAGCACGATCGGACTGCGCTTTGTTCTCCACGGTTCCGGTCAGTTGCACCACGCCGTTGGTGGTTTCAACTTTGATGTTGCGTGAAGGCACGATGTCATCGGCTAAAAGCTTAGCTTTTATTTCGCTGGTCGTGGCGGTATCCCCGGCATAACCTTTGATTGACTGCTCGCTGCTCTCTTTAACATGCAGCTTGTCGCTGACGGATTTAACCCCTTCAACTTTTTTCACCACTGCGACAGCTTTTTCAGACTGTTCGGGCGAGGCGACGAAACCGCTGAGCGTCACGACGCCCTGATGGGTTTCGACGGAAATATCGGTGCTTTTAATGGTTTCGTCATCAACCAGAGCCGCCTTCGCTTTGGCAGTCACGGCGCTGTCATCCATAAAGCCGCCGACTTTTTTCATAGAGCTATCGATTTTATCGCCCGCGCTGTCCGCTTTTTGCGACATGGAAGTGTCTGCTGCCAGCGCCGAGCCGCTCAGCAGCGCAGAACCTACCATAACAGCCATGAGGGTTTGAGCAATTTTAGTCTTGTTCATCGATATCTTCCTTCTATCAGTTGACTCACCCACCACCGTGGGCGCGGCAACGGCTTAACCACGCCGCTGCGGTACTGGACACGAGGAAGGATACTTCGCCCCCTTCGCCGTCCGACAGAATAATCATAGTTGGGATTTCCCGTTTCGCAGGGTTTTCTGGTTGAAATGGCAGAAAAAAAGGGAAATGTGCATTTTTTTAAGAGGAGTCTGTAAGCGGGAAAACAGGGCCAGTAGTGGCTACAGGCCCTGTGAAGCAAGGCGGAATCAGTGTTCGCGCGTTTTGCGGAAAGTCACGTCAGGATAGCGCTCCTGGGTGATGTTCAGATTAACCATGGTCGGCGCGATATAGGTAAGATTGTCGCCGCCGTCCAGCGCAAGGTTGATCTCGTTTTTACGCTGAAATTCGTCGAATTTCTTCACGTCGTCGCACTCAACCCAGCGCGCGGTCGCCACGTTGATCGATTCGTAAATCGCCTCCACGTTGTATTCGCTTTTCAGGCGCGCCACCACGACGTCGAACTGCAGCACGCCCACCGCGCCCACGATCAGATCGTTGTTATGCACCGGACGGAAAACCTGCACCGCGCCCTCCTCCGACAGCTGCACCAGCCCTTTCAGCAGCTGCTTCTGCTTCAGCGGATCGCGCAGACGAATGCGGCGGAACAGTTCCGGGGCGAAGTTCGGAATGCCGGTGAACTTCATGGTTTCGCCCTGGGTGAAGGTATCGCCGATCTGGATGGTGCCGTGGTTATGCAGGCCGATGATATCGCCCGGATAGGCCTCTTCGACGTGCGAACGGTCGCCCGCCATAAAGGTCAGCGCGTCGGAGATCACCACATCTTTGCCGAGGCGTACCTGGCGCAGCTTCATGCCCTTCTCATATTTGCCGGAGACTACGCGCATAAAGGCGACGCGGTCGCGGTGCTTGGGATCCATGTTCGCCTGAATCTTAAACACGAAGCCGCTGAATTTCTCTTCCTGCGCTTCCACTACGCGGCTGTCGGTTTTACGCGGCATCGGCGCGGGTGCCCAGGAAACCAGGCCGTCCAGCATATGATCCACGCCGAAGTTGCCCAGCGCGGTGCCGAAAAAGACCGGCGTGATTTCGCCCTGCAGGAAGGCTTCCTGCTCGAACTCGTGCGAGGCGCCTTTTACCAGCTCCAGCTCGTCGCGCAGCTGCGCGGCCAGCTCTTCGCCGACGGCGCTGTCCAGCTCCGGGTTATCCAGTCCTTTAACGATGCGCACTTCCTGAATCGTGTGGCCTTTGCCCGACTGATAAAGGTAGGTTTCGTCGTTATAGAGGTGATAAACCCCTTTGAACAGCTTGCCGCAGCCGATGGGCCAGGTGATGGGCGCGCAGGCGATTTTCAGCTCGTTCTCCACCTCGTCCAGCAGCTCCATCGGATCGCGAATGTCGCGGTCGAGCTTGTTCATAAAGGTGATGATCGGCGTGTCGCGCAGGCGCGTCACTTCCATCAGCTTACGGGTGCGATCCTCAACGCCTTTCGCGGCGTCGATAACCATCAGGCAGCAGTCCACCGCCGTCAGGGTACGGTAGGTATCTTCCGAGAAGTCTTCGTGCCCGGGGGTATCCAGCAGGTTGACCAGGCTGTCGCGATAGGGAAACTGCATCACGGAGGTAGTAATGGAGATACCGCGCTGTTTCTCCATCTCCATCCAGTCCGATTTCGCATGCTGACTGGAGCCGCGGCCTTTTACCGTACCGGCGGTCTGGATCGCCTGTCCGAAAAGCAGCACTTTCTCGGTGATGGTGGTTTTACCGGCGTCCGGGTGCGAGATGATCGCGAAGGTACGGCGGCGCGCCACCTCTTGTAAAAAGGGAGCATTAGACATGAATGAGTTCTTCAGTTGGGGCGATGTTCAGGCATTTCGCCGACGGCATCGCCGATAAATCACGTAGGCCGGCGCAAGCCTTCACCGGCAGGTAAACGGCGCCGGGCGCCACGCCATCTTAGTGGCAAACGGCGAATCTGGCTGCAATGTCACCTGGGCGACGATTCCGCTTACCGGGCATTTATAAAGGCGGCATAGCATACAATAATTCAGCCTGAAGGACTACGGGCAGAGCGCAGTCAGTGCCGCGCGCCGCCCTTTTCGCTACGGCTCAGCCCAGAACGCGACGTACGCAGGCCTTAAAGATATTGACGCCGATCGCCAGCGAGTGGATATCGAAATGCATATCGGGATGGTGCAGGCCCGGAACCAGGTTTGTGCCCAGCCCCCAGAAGCCAGCCTTTACTGCCGGGCGCTTCACCGGATAGTAGAAGAAATCTTCGCTGCCCGGCGTGGTTTTCGCCGCGGTCAGACCCGACTCGCCCAGCACTTCGGTAATGGCGGCGCGGATAATCTCGGTGGCGTCGTCATGAATTTCCGCCGCCGGCATCTCTTTCAGCACCACCACCTCCGCCGTCGCGCCTACCGCCGCCACGCTGTGGAGAATCGCCTGAGTGACCTTCTCTTTCAGCAGCGTCATCGGCGCGTTCTCCTGCGAACGCAGATCCCACACTACGCGCGCCTCGTCCGGCACCGAGTTAGTGACGCCCGCGTCGCACAGGAAGCGCGTCGCCTTAACGCTCCAGCTCAGGCCCGGCGCCAGATGAATGGTATTGACTGCCTGTACCGCCTGCACCGCCGCATCCAGCGCATTGACGCCGAGGTGCGGACGCGCCGCATGCGCGGGCGCGCCTTTGATGGTCGCTTCCAGGGTGCTGCAGGCCGAATAGTACACCGCCGGCACCGCCTGGCCGACCTGGCACTCCTCCAGCGGACGCAGATGGAAACCGAGGATCATCTCCACGTCATCCAGCGCGCCGCCCTCCACCATCGCCAGCGCGCCGGCGCCCAGCTCTTCCGCCGGTTGAAACAGCAGCTTCAGCCGCCCTTTTTTCACCGTGCCCTCTTCCAGCAGCTCCTGCGCGGCGGTCAGCACTACCGATGAGTGGCCGTCGTGGCCGCAGGTATGACGCGCGCAGGGCTGGCCGTCGATGATATGGCCCAGCGCGTCCATATCGGCGCGCAGCGCCAGCACCGGTCCCGGCGCGCCGCTGTCGATCTCCGCCACGATGCCGGTGGTGCCATTGATGTTGCGCGTCACCTTCAGACCGGCGCGCTCCAGCTGATCCGCGATATAGGCGGAGGTTTTAAACTCTTCGAATCCCAGCTCCGGGATCTCATGCAGAAAGTGGTAATGATCTAAAACGTTGGACACCCTTGCTCTCCTTCAGACAAAAAGTCGCATAACCAACCTGGCGATAACCGCATTGATAATGCCGATTGACATCAGCAGCGGCCACTTTATTAGCAATATCGGTCACGTCCGGCAGGCGAACCGGACGTGAATTGCACTATATGGAACGAATTTCAAAGCAGGATCTGTGCCAGCCCAGCGCGCTAAAGCGTTTTCGCTCTGTTTTATAGCCTGAGGCAGACTTATGGTCTTCTGACGCCGAAATCGCTGCGCAATTATTTTTACAGCCGCGTGATGATCAATTCGTCCTGATTTTTTCGCGCCATAACAGCGCAACGCCGTTGCACTAAAAAAAGGCTGGCGGCCAGACGAAAAACCGGACAACAATGAGAATCACTTGCATTCAAATAATGAATTAATTCTTTTTATAATCAAAAGGATATATTGTAAAAAAGCTTCCTTTTCATTTCGCGAGTGATGCATAATCCGCCGCATCTCACCGGACTTTTCGTTTATTTAAAAAAGGGATCCTTCATGCTGACCGCTGAAATGACCGCTCGTCTTAACGAACAACTGAACCTGGAATTCTTTTCCGCCAACCTTTATTTGCAGATGAGCGCATGGTGCAGCGATAAAGGCTTTGAAGGCGCCGCCCGCTTTTTAAAAGCGCACTCGCGCGAAGAGATGGAGCATATGCAGCGCCTGTTCGATTACCTGAGCGATACCGGCGCCATGCCGGTGCTGGGCACTATCGCCGCGCCGCCGGTCACCTGGAACTCGCTCGCCGATCTGTTCGAAGAAACCTACGCCCATGAAAAGCTCATCACCGGCAAAATCAACGAGCTGGCCCATGCGGCAATGACCACCCAGGATTATTCGACCTTCCATTTCCTGCAGTGGTATGTGGCGGAACAGCATGAAGAAGAGAAGCTGTTCAAAACCGTGCTGGACAAACTGGCGCTGGTGGGCGACAGCGGTAAAGGTCTGTTCCTGATCGATAAAGATCTGGCGCAGATGGACGTTCACGCAGAAGGCTAAGCGCCTGTTGGCCCTCCGCGCCGGGAGGGCCGCATGCGCTTAATCAAGCTCTTTCAGGCGCCGCTCCGCAGGCTGCGGGCGGCCAAACAGATAGCCCTGGAACAGCGTGCAGCCTTCCGCGCGCAGCTTAGCGAACTGCTCGTCGTTCTCTACCCCTTCGGCAGTAATCTGAATATCCAGACTGCGGCTCATGCCGGTAATGGCGCGAATAATCGCCAGCGCCTCGCGGCTGTCGCTCATGTCGTTGATAAACGACTTGTCGATTTTGATCTTGTCGAAGGGAAAAGAGCGCAGGTAGCTGAGAGAAGAGTAGCCGGTGCCGAAATCATCCAGCGCGATCTGTACCCCCAGCGCCTTCAGGCTTTGTAAAATGCGGATGTTGCCGAGCGTATCGTCCAGCAGCACCGATTCGGTGATCTCCACCTCCAGCCGCTGCGGCGCCAGCCCGGAGGCTTTTAACGCCCCTTCGACCACCGAAAGCAGCGAACTGTTTTTGAACTGCAGCGGCGACAGGTTGACCGAGACCGACTGCTTCTCCTCCCAGCTTGCCGCCTCGCGGCAGGCTTCATACAGGGCGTAGGCGCCCAGCATATGGATCAGTCCTGTCTCTTCGGCGATCGGAATAAAATCGTTCGGCATGATCAGCCCCTTCACCGGGTGGTGCCAGCGCATCAGCGCTTCGTAACCGATAATGGTTTTCTGATCGCCGTTGGTGATCGGCTGGTAATAGAGTCGTAGCTGCCGCCCGCTGATCGCCTCGCGCAGGTCGCTTTCTATCACGCGTCGGCTGCGCGCCATATCATCCATGGTTAAGGTGAAGTGCTCGTAGCGATTGCGGCCGTTGCGCTTCGCTTCATACAGCGCCATATCCGCGCAGCGCAGCATCTGCTCCGGCGTGTCGGCGGCGGTGCCGCTCAGCGCGATGCCGACGCTCAGCCCGACGGAGAGGTTATGCCCTTCCACGTTCAACGGCTGGCGGATCACCTCAATCAGCCGGTGGGCGATGTGGTTCGCCTCTTCAGGCTGGACCAGCGACGGCAGGACGATAGCAAACTCATCGCCGCCGATACGCGCCAGGGTATCCTTTTCGCGCAGCGTATGGCGCAGGCGCTTCGCCACCGCGCGCAGCAGTTCATCACCGACCTGATGGCCGAGCGCATCGTTAACGTTTTTAAAATTATCGAGATCGAGACAGAGCGTCGCGGTCAGATCGCCGCTTTGGGTGTCGTGGCGTAGCGCTTCGCTCAGCCGCTGACGGAACAGAATGCGGTTCGGCAGGCTGGTGAGATTGTCATGGTGCGCCATATGGTGAATGCGCGCGTCGGCGGCGCGCTGATCGGTGACGTCCTCCACAATCAGCATCACATAGTTCTGCCGCGCATCCTGCCCGGAAATGGTGGTGGCGCGCGTCTGCAGCGTGCGTTCGCCGTTAGCGGTAAGCAGCAACTGTTCACGCTGATGAATCCCTTCGCTGCGCAGTGCCGTGTCCGCCAGGCTGTTGAAATAGTCGTTCAGCTCCGGCGTCATGCATTCATGCGGACGCTTGTTGATCAGCTGCGATTTTGCGCGCCCGAACAGCTGCTCGGCCCGATCGTTAACCAGCAGGATCTCGCGCGTAATGGCGTCTTCCACAATCACGCAGGTGGGAATATTGGCGATGATATTGTCGAGAAATTTCGACAGCGACGTAAGCTGCGCGCTTTGCGCTTCGGCCACATCTTTCGCCCGCATTAACTGCTGTTCGGTTTCACGTCGTTCGGTAATGTCGCGCGTGATCTTGGCGTAGCCGATCAGCGTACCGCAGTCGTCATGAATGGCGTCGATAATCACATGCGCCCAGAAGGCGCTGCCATCTTTGCGGTAGCGCCAGCCTTCATCTTCAAAGCGTCCGGTTTTCAGGGCGATGCCGAGGTTGGCGTCCGGGATTTTCATCTGCCGATCCCGGGCGTTGTAAAACAGCGAGAAGTGCTGGCCGACGATCTCGCTGCTCTGGTAGCCCTTAGCGCGCTGAGCGCCGGCGTTCCAGTTCACCACGCGCCCGTCCAGATCGAGCATATAGATGGCGTAATCGGTGACGCCCTCGACCAGCAGGCGAAAATGCCGCTCCTGCTCGCGCTGCTTGCGCAGCTGCTCCTGCTGTTCGGTGCAGTCGCGGGTGATTTTGGCGAAGCCGATAAGCTCGCCCGACTCGTCGCGCACCGCGTCGATGATGACATGCGCCCAGAAGGCGCTGCCGTCTTTGCGATAGCGCCAGCCTTCGGTTTCGAAGCGGCCGGTTTCGGTGGCAATCGCCAGCCCGCGCTGCGGCGCGCCGTTTGCGCGATCCTTTTCGCTGTAGAACAGCGAGAAGTGGCGGCCGACGATCTCATCGGGCGTATAGCCTTTGGCGCGCTGCGCCCCGGCGTTCCAGTTCGCCACGGTGCCATCGGGTTTAAGCATATAGATGGCGTAATCGATCACGCTCTGGACGAGCAGTCGATACATAACATCAGCATTGTTATCCATTATTTTTTGCCTGTAACTGCCTGGTGAAAGCCCGTAAACGGGAAAAGTCTCAATTACAATCAGACTTAAGCGGAAAAGCGCGCCATTGACAAGCGCTATCCGTTCGACGACTAAAGTTAGTAGTCGCTTAGCTGTAAACGATAAAAAAACTCAAGTCGGCGCGTTTTGCGCCGATATTGCAAGGTGGAGGGTTGCGCGCCGCATCAAAGCTGGAGCGGCGGCAGCTGAGAGAAAACGCTGAGCAATCCTTTGCTCCACATCTGGCGAATCTGCGAAAAATAGGGATGCTGGTCGCTAATATGATATTGCTCGCTGTCGCTGAAGCTGTCGGCGCGATAGATCATGACGTCGAGCGGCAGGCCGACCGAGATATTGCTCGCCAGCGTCGAATCCATGGAGATTAACGCGCACTGCATCGCCTGGCTGAGCGGCGTTTCATAACGCAGCACGCGATCGATAATCGGCTTGCCATATTTGCTCTCGCCGATTTGAAAATAGGGCGTGTCGACGCTGGCCTCGATAAAGTTGCCCTGCGGATAGATCTGAAACAGCCGCGGCGCTTCGCCGCGGATCTGCCCGCCGAGCAGCAGCGTGCCGCCGAACTCCTCGCCGTCGCGTTTGATCACTTCGCGCAGCGTCTCCCCCACCAGCAGCGCCACGTCATATAGCGAATGGCTGTTGAGCAGGCTGGGCTTTTCGCCGTCGTCGCAGGCGCGTCGCAGCAGGCTCATCACGCTTTGCGTCGTGGCCAGATTGCCTGCGCTCTGCAGCACCAGCGTCCGCTCCTCATCGCTCTGGAATACATGCAGCTTGCGAAATGAGGAGATATGATCGACGCCCGCGTTGGTGCGCGAATCGGAGACAAAGATCATGCCGGAAGATAAACGCATCGCTACGCAATAGGTCATAGTCACGCCTTAGAGTTACTGCTGCTGCGACGCTTTGCGCACCGCCGCGACCGCCAGCATATTTTCGCTTCCGCCTCCCAGCCGCGTGCCGCGCACCGGACAGGCGTCCATATAGTCCACGCCCACCGCCAGCTTCAGATGCTGCCGCGTGCTGCGCGTATTGTTGGTGATATCGAAGCTGTGCCAGGCGCCGTCCAGCCAGGCTTCGACCCAGGCGTGGGTGGCGACATGTTCATCGCTGTCCGTATAAAGATAGCCGCTCACGTAGCGGGCGGGAATGGTCAGCGAGCGGCAGCAGGCGAGAAAGACATGGCTGTGATCCTGGCACACGCCGCCGCCTGCGGCGAACGCCTGCGCCGCGCTATCGGTGACGTCGGTCGAGCCGGGGCGATAAGGCATTTTCAGCAATATCTCGTCCATCAGCGTTTCCAGGCTGGCGAGCGGCGCCTCCGGCCGCCAGTGGCGCAGCGTAAAGTCGCGGATAGCCTCATCGGGCTGCGTCAGCGGTGTAAGGCGCAGAAAGATCAGCGGCGATAAGGCGCGATCCGCATCGGTCGTTCGTTCACCTTCGTCCAGGATCTCCACCACGCCGCGCGCGGCGATCTCCAGCCGCTGATGCGGCTTATCCAGCGTCAGGACATGCAATACGTTGCCGTAGGCGTCCAGGGTGCGCGTCGCCTCGCAGGGCAGATCCAGCTGCCAGGAGAAAATCTTCTGATGCGCGGAATCCTGCGGCGTCATCCGCAGGTATTGCGTGCTGAGCGCGACCTGCTGCTCCCAGCTGTAACGGGTGCTGTGCTCGATATTCAGCTTCATTTCGCCTCCAGATAGGTCTGGTTGATGCTCTCCGCCAGGGCGGCGACGTTATCGATAAAGCCGTTCAGCCAGACCTGCAGACCGGCCTGCATCAGGCTTTCCCAGGTGCTGAACCGCAGCTGGGCCAGCAGCACGGTGATCAGATAGCGCGGGCGATCCTCGCCGCTGCGGCCGATAAGCTCCAACTGGTTCGCAATCTCCTCGACGTAGGAGTGCAGCGAGCGCGGGCTTTCGTTGCGCAGGATCAGCATTTCATTGACGTTGTCCGGCATCAGCTGCTGCCGGAAGATGGCGTTATAGGCTTCGCGCGCGGAGACGGCCCTGAGCAAGGTATCGAGGCAGTAATACTCCCGCACCGAATCGGCGTGCTGCGCCATCAGGCTGTGGTTGATGCTCAACAGACGCGCGGTGGCGTCGCTGCGCTCAAGCAGCGTGCCGAGGCGGATAAAACACATGGCGTCGCCGCGCAGCAACGTCCCGAACATCGCGCCGCGAAACAGGTGCGAGCGCTCTTTTACCCAGTCGAAAAAGCTGTCGGCGCTGGCGCTGGTAATGCCGCGCCGCCGAATTTTACGTATTTCGATCCAGGTGCTGTTAATGCTCTCCCAGACTTCTGAAGAGAGGCTGCCGCGCACCGCGTGCGCGTTGTTCCAGGCGGCCTGCCAACAGCTGAAAATACTGCTGGGGTTGCGTTCGTCGAGCGCGAAGAAATTGAACAGCTGCGGCATAGTGAAGCGGCCGTTCAGGGTATCGAACAGCTGACGCGTGCCGGTGAGATTCAGCGGCAGCAGCAGCTCGTCGCCGTGGCTGCCGCGTACCGGCATCAGCGACAGGCGATGGGTTACGTCGAGAATACGGGCAAGCTGTTCCGCGCGCTCCAGATAGCGCGCCATCCAGTAAAGGCCGCTGGCCGTGCGACTTAGCATGATGCGTCATCCTCCAGAACCCAGGTGTCCTTGGTGCCTCCGCCCTGCGACGAGTTGACCACCAGCGAACCTGCGTTAAGCGCCACGCGCGTCAGGCCGCCGGGCACCAGCCGGATCTCCGCGCCGCACAGGGCGAAAGGACGCAGATCGATATGGCGCGGCGCCAGCCCGTTATCGATAAAGGTCGGACAGGTCGAAAGCGCCAGGGTGTTCTGAGCGATATAATTTTCCGGCTTCGCCTTCAGGCGCGCGCGAAACAGCTCCAGCTCCTGCTGGCTGGCGACCGGACCGATCAACATGCCGTAACCGCCGGCGCCATGCACCTCTTTCACTACCATCTGCCCGAGGTTCGCCAGCACATAAGAGAGATCTTTCGGCTTGCGGCATTGCCAGGTCGGCACGTTGTTCAGGATGGGATCCTCATCCAGATAGAAGCGCACCATCTCCGGCACATAGGGATAAATCGACTTATCGTCCGCCACCCCGGCGCCGATGGCGTTCGCCAGCACCACGTTGCCGGCGCGATAGACCGACAGCAACCCCGGTACGCCAAGCATCGAGTCGGCCCGGAAAGCGAGCGGATCGAGGAAGGCGTCATCGACGCGCCGGTAGATGACATCGACTTTGCACGGTCCCGCCGTGGTGCGCATCAGCACCGCGCCATCTTTCACGAACAGGTCAGCGCTCTCCACCAGCTCAACGCCCATCTGCTGCGCCAGAAAGCTGTGTTCGAAATAGGCGCTGTTGAAGCGGCCCGGCGTCAGCACCACCACCACAGGATCGTTGACCGGCGAGCTTTCGCGCAGCGTTTGCAGCAGCAGCGACGGATAGCGCTCAACCGGCGCGATATGCTGCTCCGCAAAGAGTTCGGGATAGAGCCGCATCATCATTTTGCGATTTTCCAGCATATAGGAGACGCCGGAAGGGGTACGCAGGTTATCCTCCAGCACGTAATAGTCGCCGTCGCTGTTGCGCACCATATCCACGCCGACGATATGCGCGTAGATATCGCGGTGCAGGTTAATGTCCTGCATACAGGGCTGATACTGATCGTTTACCAGCACCTGCTCTGCCGGGATGATGTCGGCTTTGAGAATATGTTGCTGATGATAAATATCGTGCAGAAAAGCGTTGAGCGCGCGGACGCGCTGGCGAATGCCGCGATCCAACATCGCCCATTCGCTGGCGGGAATAATGCGCGGCACGCTATCGAAAGGAATAAGCCGCTCGGCGCCGTTTTCGTCGCCGTAGACGTTAAAGGTGATGCCGACGCGATGAAACAGCAGCTCCGCCTCTTCGCGTTTGCGGGCGATCGTCTCCTTGTCCGCCTGCTGCAACCATGCCCAGTATTGCTGATAGTGCGTACGGTAACGCCCGTCTTTCAGCAACATCTCATCATAAAACCTTGACGCTATCTGATAGCTTTGATTCATGATTTACCCGGCGCTTGTCAGAGGACCTGACCGGATTGCTGCATAAAGCATGCCAGGGCGCGCGACGCGACGCGGTCAGCGCCGGCCCGTCAGGCGCTGACCAAAATGTGCCCCGATTGCACTTTACTGGTGCGACGCGTGCGAAAGCTGGTTCGCCACCGGATACCAGATATCCGTCATAGCGCCTTCCGCGCCGGTAAAGGGATCCTGCTGCGGAAGCGGCACGCGTTTTACGCTCCCCAGCGAACTTTTTAACCGCTCCGGCTCGTCACGCAGCGTTTGCGGCTCGCTGCCCTGCGGATAGGCGCCGACGCAGAAGAAATCTTCGCTGGCGTTGAGCTGCTTATGGCCGACGCCCGCCGGAATCAACACCGCGTCGCCGGCGCGCAGCGTCACCATGCGGCCGCTGTCGCCGCCAAACAGCACTTCCGCCCAGCCAGCGCCGACGCCCAGCAGCTCATGCGTGTTGGGATGGTAATGCGTATAAGAAAAAATCGGATAGCGCCAGGCGGGCGGCCAGCCGTTTTGCCCGAAGGTTTTTTCGAACCAGGCGGCGATATCCTCTTCATCCTGCGGCGCCGCGCGCGGCCAGATAATCAGCGGCAGTGGATTATTGGGCACGCCATTCGCCGGCGCGGCCAGCATCAGGTGCTGAGGATTATTCGAGGAGCCGGCGGAAAAGGTGCCGGCGGCGAACGACATCATCAATAACAGGGAGTATGAGGCGGGCATAAGATCTCTCCGGTTGGCCAGGCTCTGTTAATTGTGGCAAAGCGAAAAGGGTTTGCAACCGGAGAACAGGGACGAAATTCACATAAATCATTACTTTAATTAACTAAAGTCAAATTTTATTAACAAATGCCAGACCTGCTGTTTTCGTCCGCCTGACGGCGGTTGGGCCTAGCGGGCCGCCATTTGCTGAATGAGCTTGCCCAGCGTGTCGATCGCCGCCTCGGTCCTGGCATCCCAGGGCCAGGAGCTGTTAAAGCGAAAGCAGTGCCTGAACTGTTCGCCCGATGAGAAGAGATGGCCCGGCGCAATGCTGATGCCGTGCGCCAGCGCCTGCTGATAGAGCCGCTGCGTATCTACCTTCTCCGGCAGCGAAATCCAGAGAAAGTAGCCGCCTTCCGAATCATTAATGCGCGCGGCGGCGGGCAGCGCGCGGCGCAGCGCCTGACGCATCAGCTGCTTGCGCTGCGCCAGCGTTTGCCGCAGACGCTTCAGATGGCTGTCGTAGCGGCGCGTGGCGAGAAAATCCGCAATCGCCAGCTGCATTGGCACACTGGCGGAGATGGTGCTCATCAGTTGCAGGCGCTGGACGCGCTGAGCGTGACGTCCCGCCGCCACCCAGCCGACGCGAAACCCCGCCACCAGATTTTTTGAGAACGAGCCGCAGTGAAAGACGTTGCCGTCGCGATCGAAGGCTTTGGCGGGCAACGGCTTTTCGTCGCCGAAACACAGTTCGCTGTAAACGTCATCTTCGATCAGCGCCACCTGATGCGCCGCCAGCAGCGCCACCAGCTGCTGCTTGCGCTCGCGGCTCAGGGTATAGCCGACCGGATTCTGCTGGTTGGTCATCAGCCAGCACGCTTTGATCGGCCAGCGGCGCAGCGCCTCCTCCAGCTGCGCCAGATCGATGCCGTCGCGCGGATCGGTGGCGATCGCCACCGCCTTCAGCTTGAGCCGTTCGATCGCCTGCAGCGCGCCGTAGAAAGCCGGATTTTCGATAACCACCCAGTCTCCCGGCTCCGTCACCGCCTGCAGGCTGAGGTTCAGCGCCTCCATCGCGCCATTGGTGATCACGATTTCGTCCGGCGACACAGTGATCCCCTGCTGCGCATAACGCTGCGCCAGAATTTTACGCAGCGTCTCATTGCCCGGCGGCAAATTGTTGATGGCGTCGCCCGGCTTCAGGCTGTGGGAAACGCTGACCAGGCTGCGCATCAACTGCCGCTGGGGAAAGAGTTCGGGATCGGGAAAGGCGGAGCCGAAAGGCACAATGTCAGGATCGCGGCTGGCCTGCAGGACGTCGAACACCGCGCTGTTGATGTCGACCATTTCCGTCAGCTCCACCGGCGTTGACGGCGTCGGCGGCAGCGCCCGGGCGCGCGGCGCGACGTAATAGCCCGACTGCGGACGGGAGAGGATCCAGCCCTGCCCCTCCAGCACTTCGTAAGCGTGCATTACCGTCATCAGGCTCAGCCCGCTGCGCGCCACCTGCTGACGCAGCGAGGGCAGTTTCTCCCCCGGCTGCCAGACGTCGACCTCGATCTGCTGCTGAATCTGCTGTACCAGCTGTTGGTATTTGGCCATGACACCTGTTCAGGTCGCTGAATGAAGAGGCAAGTATATCGCGCCGGGCGCGGAAAGGCCTTGTCGATCAGGGACAACCGGTAAAAAACGCGGCGCCCGGCCTGTCGGGCCGGGTCGCGTCCCTGCGCTTCAGGTCGCTTTTCGCGCGTCCGCGCCCCCTTCGCCGATATAGTTGCCCAGCTCGCCGACGCGATCCGGCGGCACCGGTTTGCCCAGCAGGTATCCCTGCAGCGTATTGCAGCCCAGTCCGGTCAGAAATGCCTGTTGCTCCTGGGTTTCCACCCCTTCGGCGACCACTTTCAGATTCAGCGAGCGCGCCAGCGCCACGATGGCGGAAACAATGGTGGCGTCTTCGCTTTCGCCCTGCAGCTCATTGACGAAGGCGCGGTCGATCTTCAGCTCGCTGGCCGGCAGCCGCTTGAGATAAAGCAGGCTGGAGTAGCCGGTGCCGAAGTCGTCGATCGACGCCTTGACGCCCAGGTTGGTCAGCTCAGTAAGGATGCGCACGCTTTCGTCGGGATCGCGCATGGCGGTGGTTTCCGTCACCTCCAGCGTCAGCAGCTCCGGCGGGATCTGATGTTTCTCCAGCGCCTGGGTGACGGTCTCCACCAGATTGTTCTGCTCAAACTGCAGCGCCGACAGGTTAACCGCCACCGACCAGTGCGGATGGCCCTGCAGATGCCAGCTGCGCAGCTGGCGGCAGGCTTCGTTGATTACCCAGACGCCGATGTTGACGATCATGCCGGTCTTTTCAGCGATCGGCAGAAAGATATCCGGCGCCAGCAGGCCGCGCGTCGCATGCTGCCAGCGCAGCAGCGCTTCGAAGCCCACGATCGGCCCGCCCGGCGCGCAATATTTCGGCTGATAAAAAAGGCGCAGCTCGTCATGCTCCAGCGCGTGCCAGAGATCGTTGTTCAGCTGCAGCTGGCTCTGCGCCAGCATATTCATCGACGGCTGGAAAAAGTTGTAGCCGTTGCGGCCGTTGTTTTTGGTGTGGTACATCGCGGCGTCGGCGTTGAACATCAGCTCGCGCTCATCCTTGCCGTCGCCGGGGTAAACCGCGATGCCGATGCTGAGCGAGACCATCAGCTCATAGCGCGAAATATCGAACGGCTGATCGATGGCGCGCACCAGGCTGTCCGCGACGGCCGCCGCGTCGTTGGGATCGTCGATTTCCGTCAGCAGCACGAACTCGTCGCCCCCGAGACGCGCCAGCGTATAGTGCCCTTTCATTTTTTCGCTCATGCGCTCGGTCACGGCAATCAGCAGGCTGTCGCCGACATGGTGGCCGAACGCGTCGTTAACCGCCTTGAAGCCGTCCAGATCCATAAACATCAGGGCGAAACGGGAATTTTCCCGGTTCGCCTTGTTGAGCGCCTGTTCCAGACGATCCTCAAGCAAAATGCGGTTCGGCAGACGGGTCAGGTTGTCATGCAGCGCCAGCTGCGCCAGCTCGCGGTTCGCCTCCGCCAGCGACCGCGCCAGGATCGAAGTGTGCGCCTGCATGCGCGCGTCCAGCATCGAGACCAGCAGGGTGATGCCGAGAATGGCGAGCGTGACCACCGTGACCAGAATCGCCAGCCAGTTGCCGTTAACGCCCATGTAGGTGGCGTGGCTGTTCATCGGGAAATTGGCGGCCGCCATGCCGGCGTAGTGCATCCCGGCGATAGCGACGCCCATTACCACCGATGCCCCCAGCCGCAGCAGAGTAACGTAGCTTTTGCCCTCGCGCAGCTTAAACGCCAGCCAGAGCGCCGCGCCGGAAGCGATCAGCGCGATCGCCACGGAAATCGCCACCCAGCTCCAGTTCCAGACGATGCCGGGGGCGAACATCAGCGCCGCCATGCCGGTGTAGTGCATCGCGACCACGCCGCTGCCCAGCACCAGCGCGCCGCCGCACAGCCGACGGAACGGCAGCTCGCTGTGGCAGACCAGCCAGAGGGCGAAAATCGACGCGCCGATGGCGATCGCCATCGACAACGCGGTCAGCGGCGCGTCATAGCTCATCACCATATCCAGGCTCATCGACAACATGCCGATAAAGTGCATCGCCCAAATGCCGACGCCCATGGCGAAGCCGCCACCAAGCAGCCAAATCAGCGCGACTCGGCCGGATGAGGTGGCGACGCGCCCTGCCATATCCAGCGCGGTAAAGGAGGCCAGCATGGCAACCAGAATTGAAACGATAACGATAAAGGAATCGTATGAGGTCACTAACATCATTTATATCCAATAAGCAGCCGTCGCAGCGGCTGTGGTGTTGTAAAAAGCATCACGCGTAAACAAGTGTCTAAATTATCGGCAATCCGGCGCTACCGCTTAGGGGTGGCGCGATAAAAAGGTTTCGATACCGGCGAGCGTAAAAATTTCTCGTCAGGCCGCGCAAAGGCGTCAGGTTCGCTGCCAGCGCCAGCGCTGCATCGGCCGCGTGATAAATTCGCTGATGCGCTCGGCCGGGGTCGGTTTACCCAGCAGATATCCCTGCAGCACCTCAAAGCCGAGGCCGGTAAGCAGCCGCTGCTGCTCTTCCGTCTCGACCCCTTCCGCGACCATGCGCAGATTCAGGCTTCGCGCCAGCGTCAGCATCGCGCTGACCACCGTGGCGTCTTCGCTGTCGGCGCGCAGCTTATTGATAAAGCTGCGATCGATTTTCAGCTCGCTGGCGTCGAAATGTTTTAACTGCAGCAGGTTGGCGTAGCCGATGCCGAAATTATCGATTGAGACCTTTACGCCGAGCCGGTGCAGCTCGCCGATTAACTGCTGGCTGAAGGTCGGATCGCGCTTGGCGAGGGTTTCGCTGATCTCAAGCGTCAGGGACGCGGCGGAGAGCTGATGACGCGCCAGCGTCTGGCGCACGGTTTCCACCAGATCGCGCTGGTGGAATTGCAGCGCGGAGAGGTTAACAGAAATCGCCCACTGCGTATGGCCTTCCCGCTGCCAGGCTTTCAGTTGGGCGCAGGCTTCGTTGATGACCCAGTTGCCCAGTGCCACGATCTGCCCGGTTTTTTCCGCGCGCGACAGGAACTGGTCGGGCGTCAACAGGCCGCGCGTCGGATGCTGCCAGCGCAGCAGCACCTCGAAGCCCAACAGGGTGTTGCCGCTGGAGAGGAATTTCGGTTGATAAAACAGCCGCATCTCCTGCCGCTCCAGCGCCTGCCAGAGATCGTTGGCCAGCGCCAGCTGATGCTGCGTCATGACGCGCATCGCCGGTTCGAACAGAGACCAGCCGTTGCGGCCATTCTTTTTGGTGTGATACATCGCCGAGTCAGCGTTAAGCATCAGCGCCTGTTTGCTCTCTCCATGCAGGGGAAACAGGGCGATGCCCACGCTCAGCGAGACGCGCAGCCGATAGCGATCCAACTCGACAGGGGCGTCGATCAGGGCCACCAGCCGCTGAGCCAGCGCCGCCGCGCTGGCCGCATCGCCGTCGGGCAGCAGCAGAACGAATTCATCACCGCCCAGCCGCGCCAGCGTCGCGCCTTCAGAGAGCGGCGCGCTCAGTTTCCCGGCTACCTCAATCAGCAGCCGATCGCCGACGTGATGGCCCCAGGTATCGTTGACCGCTTTGAAACCGTCCAGATCCATAAACATCAGGGCAAAGGCGCCGTTATTCAGCGTCGCGCGCTGGATAGCCTTATCGAGACGCTGCTCCAGCAGCGCGCGGTTGGGCAGCGAAGTGAGATTGTCATGCATCGCCAGCTGGCGCAGCTCCTGATTGGCCAGCTGCAGCATCGACGCCAGCAGCGTCAGACCCAAAATGCTCAGCGTAATCAGCGTCACCCAAACCGCCAGACCCTCGTCGCTGACGCCATGATGCATCATCAGGCCGGCGGCGTCGAACCGCGCGGCCGCCATCCCGACGTAATGCATACCTGAGATGGCGATCCCCATCGTCAATGCGGCCAGCAGGCGCCTCGGCAATGACCCCCGCTGATCCTGGCGCAGATGAAACGCCAGCCAGAGCGCCGTGCCGGAAGCGGAAAACGCGATGAGAACCGAAAACGCGACCAGCGTGGGATCCCAGCTTATCGCCGGTGAAAACAGCAGCGCCGCCATGCCGGTGAAATGCATGCCGACGACGCCGGAGCCGAGAATAACGGTGCCGGCGATAAGCCGTCGGAGGGTGAGATGCGATCCGCCGACCACCTGCGTGAAGGCGAGGATGGCGCTGACCACGGCGAGCAGCAGCGACAGTACGGTCAGGCGCGCGTCGTAGCGCATGCTCATCGGGAAGTTCATCGCCAGCATGCCGATAAAATGCATCGCCCAGATGCCGATCCCCATGGCGGTGCCGCCACAGGTGAGCCACAGGTTCGCCAGCCAGCCTCGCGAGACCGCCACGCGCCCGGCGGTATCCAGCGCGGTAAAAGCCGCCATAAACGCGACGATCAAGGAGACGGCGACCAGAATATGATCCCAGGTAACCAGCATCATGAACAACTCCTCACGAACCCGCCAGCGAGCAGGTGCTGTGTTTAATCTGCAGCAAACCTAAACGTCATCCATGCGTAACGAAATCAGGGAACAGGCAGCATCCTTCAGGATCTGAAGAATCCGGGTCGTTTGGCGATACAGGCTGATTAACCCGCAACGTTTGCCCGGAAATTAGTAATGAGTCCTGATTAATGCATGAACATACCATTGAACACTGGCTGACGATAGGGAAGGAAATCGTTCCGCTTCTGTTTTTTTATATCCCTGCTAACGCCTTGGTATAACTGACCTTAAGTCAGGAACCCGCCATTGATTAGCGAATTTTTTTGCTTTCGGTTACGCTTTACGCCTGGCTGCTATATAGTAAATAAAACTGATAGGATTCTCTTTTGTCATACTTGAGATTATTCCTGGAATAACTAGATATCCGTCTCCGATAATTATTGAGACGCTTTATTTTTGATTCATATTTTCAATTTATTACCAGGCGAAAAAGCACTGAACAACGATAATCAGTAAGGATTGGTTATGAAACTCAAGCTTTTTTTGCTGGCTGCAACTCTGAGCTCGGGACTGCCTGCCGTGAGTCTTGCTGCGACCACCACAGGTACGATTAACGCCACGCTGACGCTGACTACCGGCTGCCTGGTAAACGGTCAGTCAGCCACGACCGGCGTTAACTTCGGTACTCTGGACTTCGGCAGCAGCGCTGCCACTTTCGATACCCTAAACGCCACGCTGGTCGGTACGGCGGGTAACGGCATCTTTGTACGCTGCACCACAGGACAGACTTATAACGTTCAGATCACCAGCAGCAATGCCGCGCCGACAACCGTTTACGGCGATGTCACTGGACAGCCGCGTTATCTCATCCTTGGCGCCGATGCGACTCAGGGGATCGCCTATACCCTTTATAACGACGCGGCCTTCACCACGGCGATCGCCAATAACACCAACCTGACGCCCAGCGGAACGGCCAACCCGACGCTGGGCGACAACTACCCGATTTACGGTCGCGTAACCGGCGGCGGCTTTAACCCCGTCATCCCGGCTGGTACCTATACGGATACCATTAACGTCGCCGTGAACTACTGAGCGCCTCTTGTGAAATAGCAAGTATGCCGACGCGCGGACGTTCAGCACTGACGCGCGGCCTGCTTCTCTGGTTGCTGAGCGGCGGCACAGGCTGGGGTCTGCCTGTGCAGACTTTTCAGGTGACCGCCAGCATCGTGGCAGGCTGCGTGATTTCCGGGACCAATACCGGCGTCTTCGGCACGCTTAATTTTGGTTCCCACTCGGGCGTCGAGAGCGGCGGCGCCAGCGCCAGCTTTGTGCAAAGCACCACCCTCAACCTGGCTTGCACGCCGGGCACCACGCTAAGCATGAGCATTAATGGCGGCAGCAACTACACCACCTCTCGCAACCTTAAGCTGGCAAACTTCACTAATACCGTGCCCTATACTCTTTATACCAATGCCAGCCACACCACGGCCATTCCGGTAAACCAGCCGGTGGCGCTCAGTTACAGCAATAGCAATAACATTACGCTCCCCATTTATGGCCTGCTGCAACTCCCTGGCGCGACGCGGGCCGGCGTCTATACCGATACCCTAACCGTCACCCTGAGCTGGTGAAGCGATGACAATAAGGACTTTTTTCATGAGATTCACGCGCCCTCTTTTTCTGCTTTTGGCGACACTTGCCAGCTTTCAGGCGCTGGCGGCTAACTCCGTCATGATCTGGCCGATCGATCCGGTGATTAACCCCGACGACAAGGCCAGCGAGCTTTGGCTCGAAAATCGCGGCAACGCCACCACGCTGATGCAGGTGCGCATTTTCGGCTGGCAGCAGGTCAACCGGCAGGATCAATATCAAACCCAGCAGCAAATCGTCGCCAGCCCGCCGCTGGTGCGCATCGAGCCGGGTCAGAAACAGCTGGTGCGTCTGATCAAGCAAACGCCGCCCGCCGCTGGCAAAGAGCAGGCTTATCGCGTGGTGCTGGACGAAATCCCGACGCCGCGCACCCCCGGCGACGATCAGGCCGGGCTGAATTTCCAGATGCGCTACTCCGTGCCGCTGTTCGTCTACGGCAGCGGGCTGACCGCCGACAGCGCGAAACCCGATCTCTCCTGGCAGGCAGTGAGCGCCCAGGGCCGACGCTGGCTGGAGATCACCAATCGCGGCAGCGGCCATGCGCGGCTGAGCAATCCTGTTTTGGGCGGGCGTAAGCTGGGCGACGGCCTGTATGGCTATGTGCTGGCGAACACCACTAACCGCTGGCCGCTGAACGTGCCCGCCGGCGGCGTACTGGAGAGTGAGATCAACAAAGGTCACTGGCGCAGCGCCGCCAGTCGCTAACATGCGTTTTGCGCTGAGTCCTTGCGCGCTGGCCGTAGCCAGCGTCATCGCCTGCCTGTACGCAGGCGCTGCCGGTGCGGAGACCTTCTCCACGCCGCCGCCGCCGCCTGCGCTCAATACCAATAACAACGGCGCGCAGCAATATATGCTGGAGCTGGTGGTGAACCAGCAGGAGCGCGGCGATATCGTGCCGATAGAGCGACGTGACGGCGATTTTTGGGTGCGCGCGGGCGATCTGCAGCGCGCCGGCATTCCTGCGGAGAAACTGGCCGCGCCGCTGGTGAATATCTCCCGTCTGCCGGACGTCACGGCGCAGTACGACGATCGCCGCCAGCGGCTGCTGGTGACGGTGCCGCCCGACTGGCTTCCCAACCAGACCATCGCGCAGCAGCAGAACGGGCCACGCTATCCCGGCCGCACCAGCAGCGGCGCGCTGCTTAACTACGATCTCTATGCGACGCGCACCGATGAGGTCGGCTCGCGCATTTCCGCCTGGAACGAGCTGCGCCTGTTCGGGCAGTATGGACAGTTCGCCAGCAACGGCGTCTGGCAGCAGCAGCTCGAAGGCGAGACCAGCACGCCGCAGGACGGCTATGTCCGCTACGACACCTGGTGGAGCAATGAAAATGAGAATCAGATCTTAAGCTGGCGCGCCGGCGATCTCATTACCGACGCCCTGAGCTGGAGCAGTAGCGTCCGCCTCGGCGGCATTCAGGTCGGCCGCGATTTCAGCGTGCGACCCGACCTGGTGACCTATCCGCTGCCGGAATTTTCCGGCCAGGCGGCGGTGCCGTCGACGGTGGATCTCTTCGTCAACGGCTACCGCTCCAGCCATACCGACGTTCAGCCCGGTCCCTACTCCCTGACCAACCTGCCCTTTGTTAACGGCGCGGGCGACGCCGTCATCGTCACCACCGACGCCGTCGGCCGCCAGGTGACCACGACGCTGCCCTTCTACGTCTCCAGCAGCTTGCTGAAGCAGGGGCTGTCCGACTACTCGTTTTCAGCTGGCGCGATACGCGAAAATTACGGCATCGAAAGCTTCGATTACGGCGCGGCGGCGGCCAGCGGCTCTTACCGCTACGGCCTGACCCGCTGGCTGACGCTGGAGAGCCATGCGGAGGGATCGGATTCGCTGGCGATGGGCGGCCTCGGCGCGCTGGTGAAAGCGGGCAGCCTCGGCGTGGTGAACGGCGCGCTGGCGCACAGCCAGATGGACGGCAAGCCCGGCACACAGTACAGCTGGGGCTATCAGTACAACACCAGCTGGTTCAGCCTCGGCACGCAGCACACCATCCGCACCGCCGATTTCGGCAACCTGGCGCTGCTGGGCAACCGTCTCGGCGACGTCGGCAACATCACCTTTACCCTCAGCCGCCGCAGCGCGCAATATAACGCCAGCGTATCGCTCCAGGACTACGGCAGCCTCGGCGCCGCCTTTATCGATATCCGCAGCGGCGATGGCGACCGGACGCAGCTGTGGAACCTTTCCTGGAGCAAAAATCTATGGGGCAACAGCAGCCTCTATATTTCCGCCAGCCGCGATCAGCAGCAGGGCGAATGGAGCGGCGCCATTTCGCTGGTGATCCCGTTCGGCGAGCACGGCAGCAGTTCGCTCAGCGTCGAACGTGATCAGCAGGGCGAAAGTGCGCAGCGCGTCTACCTTTCCCGCGCCATGCCGAGCGACGGCGGCTTGGCCTGGGACGCCTCCTGGGCGAATCAGGGCGGCGACAGCGGCGACTATCGCCAGGGCAGCCTGCGCTGGCGCAACAATAAGATCGATACCTCGGCGGGCTTCTATGGCGACAGCGACAACCTCACCCAGTGGGCCGATCTCAGCGGCTCGCTGGTGCTGATGGATAACCGGGTATTCGCCGCCAATCAGGTGAACGACGCCTTCGTGCTGGTGAAAACCGGCTATCCCGGCGTTAACGTACGGTATGAAAACCAGTCGATGGGACGCACCGATCGGGAAGGCTACCTGCTGGTGCCTTCGATCAGCAGCTACTATCCGGCGAAATATGATATCGATACCCTCGATCTGCCGGCGAACCTCACCACGCGGAAGGTGGAGCAGCGCTTTGCCGTGAAGCGTCAGAGCGGGTTCTTACTCAACTTCCCGGTAGAGAAGCTGCGCGCCGCCAGCGTGATCCTGCACGATCAGTACGATCGGCCCTTACCCCTCTCCAGCCAGATTATGCGTCCCGGCCAGGCGACGGAATATGTCGGCTGGGATGGTCTGGCTTATATGGAAAATCTTGGCGGCAGCAACCCGATTCGCGTCGTGACGCCGGATGGCCGCAGCTGCAACACCCTGCTGGCGATCCCTGACGGACAGCCGCAGGCGCTGAAAACCTATGGTCCTCTGACCTGCGCGCTGCCCGACGCCGGCGCGGGCGCGCCAGTGACGAACCCCGCTAACTCAACCGCAGGAATTACCCCCTAATGAGAAGCCTGTTACTGCTGGCTCTGCTGAGCCTGTTTCCTCTGATGAGCAAGGCCGCCTGCCCTTCTCCCGCCGCCACCGCCAGCTTCGGCACGGCCACCACCTTCGTCGTGAACACAACGCCCAGCACCACTTCCACCAGTATCGCCGTGAACTGCGGCGCAGGCAGCAACCTGACGCTGCTCGGCACGGACACGATCGTTTTTCGTCTTACCGGCGCTACGGTGGTCAGCGCCTCGCGCGGCATCATGAAGCGCAGCGGCGATACCGGCACCGACAATATTCCGGTGCGCCTCTGCGTCGACAGCGCCTGCGCCACCGAGCTGCAGGTCAACGGCGCCAGCTATACCTTTAGCTCCGCCTCGCTGTTGACCCTGCTTGTCGGGTCGCAGCTCAACTTCAACCTGCCGGTCTATCTGCGCACCGTGCCCGGCCAGACCATCGCCGCCGGCACCTATAACGTCACGCTAAACCTGTCGGTCACTTATAACATCTGCACCAGCATCAATCTGCTGGGGCTCTGTCTGGGGGGACAAACCGGCACCAACGTAGTGCCAATTGCGGTTTCCATTATCGTCAGCAACGACTGCACCACCATTACCGCGCCCAACGTCAGCTTCGGCAGCGCGCCGCTGGTGAGCAGCTTCTCCAGCGTGTCGCAAACCATCAGCGTGGTCTGCTCCAAAGGCAGCACCTATACCGTGGGGCTGAGCAACGGCAGCTACGCCGCAGGCAGCGTGCGCAACATGGCGAGCGGCGCCAATCGGCTCAGCTATGAGATTTACAAAGGCACCAGCAGCGACCGCTGGGGACCGACCGGAACGGAACGCTGGAGCAGCACCACCTCGACCAGCGTCAGCACCGACGGATTGACGCGCGGCTACAGCTATACCGCGCGCATCCTCGCCAACCAGAACACGCCGCCTGCGGGCAACTACAGCGACAGCGTGGTGGTGGATCTCGCGTTTTAAGCGCGCACCGGCGCGCCGCTGTGGCGGGCGCGGTACTGCTTCACCATGCGGCCGATCAGCAGCGTGCCGATCAGGCCGCAGACGGCGGCGAAGGTCAGCCAGACGCCCGGCATCGCTTTATCGCCGGTGGTGTGGATCAGATAGCTCGACACCGCCGGCGTAAAGCCGCCAAACAGCGCGGTCGCCAGGCTGTAGGCCAGCGAGAAGCCTGAAGCGCGCACTTCCGCCGGCATGATTTCCGTCAGATAGACCACCATCGCCCCGTTGTAGCTAGCGTAGAGGAAAGAGAGCCACAGCTCCGCTTCCAGCAGGTGCGCGAAGGTCGGCGAGCCGACCAGCCAGTGCAGCACCGGCCAGGTGGTCAGAATCATCAGGATGGTAAACAGAATCAGCAGCGGGCGGCGGCCGAAGCGGTCGGACAGAGATCCCATGACCGGCAGCCAGAACAGATTGGAAATCCCGACGAAAAGCGTGACAAGAAAGCTCTGTTTGTCGCTCATCATCAGCACGGTTTTGCCGAACGTGGGGGTAAAGGCGGTGATCATGTAAAACATCACCGTGGTCGTAACCACCATCAGCATCCCGGCCAATACCAACGCCCAGCTGTCGGCGACCGAACGCATGATTTCGCGCATCGTTGGGCGGTGCTTACGCTGGCTGAAGGCGTCGGTCTCCTCCAGCATGCGGCGGATCCAGAACAGGAACGGTACGATCATACAGCCGATAACAAAAGGAATGCGCCAGCCCCATTCGGTGACCGCCTCTTTCGCCAGCAGATGATTCAGCAACAGCCCCAGCAGCGCGGCAAAGATCACGGCGATTTGCTGGCTGCCCGACTGCCAGCTGACGTAAAAGCCCTTGCGGCCTTCAGGCGCCACTTCCGACAGATAAACGGAAACGCCGCCCAGCTCGACGCCCGCCGAAAAGCCCTGCAGCAAACGTCCGAGCAAAATTAAAATCGGCGCCGCCGCGCCTAAGGTGGCGTAGCCGGGCACCAACGCGATGGTGAGCGTGCCGATCGCCATCAGCCCCAGCGTCAACAGCAGCCCTTTGCGACGGCCATGATGGTCAATGTAGGCGCCGAGCACGATCGCCCCCAGCGGGCGCATCAGGAAGCCTGCGCCGAAGGTCATCAGCGTCAGCATCAGCGAGGCGAAAGGGTTATCGCCGGGAAAAAAGGTTTTCGCGATGGCGGTGGCGTAATAGCCAAACACCATAAAGTCGTACATTTCGAGAAAGTTACCGCTGGTGACGCTGAAAATGGTTTTCGCGCCGCCCTGAGAGGTTTTATGTAAAGGCTGGTTCGTGCTCATCTCGGCTTCCTTAAGGATTTTTATCCCTTTTAGCCTGCCACTCGCGCTTTTAATGTGACGCGCCTCACCATTGCAGTTTACAAAACTTACAATAAAAGTAACAAATAATTAACTAAGCTACTCTGGCGTCAGAATGCGCTGCCTGAAGGTCTGTTTATATTTTTTAATATTCCGTAACCACGAACGCTTTTATTTTTAGTAAGGAATTCAGGCGGTCAGCGGAAAGAGTATGAACAGGCTGGACAGCATCTGCTCCTCGCCTAGCCTTAATAGAGTAAAAAACACAATGACAAGGAGGAAACATGAGTGATCAATACAAAATGCAGAATCCGCTGACCCAGTACTATCACGGTGAGTATTCCAAACAGCAGCAGCCTGCGCCGGGCATTCAGGCCGATATGACGCCGGTTCCTGACTGCGGTGAAAAAACTTATCGTGGCAGCGGTCGCCTGGAAGGCCGCAAGGCGCTGGTGACGGGCGCGGATTCCGGTATTGGTCGTGCCGCCGCGATTGCGTATGCGCGCGAAGGGGCGGACGTGGCGATCTCCTATCTGCCGGCAGAGCAGCGCGACGCTGAGCAAGTGGCTCAGCTGGTACGCGATGCGGGCCGCAAAGCCGTATTGTTGCCTGGCGACGTCAGCGATGAAGCGTTCTGCCAGAAGCTGGTTGACGATGCGCGCGAACAGCTGGGCGGACTCGATATTCTGGCGCTGGTCGCCGGTAAGCAGACCGCCGTCAGCGACATCGCCGAACTGAGTACCGAACAATTCCGCAAGACCTATGAAACCAACGTTTTCGCGCTGTTCTGGATCACCAAGGCGGCGATTCCGCATCTGCCGGCGGGCAGCTCCATTATCACGACCTCTTCGATTCAGGCGTACCAGCCAAGCCCGACGCTGCTGGACTACGCTTCAACCAAAGCGGCCATCCTGAACTACACCCGCGCCCTGGCGAAGCAGGTGGCGGAGAAAGGCATTCGCGTTAACTCGGTCGCGCCAGGCCCAATCTGGACCGCGCTGCAGGTTACCGGCGGTCAGCCGCAGGAGAAATTGCCGACCT
This sequence comes from Enterobacteriaceae bacterium UBA2655, assembly GCA_002359495.1. Lineage (GTDB taxonomy): Bacteria > Pseudomonadota > Gammaproteobacteria > Enterobacterales > Enterobacteriaceae > Pantoea > Pantoea superficialis. The sequence continues at coordinate 41,393 of DENB01000106.1, forward strand.
TCGGTCAGCAGACGCCGATGAAACGCGCGGGTCAACCGGCCGAACTGGCGGGCGTCTATGTTTATCTCGCCTCGCAGGAGTCGAGCTACGTTACCGCCGAAGTGCATGGCGTGACGGGCGGCGAACATCTGAGTTAACAGCGGCTTAACTGCAAAAGGCGGGTATTTTACCCGCCTTTTTTATTGCTGAAAAATTCCCCTACGCCTTGAGTGAACGCCATTTAATCATTAAGATTAAATTTGATTAAATCAGACGGAGGGTAAAACATGGCGCAGGCGCAAAGCCGGGTTTTGACGGCACATGTTCCGCTGCCGCTGGCGGAGAAAATCGATGCCGCCGCCGCAAGGCTGGAGCGGCCTAAAGGCTGGATTATCAAGCAAGCCTTGCTGGCGTGGCTTGATCAGGAAGAAGAGCGTAAGCGGTTAACGCTCGAAGCGATGGAAGAGGTGGATCAGGGCAACGTTATTGAGCAGGACGCCGTGATGGCTTGGGCTGAAAGCTTAAGCGGCAGCGCCCCTCTGCCCTTGCCGAAAAAGTAAGGGAGCACGCAGGGAGTGAACATAAAATGGACTGCCAAAGCGCTTTCCGATCTTGCCCGGCTTCATGAATTTCTCGCTAAGGCGAATCCTCAGGCTGCGGCTAAAACCGTTCAGTTGCTGGCTGCCTCGCCGCGACAGATTGCAAAACATCCTCGTTTGGGCGAGCGTCTTGAAGAGTTCGAACCGCGAGAAATTCGCCGTCTTCTGGTCGGCAGTTATGAATTACGCTACGAGCTTTGCGACGCCACGCTCTATATTTTGAGGTTGTGGCATACCCGAGAAGAGCGTTAAAAAAGGCGACCTGAGCGGTCGCCTTTTTTTAATTCAGTACAGACAGAAAACCTACTTCTGCACGCTTTCCATGCCCACCAGGCCGATTTTCAGATAACCGGCGCCGCGCAGCTGATCCATCACCGACATCAGGGTTTCGTAATCAACCGTTTTGTCCGCCTGGAAGAAGATGGTGGTCTCTTTGTTGCCTTGCGTCTGCTCGCTCAGCACGTTCACCAGGTTTTCATTGGTGACGGCGTCGTTGCCGACATAAAGCTGTTTGTCCGCCTTAATCGAGAGATAGACCGGCTTCTCCGGGCGCGGCTGCGGCGCGCTGGTCGAGGCCGGCAGATTGACGCGCACGTCAACCGTCGCCAGCGGCGCGGCCACCATAAAGATGATCAGCAGAACTAACATGACGTCGATAAACGGCGTCACGTTAATTTCGTGCATTTCACCATCGGATTCCAGGTCGTCGTTTAATCGCATCGCCATGACGTTAACCTACGCGCAGTTTCTGAGTGACAGCGCGCTGGGCTTCTTTACTACCGATCGCGTTTCCCAGATCGAGATCGCGGCTCTGCAGCAGCAGGATTTGCGCGGCGACATCGCCCAGCGACGCTTTGTAACTGGCGATCATGCGAGCGAATACGTTGTAGATCACCACCGCCGGGATCGCGGCGACCAGGCCGATGGCGGTGGCGAGCAGCGCTTCGGCGATACCCGGCGCGACGACCGCCAGATTGGTGGTCTGCGTTTTAGCGATGCCGATAAAGCTGTTCATGATGCCCCATACCGTCCCGAACAGACCGATAAAAGGCGCAACCGAACCGATCGTGGCGAGGAAGCCGTTGCCGCGTCCGGCATGGCGGCTGAAAGCGGCGACTTTGCGCTCCAGACGGAAGCTGGTGCGCTCTTTAATGCCGTCGAGGCTTTCCGCGCCGGCGGAAAGCTCCAGCTCGTTTTGCGCGTCGTTCAGCAGCGCGGCGCTGTGGCTGTTGGCGCTAAAGCTCTTCGCGGTTTGCGCCGCGTCGCTCAGCGAGCGCGTCTCGGCCAGCGCCAGCTGTTCGCGTTTTAGGCGGCGTTTCGCAGCGCTGAGTTCAGCATATTTGCTGAAGAAAATCGCCCAGGTGACGACTGAAGCCAGCAACAGCCCAATCATCACCACTTTTACCACGATATCTGCATGTTGATACATGCCCCAGACGGAGAGATCCGTTTGCATCAAATCACTGGCTACCACGCTGCGTCTCCAACCTCAAATTGCACAGTTTTGGAATAAGCGCGGATCATACCAAATCAACAGCGAATTGATAGTAGTTCTCATTACTATTTACAAACTTATGGTGCGCTTCTGCGCCTGCGCGGCCAGGTTGTTTGCCAGCATCGGGCGATGTTTTGAAAATGTGACGCTGAGTATAAAATTATTAAAACATCGTTTCAAAATGTGATGCATTTCATTCAATCACAACGGCGCCCGTTTTCCCCTCGCGCTTTTTCTCTATGCTGGTGCAGCCAGTCAGGCGCGCGGCGTCTGCTTTCCCTCTTACCTTTGTCTTGTCGCGCCGCGATCACTTTTCCTGTGCCGGAGAAAACAGAATGACAATGAAAAAATTACTGCTCGGCGTTTCGTTATTTTCCGCAGCGGCGTGGTTCTCCACAGCCGCTTCCGCCCAGGTCTTCAGGGTGGCCGAAGTGCAGCCTGCCGGCTACCCCACCGTGGTGGCGCTGGAGCATATGGGCGACAAGCTGAAGCAGGCTACGCAGGGACGCTTGCAGATGAAAGTGTATGCCGGCGGCGTGCTGGGCGATGAAGACCAAACGCTGCAGCAGGTTCAGCTCGGCGCGATCGATATGATCCGCGTCTCGCTGGCGCCGGTGACCACCATCGCGCCCGAAACCAGCGTGCTGACGCTGCCCTATGTTTTTCGCGATGAGACGCATATGCACAAGGTGCTGGATGGCGAAATCGGCAAACAGATCGTCGACAAGTTCGATAACGACGCCAACGCGCGCATGGTGTTTCTCGGCTGGACCGACGCCGGCGTCCGCAACATGATCACTAAAAAGCCGCTGAGCAAACCGGACGATCTGAAGGGCATGAAGATCCGCGTGCAGAACAGCGCCATCTCGCTCGCCACGCTGAAGGCGATGGGCGCCAATCCGGTGGCGATGGGAGTCAGCGAGGTGTTCAGCGCCATGCAGACCGGCGTGGTGGACGGCACGGAAAACAATCCGCCTACCTTCGTCGCCCACAACTATATGCCGGTGGCGAAGTACTACACCCTTTCCGGCCACTTTATTCAGCCGGAGATGATCCTGTTCTCTAAACCCGCCTGGGGACGCCTCTCCGCAGAGGATCAGGCGCTGATGAAGAAGCTGGGTAAAGAGGCGCAGGATGAAGAGCGCCAGCTCTGGGCGGCCTACACCCAGGCGTCGCTGGAAAAGATGAAGGCGGGCGGCGTGACCTTTCAGGAGATCGATCGCGAAAGCTTTATCAAGGCGACCCAGCCGGTGCGCGATCGTTTCGGCGGCCAGTATCAGGATCTGATGAAGCAGATCGCCGACGTGAAATAACCTTCTCCCGCGCCGTCCGGCGCCTGAATCAGGTATACCACTATGACTGCTTATTGTCGTCTGATGGATAAGCTTTATCTGCTCTGCATGGGAATAGCGGCCGTGGCGCTGCTGGTGATGGTCACGGTGATCCCCATCGGCATTTTCGCGCGCTATGTGCTGAACGGCGCGCTCGCCTGGCCGGAGCCGGTCGCCATCATCTGCATGATCATTTTTACCTTTATCGGCGCGCCGGTCGGCCTGCGCGCCGGCACCCATATCTGCGTGTCGATGGTGACCGATCGCCTGTCGGCGGGCGGCCAGCGGCTGGCGCTGCTGCTTTGCAACCTGCTGATGCTGCTGACCTGCCTGATTATCCTGCGCGCCAGCTATAACCTCTGCGCGGCGATGTGGGTCCAGCCGCTCGCGTCGCTGCCCGACGTGACCTACGGCGAGATCTATTTGCCTATCCCGGTCGGCACGCTGTTTACCCTGCTGTTTGTTGTTGAGCGGCTGGTTTGCGGCGAGCAAACCCAGCGACCTGTCGTCATTCTTGGCGGTACGCACTAGCGCGGAGCAAGCCCTATGGATGCGTTAATTTTGATTGGCAGTTTGATTCTCCTGTTGTTGATCGGTTTTCCCGTGGCTTTTGCGGTCGGCCTGAGCGCCTTTATCGGCGCCTGGTGGATCGATCTGCCGCTGGAGGCGGTGGTGATTCAGATCACCAACGGCATCAACAAATTCTCGCTGTTGACCATTCCTTTCTTTATTCTCGCCGGCGCCATTATGGCGGAAGGCGGCATTGCGCGGCGGCTGGTCAACTTCGCCTATATTTTCGTCGGCTTTATTCGCGGCGGCCTGTCGCTGGTGAATATCGTCGCCTCCACCTTTTTCGGCGCTATCTCCGGCTCGTCGGTGGCGGATACCGCCTCGATCGGCTCGGTGATGATCCCGCAGATGGAGCAGAAAGGCTATCCGCGCGATTTTGCCGCCGCAGTGACCGCCAGCGGCTCGGTACAGGCGGTGCTGACGCCGCCCAGCCACAATTCAGTGATCTACTCGCTCGCCACCGGCGGCGTAGTCACCATCTCCTCGCTGTTCGTCGCCGGGATTTTTCCGGGCCTGCTGCTCGGTTTATGCCTGATGGTGATGTGCCTCGGCTTTGCGCGCAAACGTGGCTACCCGCGCGGCGAACGCATCCCGTTTCGCCAGGCGCTGACTATTTTTTTCGACGCCTTCTGGGGCCTGTTTACCATCGTGATTATTCTCGGCGGGATCTTATCCGGCATCTTTACCGCCTCGGAGTCGGCCGCCATCGCCTGCCTGTGGGCCTTCTTCGTCACCATGTTCATCTACCGCGACTTTAAATGGAATCAGCTGCATATCCTGCTGTTCCGCACCATTAAAACGGTCACTATCGTCATGGTGCTGATCGCCTTCGCCGCCGGTTTCGGCGCGGTGATGACCTTTATGCAGCTACCGACGCTGATTACCGGCTTCTTCACCAGCATCTCCGACAATAAATATGTCATTCTGATGTGCATCAACCTGCTGCTGCTGGTGATAGGCACGCTGATGGACATGGCGCCGATCATCCTGATCCTGACGCCGGTGCTGCTGCCGGTTGCCACCTCGCTCGGCATCGATCCGGTGCATTTCGGCATGATCATGATGACCAACCTCGGCATCGGCCTGATTACCCCACCGGTCGGCACGGTGCTGTTTGTCGCCAGCGCGGTCAGCAAGCAAAAAATAGAAGAGGTGGTCAGCGCCATGCTGCCCTTTTACGTCATGTTGTTTCTGGTGCTGCTGCTGATTACCTATGTCCCGGCGCTGTCGCTCTGGCTGCCGCGCTGGATGGGCGTGATGTAGGGGCGCACCGCCGTTCGACAACCTGAAACGGGCGCGCCAGGCCGCCCGTTTTTTCTCCCCGTCCCGACTCCGATAATCATTATTCCCGGTCATTCCCCGGCGCGATTCGTGGTAACGTGGTGGCTTTGTTGGAAGCGGCAGGACAAGCAGTGATGGCAACGAAGAAAATTGATACCGCTCTGGTCAATGCAGGGCGCAGCAAACGTTATACGCAAGGTTCGGTCAACAGCGTGATCCAGCGCGCCTCCTCGCTGGTGTTCGAGACGGTGGCGGATAAAAAACAGGCCGCCGCCGGACGGGCGAAAGGCGAGCTTTTTTATGGCCGCCGCGGCACGCTGACCCATTTCGCGTTGCAGGACGCGATGACCGAACTGGAAAACGGCGCGGGCTGCGCGCTTTATCCCTGCGGCGCCGCTGCGGTTTCTAATGCGATTCTCGCCTTTGTCGAGGCGGGGGATCATCTGCTGGTGAGCGGCGCCGTCTATGAGCCGACGCAGGATTTTTGCAGCAAGATCCTCAGCAAACTGAATATCACTACCACGTATTTCGATCACTGCATCGGCAGCGAAATTGCCGAACTGGTGCGGCCCAACACGCGCGTGGTGTTCCTGGAGTCTCCCGCCTCGATCACCATGGAAGTACAGGATGTGTCGGCGATCGTCAAAGCGGTGCGCGCCAAAGCCCCGGATGCGGTGATCATGATCGACAATACCTGGGCGGCGGGCGTGCTGTTCAACGCGCTGGATCACGGCGTGGATATCTCGATTCAGGCGGGCACCAAGTACCTGATCGGTCACAGCGACGCGATGATCGGCACCGCGGTGGCCAATGCCCGCTGCTGGGATCAGCTGCGCGAAAACTCCTATCTGATGGGCCAGATGGTGGACGCCGATACGGCTTATATGGCGAGCCGCGGCCTGCGCACCTTGGGCGTGCGCCTGCGCCAGCATGAAGAGAGCGGACTGCAGGTGGCGGAGTGGCTGGCGCAGCAGCCTGCCGTGGCGCGCGTCAACCATCCGGCGCTGGCGCAGTGCAAAGGCCACGCATTCTGGCGTCGTGATTTTTCCGGCAGCAGCGGCCTCTTTTCCTTTGTTTTAAAAGAGAAGCTCAACCCGCAACAGCTGGCGAATTATCTCGATCGCTTCCATCATTTCAGCATGGCCTATTCATGGGGCGGCTACGAATCCCTGATTCTCGCCAACCAGCCGGAAGAGCTGGCGGCGATTCGCCCGGCAGGCGGCGTCGATTTCGACGGCACGCTGGTGCGCCTGCATATCGGATTGGAACATGTCGACGATCTGATCGCCGATCTTGCTGCCGGATTCGATCGCCTGGCGCAATAAAGTTAAACAAAACCTCAACCATGCGGCCGGCGCGCAAGTCGACATTCTTGCGCTGCCGCGTTAGCCGCTAAAATAGAAGCCTTGTAACTCGATGGGATAACCGATGGCTGTTTTACATGAGATTGTCCAGGCGCTCTGGCATCAGGATTTCGCCGCGCTGGCCAATCCGGACGTGGTATGGATCGTGTACGGCATCATGTTCCTGACGCTGTTTCTGGAAAACGGCCTGCTGCCCGCCTCTTTCCTGCCGGGCGACAGCCTGCTGCTGCTGGCGGGCGCGATGGTGGCGAAAGGGGTGATGGATTTCGTCCCGACGATGTTGATTCTGACCGCCGCCGCCAGCCTCGGCTGCTGGCTGAGCTATCTCCAGGGACGTTGGCTGGGGAACACCAAATTGGTGAAGAGCTGGCTGCTGCATCTGCCGGCGCAATATCATCAGCGCGCCTGGCACCTGTTCAATCGCCACGGCTTGATGGCGCTGCTGGTGGGGCGCTTTCTCGCCTTTGTCCGCACCCTGCTGCCGACCATGGCCGGCATCTCCGGCCTGCAGAACGGTCGCTTTCAATTCTTCAACTGGCTGAGCGGCCTGCTGTGGGTCAGCATCGTGGTCGCCTTTGGCTACGGCATCAGCCAGGTGCCCTTTATCAAGCGCCACGAAGATCAGGTGATGGCGATTTTGATGATCCTGCCGGTGGCGCTGCTGTTTCTGGGTCTGGCGGGCAGCATTATCGTTATCTGGAAGAAAAGACGGCAAAAACAGGCCTGACGCCGCGCGTCAGGCCGGCGGTTCCATCACCGTCTGGCGCACGCGGCTCATCTCCTCGCCCGGCGTCACGCCGAAATAACGTTTGAACTCGCGCGAAAACTGCGAGGCGCTCTCATAGCCGACACGCACCGCCGCCGCGCCCGCCTTCATGCCGTCGTGCAGCATCAAAAGCCGCGCTTGATGCAGACGGTAGCGCTTCAGATACTGTAACGGCGAAGTCTGCGTCACCGCCTTGAAGTTATGATGAAATGCCGAGACGCTCATATTCACTTCCGCCGCCAGCGCATCGACGCTGAGGTTATCCGCGTAGTGGTTTTCAATGCGCCGCAGCGCGCGGGCGATCTGGCTGAACTGCGTCTGACGGCTCACCAGCGACAGCAGCGCGCCGCCGCAGGGTCCGGTTAATACGTAGTAAATAATTTCACGCACGATATGCGGTCCCAGCACCCGCGCGCCGCGCGGCTGGCTCATCACGTCGAGCAGGCGTTCGGCGGCGCAGAGCATCTCTTCGCTCAGGTAAGCGGAGTGAATGCCGGAGGTTTGCGGCTGAGGCTGAAACGTGTCGTCGTCGCCGATATCCATCAGCAGATCCTGCAGGCGCGCGGCGTCCACGCTCAGGCAGATCCCCGCCAGCGGCTGTTCCGGCGTCGCCCAGGTTTCGCACTCGACCGGCAACGGCACGGTGAGCATGAGGTATTTGGTGGCGTCATAATGAAACACCGTGCTGCCGAGATAGCCGGTTTTACGTCCCTGGAACAGAATCACGATGCCCGGCTGATACATGATCGGCGTACGCGGCATATGCTGGCTGGCGTAGATCAGCGAAACGTTATCCACCGCGCACAGCGTGTCGCGCCGGGTGGTCATTAACCCGACCACCTGGTGCGCCAGGCGGCGGCAAAGGGCGTCATGGGGCATAAGCATCATCTCAAGAAAACCGGAGAGACTATTGTGCCGCCATGCTCGCTTAATCTCTACTCATCTGGAGAAACAGGCAAGAATTACACAGGATCAAGCAGAGCGGAAGTCCGCATCTGCGGCTACATTTACATCAGCGAAAAGCGTGTTTCCCGGATTTAAACACCAACGACTTATCAGTCGGTTCAATGCAAATTAAGGAGCAACCATGGCGGACCAACCAATTATTAAACTGCGTGACGGCAACATGATGCCGCAGCTGGGATTAGGCGTATGGCAGGCCAGCATGGACGACGCGCGTAAGGCGGTGCTCAAGGCGCTGGAGGTGGGCTACCGCTCCATCGATACCGCAGCCGCCTATAAAAACGAAGAGGCGATTGGCCAGGCGCTGCAGGAGACCGACGTGCCGCGCGACGAGATTTTCGTCACCACCAAACTGTGGAACGACGATCAGCAAAACTGGCAACAGGCGCTGGAAACCAGCCTGGAAAAACTGAAGCTGGACCAGGTCGATCTCTACCTGATGCACTGGCCTTGCCCGGCGAAAGATCAGTATGTCGAGGCCTGGAAAGGGATGATTGAGCTGCAAAAGCAGGGGCTGACGAAGAGCATCGGCGTCTGTAATTTTCATGAAAACCATCTGAAGCGTCTGATGGATGAAACGGGCGTGGCGCCGGTGGTTAACCAGATCGAACTGCATCCGATGCTGCAACAGCGCACGCTGCACGCCTGGAATGCGATGCATCAGATTCAGACCGAATCCTGGAGTCCACTGGCGCAGGGCGGCAAAGGCGTGTTCGATCAGGCAATTATCAAAGATCTGGCGAAAAAATATGGCAAGACGCCGGCGCAAGTGGTGATTCGCTGGCATCTGGACAGCGGCCTGGTGGTGATCCCGAAATCGGTCACCCCGTCGCGTATCGAAGAGAACTTCGCCGTGTTCGATTTCCGTCTGGAGAAGAGCGAAATCAGCGAGATCGCCAAACTGGATCAGGGCAACCGCCTGGGTCCCGATCCGGAAGAGTTTAACTGATAAAGTCCGCTGCTCCCTTGCCGGGAGCAGCATTTATGCAAGCCCCGCCCGTTTTTACCCTGCCGACTGCACCAGCAGCTGTCCCGCCGAGCCACGATCGGCCATCTCCAGGCTCTGGCTGTAGTAGACAAAGGGGAAGTGCTCGGAAGAGCCTTGCGGAAAGCTGACTAACAGCTCCACGTCGCCGTCGATCCAAGCGGTATCTTTCCAGCCGCGATCTTCGCCCATCGGCTGCGCACCGTTGACGCTTTTAATCAGAAACATCACGCCCTGAATATGCAGCGCTTGAGGACGATCGGCATGAATGATCCAGCGCTCAAAGGTGCCCTGCTGCGCCACGGTATCGATGCGGTTCATATCCCAGAGCGCGCCGTTGATGCCCGGCAGATTGTCGCCCAAGCGAAACTCGCGCGTGCGCACCGCGACGCCGTCGAGGATCTGATCCGCCAGCAGGCGCATCGGCAGGTTATCGGTCACCAGCGGCAGCAGCCCGGTAGGACGCAGCGTCAGAATCAGGGTCGAAGTCAGGATAGAGGAAGGCTGAAACAGGCCGCGCAGACGATCCATAATGCCCGCCGCCGTGCCGGCGGTAATCGAGACTTCATCCCCCTGCGACATGTCGATCAGCACTTCGCGCCGCTCGCCCGGCGCCAGCGAGAGCTGCTGCACCGCCACCGGCGCGGGCAAAAAACCCTGATCGCTGGCGATGACGGTGAATGGCCGGTTGTCGCTCATGCTCAGCTGGTAGCGACGCGCGTTAGAGGCGTTCAGCAGGCGCAGGCGCACCCAGCCGCGGGAGACATCGACGTAAGGATTTCTGACGCCGTTCACCAGCAGCACGTCGCCGAGAAAACCGCCCTCTTGCGGCGGGTCGTACACCGGCGTGGCGAAGTTATCGAGCCGTTTGTCCTGAATAATCAGCGGGAAATCGTCGACGCCGTAGTGGGAAGGCAACGGCAGCGATTTGCTAACCTCGTCCTCCACCAGCCAGAGACCGGCCAGCCCGTTATAGACGTGCGGCGCCATACGGTTCGGCGTATCGGCGTGATACCAGCAGGTCGAGGCGCCCTGACGAATCGGCAGCACCGGCGCCCAGTCGGCGCCGGCGGACATCATGCGCGGCGCGCCGCCCATCAGCGCGCCCGGCACCTGCAGGCCGCTGACGGTCATCGCCACCGGCTCGGTAAGACGATTGGTGTAGATCAGCTTGACGTCGTCGCCGCTGTAAACGCGTACCGTAGGCCCCAGATAAAGGCCGTTGATGCCCCAGACCAGCACCTTATTGTTGTCGCCGTTGAATGACCAGTGGCTGCGCTGAAGCGTGAGAAACAGAGGCTGGCCGCGGCGGGATTCCAGCAGCGGCGGTACGGGCAGAGGAACATCGCCGCCGCCTTCCGCCGCGCGAGCTGTGGAAGGCGCGATACCGGCGCTGAGCGCCATACCGGCTGAAAGCTGGATAAACTGACGTCTGCTGAAAGACATAAAACTTCTGACCTTATGAGCATGGCGCGCGAACGCCGTCCATTTTTATTCTGTTATGCAAGTGCTGTGTGCGGGGCGTGTCGCGGACGCGCACGCCCCTGGTGTGGTAAAGGCCGGTCAGATTTTCCCGTTTTTCTCGCGCTCGGCGACTTCAGCGTTAAGCTCTTCCAGCTTGGCCGACATCAATTCGCGGCAGTGGGTCGCCAGCTTGCGCACCGAGGCGTTTTCAAACTCCTTGATGTCTACCGGCGGCAGCATCTCCACGATCACCAGACCGTTTTTCAGACGGTTGAGTTTGATCTTGTCGTGCGTGTTGGAGACCACCACCGGGATGATCGGCACGCCCGCCGCCACCGCCGCGTGAAAGGCGCCGGTTTTAAACGGCAGCAGACCGCGTCCGCGGCTGCGCGTGCCTTCCGGGAACATCCAGAAAGAGATCTTCTTCTTTTTGAACTGCTCCACTACGTCGCCGATGGTGCCGTGCGCCTTGGCGCGGTTGTCGCGGTCGATCAACAGGTTGCCGGTCAGCCAGTAAAGCGGGCCGAAAAACGGGATCCAGAGCAGGCTCTTTTTCCCCACCGTTACCGTCGGCGGCTGAACGATTTTCGCCGCGGTGACCATGTCGTAATTGTTTTGGTGGTTAGCAATATAGATGGCATTGCCATAATTTTCCGCCCCTGCCGGCTTACGCAGCTCGACTTTAACGCCGAACACGCCCGACATGCTGCCGAAAAGATGGCCGAACGTGGCGACGTGGCGCGGATTGCGCGGCGAAAACAGACACCAGATCGACCCAAACACGCAGACCAAAAGCGAAAAGATAATAATGTAGATAGTACGCAAAATTAATAACATAACGTCCTCTTTGTGGCATCGCCTGACCAGTTAGCGTACAGGTGTGTTTATTCTTCGCTGGTCATCGCTGACGGGCGGGCTGGCGCATCCAGCTCAACGCGATCGATACGCTGCAGGCCGCGCGGCAACAGCGTGCCGCGACGTCCGCGTTCGGCGCGGAATTTCTGCAGATCTTCGCTGCGCAGCGTCATTTTGCGTTTGCCGACGTGAAGCGTGACGGCGCTGCCCGGCGGCAGGATCAGCAGCCACGCCAGCTTGTCCTGGCCCGCCGCCGCTTCCGCTGACGGAATTGAGACGATTTTATTGCCTTTGCCTTTCGACATCTGCGGCAGGTCGCCCACCGGGAACATCAGCATACGTCCGGCGGCGGTGATCGCCAGCAGCATGTCATCTTCATGATGCACCGCCATCGGCGTCATCACGCGAGCATTATCCGGCAGGGTCAGCAGCGCTTTACCGGCGCGGTTGCGCGAGATGAGATCGTTGAAGGTGCAGATAAAGCCGTAGCCGGCGTCGGACGCCATCAGCAGCTTCTGCTCCTCCGCCTCCATCAGCACCTGCTCCACTGTCGCGCCTGGCGGCGGCGTCAGCTTGCCGGTCAGCGGCTCGCCCTGACCGCGCGCCGACGGCAGCGAGGTGGGATCCAGGGTATAGCTGCGGCCGGTGGAGTCGATAAAGGCCACCGGCTGGTTGCTCTTGCCGCGCGCCGACGCCCGATAGCTGTCGCCCGCTTTGTAGCTCAGACCGGCGGGATCGATATCATGGCCTTTGGCGCTGCGCACCCAGCCCATCTGCGAAAGCACGATAGTGACCGGCTCGGACGGCACCAGTTCGTTCTCGCTCAGCGCCTTCGCCTCGTCGCGCTCGTGCAGCGGCGAGCGGCGAGCGTCGCCGTAGGCGTTGCTGTCCGCCTGCAGCTCTTTCTTCAGCAGAGTGTTCATTTTGCGCTCGGAGGCGAGAATCGCCTGAATCTGGTCGCGCTCTTTCTCCAGCTCGTTCTGCTCGCCGCGAATCTTCTGCTCTTCCAGTTTGGCGAGGTGGCGCAGCTTCAGCTCAAGGATCGCTTCCGCCTGGGTTTCGCTGATCTCAAAGCGCGACATCAGTACCGGCTTCGGCTCATCTTCGCTGCGGATGATATGGATCACTTCATCGATGTTCAGAAAAGCGATCAGCAGACCCTGCAAAATATGCAGGCGGCGCAGCACTTTCTCGAGGCGATAGTTAAGGCGGCGGCGCACGGTGTCGCGGCGGTACGACAGCCATTCGGTGAGGATTTCCAGCAGGTTTTTCACCGCCGGACGGTTATCCAGCCCGATCATGTTCAGGTTAACGCGGTAGCTCTTTTCCAGGTCGGTAGTGGCGAACAGATGGTTCATCACCTGATCGAGATCGACGCGGTTAGAGCGCGGCACGATCACCAGCCGCGTAGGGTTTTCGTGATCCGATTCGTCGCGCAGATCTTCCACCATCGGCAGCTTTTTATTGCGCATCTGCGCGGCTATCTGCTCCAGCACGCGCGCGCCGGAGACCTGATGCGGCAGCGCGGTGATCACCGCCTCGCCGTCCTCTTTTTTCCAGACCGCGCGCTGACGGATCGATCCGCGCCCGTTCTGGTAGATTTTGCGGATCTCCTCGCGCGGCGTGATGATCTCCGCTTCGGTAGGAAAATCGGGACCCTGGACAATATCCAGCAGCATCTCCAGCGTGGTTTTCGGGTTGTCGATCAATGTCATCGCCGCCTGCGCCACTTCACGCAGGTTATGCGGCGGAATATCGGTCGCCATGCCTACCGCGATGCCGGTGGTGCCGTTCAGCAAAATATTCGGCAGGCGCGCAGGCAGCATCTTCGGCTCCTGCAGGGTGCCGTCGAAGTTAGGGATAAAATCGACCGTGCCCTGGCCTAGTTCGCTGAGCAGCACTTCGGCATATTTCGACAGACGCGATTCGGTATAACGCATCGCGGCGAACGATTTCGGATCGTCCGGGGCACCCCAGTTGCCTTGCCCGTCGACCAGCGGGTAGCGATAGGAGAACGGCTGCGCCATCAGCACCATCGCTTCATAGCAGGCGCTGTCGCCGTGCGGATGGTATTTACCCAGCACGTCGCCGACGGTACGCGCCGACTTTTTAAATTTTGCGCTGGCGCTCAGCCCCAGCTCGGACATGGCGTAAACGATACGGCGCTGTACCGGCTTCAGGCCGTCGCCGATATAGGGCAGTGCCCTGTCCATGATCACGTACATCGAGTAGTTCAGGTACGCGTTCTCAGTAAATTTGTGCAGGGCGAGACGCTCTGCACCATCCTGCGTCAATTCACTCATTAAGCTTACTTCCTCACATCGTGGCCCGCCGCGGCGGACCACCGGCGATCATTTGGCGAGGATAGTACCTTATTCGCCGCGGTTAGTCACAGGGGAGCCTGTCGTCAGACAAAGGGTGACGGCGATGCCGCGCCGTAATTTGATTTTCTCGATTTTATGGCAGCAAGTACGCGGTATTATTGCTCATCAGGCAAAAGTATTGTGATCAAACGCGCATTTTTCCGCGTTCCGCTGTCAGGTAAACTGGCGCCATTATTTATAAAGGAGCTGAACTGATGAGCAAAATTTTAATTATCGACGGCGGCAAAACCTTTGCCCACTCCAAAGGCGAGCTGAACCATACCATGACCGAGGTTGCCGCGACCTGGCTGCGCGATCAGGGCCACGACGTGTCAGTGACCGAAGTCGATAAAGGGTATGTCGTCGCCGATGAAGTGCAGAAATACCTCGACAGCGATGTCGTTATCTATCAGATGCCGGGCTGGTGGATGGGCGAACCCTGGATCGTGAAAAAATATATCGATGAGGTGTTTACCGAAGGTCACGGCGCGCTCTATGCCAGCGATGGCCGCACCCGCGCCGACGCCAGCAAAAAATATGGCTCGGGCGGTCTGATTCAGGGCAAAAAATATATGCTCTCGCTGACCTGGAACGCGCCGCTGGAAGCCTTTACCGACCCGGAACAGTTCTTTGAAGGCGTCGGCGTCGACGGACTTTATCTGCACTTCCATAAGGCGAACCAGTTCCTGGGCATGGAAGGATTGCCGACCTTTATCTGTAACGACGTGATTAAGCAGCCCGATATTCCGCGCGATATCGAGCGTTATCGGACTCATCTCAGCCAGATCTTTGCTTAACTGTTAACACACCGGCAAAAATAAGGAGAAGGCTATGCTGACCGTGGTTGCAGAGATCTGTATCAAACCGGGCCGCCGCGATGCGGTGCTGGCGGAAATTCAGAAACTCATTCCCGTCGTGCTGCAGGAAGAGGGTTGCGGTCAGTACGACGCGCTGGTCGATCATCAGGCGCAGGTGCCGTGGAAACACAACTCGCCCGACTCCATTTTTATGCTGGAACAGTGGGAATCGCTGCGTCATCTGGAGCAGCATCAGCAGATGCCGCATATGGAGGCGCACCGCGCCGCCATCAAAGACAACGTGGTGGATGTGAAAATCCTGGTGCTGGAGCCGACCCAACGGCGCGCCTGACGTTTTCCCCCGAACAGGGGGAAGCTTTTCCGCCAGGCGCCAGGCTCAGAAAAGCTTCTGCTCCTCGATTTTTTCACGTAAAAAATCCAGAAAGCAGGTGATGCGCGCCGATAAGGTCGAATTGCTGTAGTAGACCGCGTGTACCGGCAGGCGGGCGTCGTGCGTTTCGCTTTTCAGCACCTGAACCAGCCTGCCGCCGACGACATCGTTATGGCTGTTAAAATCAGAGAGCCGCGCGATGCCCTGGCCCGCCAGCGCCAGCTGGCGGATCGTTTCGCCGCTGGAGGCGCCGATAGTGGGTTTTATCTGCAACATCTCGCCCTGTTTTCCCCAGACCGGCCAACGGTTGTGCACCTCAGAATTACTGAATCCGATCAGACGATGCTGCGCCAGAGCGGCCACGCTCTGCGGCTCGCCATATTTTTCCAGATAGGCCGGGCTGGCCAGCAGACGCAGCCGGCTATGACCGAGCATGCGCGCCCGGATAGTGGAGTCACGCAGTTCGCCGATGCGTATGGCGATATCGGTTTGCTGCTCCAGCAGATCAATCACGATGTCGTCGGTATTCAGCTCAAGCTGAACGAGGGGATAGCGCGTGCTGAACTCCTCCACCAGCGGCACGATAACGTGCAGCATGAAGGGCGTGGCGGCATTGATGCGCAGACGACCGGACGGCGTTTCGCGACGATGGGCGATTTGCTCCTCAGCCTGCTCAACCGAGGCGAGGATTTTGCGCGCGTGCGTCAGAAAAATCTGCCCCTCCTCCGTGAGCGCCAGGCGGCGCGTGGTGCGGTGCATCAGGGTGGTTTGCAGCTTACTTTCCAGCCGACTCAGCGCCCGGCTGATGCCGGAGCTGGTCTGATCGAGTTGTTCCGCCGCAGCGGTGATGGATCCCGTGTCCACCACCACCACCCAGGCGCGCAGTTCTTCAAGCGTAATTTTCACCCGTCTCTTTTTCCTGCAATGAAAAGGGACGCCGCGGCGTCCCTGTTATTACACTTCGATATCGGCCAAATCGCCTTTTTCCTGCAGCCAGTTGCGACGATCTTCCGAGCGCTTTTTGGCCAGCAGCATATCCATCATGCGCAGCGTCTGTTCGACGTCTTCATCATCGATGGTGAGCTGCACCAGACGGCGCGTGTTGGGATCAAGCGTGGTTTCGCGCAGCTGCATCGGGTTCATCTCGCCCAGCCCTTTAAAGCGCTGCACGTTAGGTTTGCCTTTCTTGCGCTTCAGCTGCTCCAGCACGCCCTCTTTCTCATCTTCGTCCAGCGCATACCAGACCTCTTTGCCCAGGTCGATGCGGTAGAGCGGCGGCATCGCTACGTAGACATGGCCGCCTTTGACCAGCGAGCGGAAATGTTTAACGAACAGCGCGCAGAGCAAGGTGGCGATATGCAGGCCGTCGGAGTCCGCATCCGCCAGAATGCATATTTTACCGTAGCGCAGCTGGGTGAGATCTTCGCTGTCGGGATCGATGCCGATCGCCACGGAGATATCATGTACCTCCTGCGAAGCGAGCACCTCGTCCGACGAGACTTCCCAGGTATTCAGGATTTTGCCTTTCAGCGGCATGATCGCCTGATATTCGCGGTCGCGCGCCTGTTTGGCCGAACCGCCCGCCGAGTCCCCTTCCACCAGAAACAGCTCGGTTTTGTTCAGGTCCTGAGCGGTGCAATCCGCCAGCTTGCCAGGCAGCGCCGGGCCGCTGGTCAGCTTTTTACGCACTACTTTTTTCGCCGCGCGCATCCGGCGCTGCGCGCTGGCGAGCGCCAGCTCCGCCAGCTGTTCCGCAGCCTGCACGTTCTGGTTAAGCCACAGGCTAAAGGCGTCTTTCACCACGCCGGAGACAAAGGCCGCGCACTGACGCGACGACAGACGCTCTTTGGTCTGGCCGGCAAACTGCGGATCCTGCATTTTCACGGAAAGCACGTAGGCGCAGCGATCCCAGATATCTTCCGCCGAGAGTTTGACGCCGCGCGGCAGGATATTGCGGTATTCGCAGAATTCGCGCATCGCGTCCAGCAGCCCCTGACGCAGGCCGTTGACGTGCGTCCCGCCTTGCAGAGTGGGGATCAGGTTAACGTAGCTCTCCGTCAGCAGTTCGCCGCCTTCCGGCAGCCAGAGCAGCGCCCAGTCCACCGCCTCCACATCCCCGGCGAAACTGCCGACGAAGGGTTTTTCCGGCAGCGTCGGCAGGCCGTTCACCGCCTCACTGAGATAGTCGGTCAGACCGTCTTCATAGAACCAGCGCTGTTCAGTGTTGTTGACCTTGTCCTTGAACAGGATCTCCACGCCAGGACAGAGTACCGCTTTCGCTTTCAGCAGGTGCGTCAGGCGCGAGACGGAGAAGCGCGGGCTGTCGAAGAACGAGCCGTCCGGCCAGAAATGCACGCGCGTTCCGGTATTGCGTTTACTGACGCTGCCGGTGACCGTCAAATCCTGCACCTTATCGCCGTTTTCAAACGCGATATCGTACACTTCGCCGTTGCGGCGCACCGTCACTTCAACGCGTTTCGACAGCGCGTTGACCACGGAGATCCCTACGCCGTGCAAGCCGCCGGAGAACTGATAGTTTTTACCCGAGAATTTACCGCCGGCATGCAGGCGGCAGAGGATCAGCTCAACGGCGGGCACGCCCTCTTCCGGGTGGATATCGACCGGCATGCCGCGTCCGTCGTCGATCACTTCCAGCGACTGATCGGCGTGCAGGATCACTTCCACGCGCTTCGCGTGACCGGCCAGTGCCTCATCGACGCTGTTATCTATGACTTCCTGGCCCAGGTGGTTGGGACGGGTGGTGTCCGTGTACATGCCCGGACGACGACGTACGGGCTCGAGGCCAGTAAGGACCTCAATGGCATCCGCGTTATAGCTTGATTGAGTCATCGTAACTGTCTGATTTGAAGTTTGAAATAGTCGCGACTCCCGCCGCGCTCAGACGTGATTCAGACCGAGGAAGTCGAGAATCGGCGGGAAATAGCGTTCGAATCCGATAAAGGCATGATTGCCGCCCTCTTCCACCGTCTGGCGACAGGAACTGTAGTAGTCGAGCGCCTGACGGTAATCGAGCACTTCATCGCCGGTTTGTTGCAGCAGCCAGAGCAAGTCGGGCGCTTCCAGCGGGTCAATCTGCATAACTTTCAGATCGTAAATGTGGCGAGACTCTAACACATATTGCTGGCCGGTGTATGGATTCTGATTCGCGCCCAGGTAATCCGTCAGCAGCTCGAAAGGGCGTACCGCCGGATTCACCACCACCGCCGGCACCATGAAGCATTGCGATAGCCAGGTGGCGTAGCAGCCGCCCAGCGAAGAGCCGATCAGACCCAGCGGCTCGCCTGCGCGCTGCAGCACCAGATCCTCCAGCAGCGCGGCGGCGTCGGCGGGAAAAGCCGGCAATTGCGGCACGATCATCTCGATATGCGGATGGTTGTCGGCCAGCCAGTCTTGAAACTGCGTCGCTTTGGCCGACTGCGGCGAACTGTTGAAACCGTGCAGATAGAGCAGCACCGCCATGATCAATAGCCCTCAGCGTCGAGGTCGGGACAGAACGCCAGGGTTTGCAGGCGATTCACCTCCGTGCGCACCGATCCGTCCGCCTCCAGCTCCAGCCAGCGCCAGCCGGGCGCCACGCTGTCGATGGTAAAGCCGGTGCAGTGCGGTTTGAACTGCACGCAGGTCGAGGGCGCGGCGAGAATACGGCGCCCCTGCCACTGAATATCCATCTCCTGATGGATATGGCCGCAGATTAACGTCTTTGCCAGCGGATAGTTCTCAAGTACCGCGTTTAGCTGATGCGGATTGCGCAGGCTGTGCTGATCGAGCCAGGTGCAGCCCGACGCCTGAGGATGATGATGCAGCACCACCAGCGTGTGCCGCTCCGGCGCCTGCGCCAGCGCCTTCTCCAGCCACTCCAGCTGATACTCGCTCAGCATGCCGTGCGGCACGCCGAAAACCTGGCTATCCAGCATCACCAGTTGCCAGCGATCGCCGAGAAACACGCGTTTGGCGTCGGCGATTTTCGCTTTGGCTAAGGTGTCGAACATTGCCGGCTGGAAATCGTGGTTGCCCGGCAGCCAGACGCAGGGCGCGGACAGGCGCGAAATCCCCTCAGCGAAATGCTGATACGCTTCGATGGAGTGATCCTGAGCTAAATCGCCGGTAGCGATGATGAGATCGAATTCGCGCTGCTGAGCCGCAATGGCGTCGAGCACCGCGTCATAACTCGCCCAGGTATTTACGCCCAGCAGCGACTGATGTTTACCAGCGAAAAGGTGGGTGTCCGTGATTTGTAAAATCCTGATTCCGGCCCCGTTCGCCACAGGAAGACTTAGCAGGCTATCCAAAGCGTTTCCTTAATCTCCACGCCATATCATATGTTTTACGCTATTCGCAGACCGGCACCGCCATCGCGCCGTGCGCCAGGCAGTAGCGCAGCCAGTCAGCGAGAAACTGATTAATTTGATGTTTCTCGTCGCGCTGATGCAGTTTTTTATTCGGGTAATCATAGCGCGCTTTAAAACGATAGATCTGCTGCGTTGAACACACTTCAGCGACCATCGCGTCATGATATAACCTGACCGACATAGAAGGCAGGCTCCAGTAACTGACGGCAGGCGCAACCTGGCGAATCTCCACCAGCGTGGTGTAGCGGGTAGACTCCTCGATCGTCAATTTATAGCTGGCGCCATTCACCTGATAAGTCACCGATGCGCCCGCTTCGTCGCTGCGCGGCAGCAGACGGCGCAACTGAGCAAAATTGGTTTCGCACAGCCGCATCATTTCGGGGAAATCAGGGGTATAGCGCTGTCTCATGTTATCTTCCACTCTTCTCGTAATTTCGCATGGTGCAACGCTAACCATTGCAGGGCAATGACAGACGCCGCGTTATCAATTATTCCCTCCTCCACCCAGCGGTAAGCCTGTTCCCGGCTCACCACATGGACAAGAATATCCTCATTCTCTTCCTCCAGCCCGTGATATCCCTCTGCCAGGCTGGCATCCACTTCGCCAACCAGTACCGACAGGCGCTCGGTGGTGCCGCCGGGACTAGCCAGATAATTTATCACAGGTTTGACGCGGCCCACCGTCAGGCCCGCCTCCTCTACCGCCTCGCGGCGCACGACTTCTTCCATGCTTTCGCCGTGTTCGACGATGCCCGCGACCAACTCCAGCAGCCAGGGGGTGCGGCTGGTGTCATAAGCCGGAATGCGGATTTGTTCGATCAACACCACTTCATCGCGCAGGGGATCATAGGGTAGCAGCACGGCGGCGTGTCCGCGCTCAAAAACTTCGCGCTGCACTTCGCCGCTCATTTCGCCATTAAACAGACGGTGGCGAAAGCGATAGCGCACAAGCGAAAAAAAACCTTGGTAAAGAGTTTCGCGTGCAATAATTTCTACATCGTTTTTTGTGAAAGTCACAGGGGATTTTTTTTCGCCTGTCATCGTCTGGCTCCTTATGCAGATTGGGGTGGAGCTAAGAAAAGCCAACCCTCTTACTCCAGCTGAGTGGTTCTTTCTGAAATATTTGCGTAAATTAGTGGCAGAAGGCACTTTCAGCCAACTTATCCGGCAGATGTACTCTGCTAAAATCGGCGATTATTTTTTGACTTACGGCAGCGCTACCCTCGCTATTTTGCTGCAACACAAGGAATGCAAATGAAAAAACTGCTCCCATTCGTTATTGGACTGAGCCTGGGCGCTTTCAGCTTCGCCAGCCAGGCGGACAATCTGATTCAGGTCTATCAGCAGGCTCGCCTGAGCAACCCGGATCTGCGCAGCTCCGCTGCCGATCGCGACGCCGCGTTCGAGAAGATCAATGAAGCGCGCAGCCCTTTGTTGCCGCAGTTGGGTTTGGGGGCAGACTACCAATACAGCAACGGCTATCGCGACAGCAGCGGCCTTCACTCAAACACCACCAGCGCCTCGCTGCAGCTGACGCAAACCATTTTCGATATGTCGAAATGGCGCGCCCTGACGCTGCAGGAAAAAACCGCCGGCATTCAGGACGTGACCTATCAGGTCGCACAGCAAAACCTGATCCTGAACACCGCTACCGCTTATTTTAACGTACTGAACGCGATCGATACGCTTTCTTATTACGAAGCGCAAAAACAATCGATCTATCGTCAGTTGGATCAGACTACCCAGCGCTTTAACGTTGGCCTGGTCGCTATTACCGACGTGCAGAACGCGCGCGCGCAATATGACGCCGTGCTGGCGAACGAAGTGACCGCGCGCAATACCCTCGACAACCAGGTCGAAGCGCTGCGCCAGATCACCGGCAACGCCTATCTTTCGCTGGCGTCGCTCAATATCGACCGCTTCAAAACGTCAAAACCGGATCCGGTCAGCGCGCTGTTGAAAGAGGCGGAAAGCCGCAACCTGAACCTGCTCTACGCGCGTTTGTCGCAGGATCTGGCGCGCGAGCAGATCCGCTATGCCGAAACCGGCCATATGCCGACGTTGGATCTTACCGCATCCAGCGGTCTGTCCAACAACAAATATGGCGGCAGCCGCGCTAACCAGAGCACCACCACCGACTCGATTACCGGCAACAACCAGGTGGGCCTGAGCTTCACCCTGCCGCTTTACAGCGGCGGCTCCGTGACTTCGCAGGTTAAACAGGCGCAGTACAGCTTCGTCAGCGCCAGCGAACAGCTGGAGAGCGCGCACCGTTCCGCCGTGCAGACCGTTCGCTCCTCTTTCAACAACGTGAACGCTTCCATCAGCAGCATCGACGCTTATAAACAGGCCGTCGTTTCTGCGCAAAGCTCGCTGGAAGCTACCGAAGCAGGCTATCAGGTCGGCACCCGCACCATCGTCGACGTGCTGGACGCGACCACCACGCTCTACAGCGCGAAACAGCAGCTGTCGGATGCGCGCTACAACTATTTGATCAACCAGTTGAATATCAAATATGCGCTCGGCACCCTGAACGAGCAGGATCTGGCGAAGCTTAACGCGCAGCTGGGCAAAGAGATCCCGACATCGCCGGAAAGCGTCGCGCCGGAGAACCCGCAGCAGGATGCGCGCGCCGACAACGGCCCGAGCGCGAACGGCGCCATGCCGGCTGAGGCG
>DENB01000048.1 GCA_002359495.1 Enterobacteriaceae bacterium UBA2655
GCGCAGCCCTGATAGGTGACCTTGAGCGTGGCACCGCTGTCCGCCCGGCGCAGCACGATGGGCAGTGTCAAATCCTGCGGATAGATTTCGCTTTTACCGTAGAACTCATCCTCATGCGGTACGCCGGGCGGCAGAGTAAGGGGCGCGATCTGCGCCTGCTGCGGCGTAATCTGCATTTGCTGACGGTAGAGGTAATAGCCCGGTTTTATCTGCCAGCGGATCGTCAGCTGGTTGCCCTGCTGACTGAAATCAAAGGCGAAAGCCTGGCTAACCGAGACGAAACGGCTGTTGTTGCTGGGCGTAAAGATCCCGGCCTGCGCCTGCAGGCTGACGAACAGCGCAAAGAAAATAACAATCAGGCGAGAGATGCATGCAGCCATGACAAATATTCACTGTCTCCATGTTGAACCGGCAGCGCCAGCAGTTCCGGCACATCGTAAGGGTGTGCCGCCTTGAGCAGATCCAGCAGCGCCTGTTGATGCGCCAGGTCGCATTTCAGCAGCAGCTGAATTTCACTGCTCTGCTCCAGCTTGCCTTCCCAGACGTAGTAAGAGGTCGCGCCGGGCAGCAGCGTGACGCAGGCGGCCAGCCGGGCGTTTAACGCCTGAGTCGCCAACGCTTCGGCGGTTGATCGATCCGGCGCAGTGCAGAGCACTACTACCGCGTGATTCGCGTTCATCGGTCAGCTCCTGTTCGCAAAGCGCCGATAATAACACGCTGCGCTGGCGGCGGAGTTGACAGAATGTAAATGGCAGGCGCGATAAAAAAGGCGCGCCGTTGGGAAAGCCGGCGCGCCTGAAGGGGAAGCGGAAGCGGTTACTGCTCGCTTTCGTCGGTATAACGTTTGGCCTTGTAGGCCGGGAACATCAGGTTCTGCACCGAGAAGATATCGTCCAGCTNNCCGCGCTCCAGCACCACTTCACGTACGCTCTTGCCGGTTTCCGCGCAAATCTTGCCGACGATATCGCCGTTATGGTGGCCGATGTAGGGGTTGAGATAGGTCACGATGCCGATGGAGTTGAATACATAAGCTTCGCAGACCGCTTTGTTGGCGGTAATACCGTTGACGCACTTCTCCAGCAGGTTGTAGCAAGCGTTGGTCAGAATGCTGATCGATTCAAACAGCGCCTGACCGATCACCGGCTCCATCACGTTGAGCTGCAGCTGGCCCGCTTCGGCCGCCATCGTCACCGTGGTGTCGTTGCCGATCACCTTGAAGCAGACCTGGTTAACCACTTCCGGCACCACCGGGTTGACTTTCGCCGGCATGATGGAAGAGCCCGCCTGCAATTCCGGCAGGTTGATTTCATTCAGTCCGGCGCGCGGGCCGGAGGAGAGCAGCCGCAGATCGTTACAGATTTTCGACAGCTTTACCGCCAGGCGCTTAAGCGCCGAATGCACCATCACGTAGGCGCCGCAGTCTGAGGTGGCTTCGATCAGATCTTCCGCCGGCACCACCGGCAAATTGCTCACCTCCGCCAGACGCTGCACGGCCAGCTGCTGATAGCCGTCCGGCGTATTCAGGCGCGTGCCGATGGCCGTCGCGCCGAGGTTGACCTCCAGCAGCAACTCGGCGGTGCGCATCACGCTTTTCGTCTCTTCGTTCAGCAGCACGTTGAAGGCATGAAACTCCTGGCCGAGCGTCATCGGCACGGCATCCTGCAACTGGGTGCGGCCCATTTTCAGGATGCTTTCAAACTCTACCGCCTTACGCTGGAAGCCGTCGCCCAGTTGGCTGATGGCGTCGACCAGCTTCAGGATCGAGGAGTAAACCGCAATGCGGAAACCGGTAGGGTAGGCGTCGTTGGTCGACTGGCATTTGTTGACGTGATCGTTGGGGTTAAGGAACTGGTATTCCCCTTTTTGATGGCCCATCAGCTCCAGGCCGATGTTCGCCAACACCTCGTTGGTATTCATATTGACGGACGTGCCGGCGCCGCCCTGATAAACGTCGACCGGGAACTGATCCATGCATTTGCCGTTGTTCAGCACCTCGTCACAGGCCTGAACAATGGCGTTAGCGATATGACGCGGAATGGTTTGCAGCTCTTTGTTCGCCAGCGCCGCCGCTTTTTTCACCATCACCATGCCGCGGACGAATTCCGGTATGTCGCTGATCTTACTGTTGCTGATATAAAAATTTTCAATCGCGCGCAGAGTATGAACACCGTAATAAGCGTCTGCCGGAACTTCACGCATGCCTAACAGATCTTCTTCGATACGAATGTTGTTCGCCATGATTACCTTCTTATTATTGATGCTCTTCATCTTTCAGCCGCAGCAGTAACTTTCTCGCTTGCCGCCCAATGAAATCTGTCGGGCATCCCTTACAGGTGATGTAAATATGTTGTCGTGGAATGCCAGAGCCGACATTTTATCCATCTTCAGCCTGGCGAGCACGATGATATTCTGTTGTCATAGAAAAGCCCGTGCGCAGATCACTTTACGGCGAATTCCAGACGCAGCGCCATTAACGATATGTGATATCTCTCACAAAATTAACCCCGGGGCAAAAAGTTGGCAGGATCGGTTGAAAAGCGCCGTCCCTGTGCCCATCTCTTTACTTATCATCTTTAAAATGTCCTATTTCTGCTGTCTGGCAAAAGCGAGGCAGCGACAACACAGGAGAATCGGGTGCGCTGGTTACCGTTCGTCGTTTTCTTTTTGCTGGCCTGGATTGAGATAACGCTGTTTATCCAGGTGGCCCACGTATTAGGCGTGCTGCTCACCATGCTGCTGGTGATCTTCACGTCATGCATCGGCGTGTCGCTGGTAAAAAATCAGGGCGTGAAAAACTTTATGATCATGCAGGAGAAGCTGGCGCGTAACGAAAGCCCGGCGGCGGAGATGATCAAAAGCGTTTCGCTGATCATCGCTGGCTTTTTGCTGCTGTTGCCGGGATTCTTTACCGATTTCGTCGGCTTGCTGCTGCTGTTGCCGCCGGTGCAGAAGCATCTGACGCTGAAGCTGATGCCGCATCTGCGCGTCTGGCGCGGGCCGGGCGCCGGGCCGGACAGCGGTTATACCGTCGACGGCGAGTTCGAACGTAAAGATCGCGACCGCATCAAACACGACAAGCAGGATCGCTAATTTGCCGGGCGGCGGCTGGCGAAAAAAACGCCATTCGCCCGCGGAACGAAAAAATTTTATTTTTTTGCCCTTGAAAGCCGGAAACCAGGCCTTATCTCTTGCTCCACGAGGCCGGAAGCCCTGCAGCCCGGCGTTCAACCCAAAAGTGAATGATTGGACTTCTCAAAGGAGAGTTATCAAATGAAAATCCGTCCATTGCATGATCGCGTTATCGTCAAGCGTAAAGAAGTAGAAGCTAAGTCTGCTGGCGGCATCGTTCTGACCGGCTCTGCAGCGGGTAAATCAACCCGTGGTGAAGTGCTGGCTGTAGGCAATGGCCGCATCCTGGAAAGCGGCGAAGTGAAGCCGCTGGACGTGAAAGTGGGTGACGTGGTCATTTTCAACGAAGGTTACGGCGCGAAAACTGAGAAGATCGACAACGAAGAGGTGCTGATCATCTCTGAAAGCGACATTCTGGCAATTGTTGAAGCGTAATTTGACGCCTGTTCACTGAACGAAACGAATTTAAGGGATATTTGAAATGGCAGCTAAAGACGTAAAATTCGGTAATGACGCACGCGTAAAAATGCTGCGTGGCGTAAACGTACTGGCAGATGCGGTAAAAGTGACCCTGGGCCCGAAAGGCCGTAACGTAGTGCTGGACAAATCTTTCGGCGCGCCGACCATCACCAAAGACGGCGTCTCCGTCGCACGTGAAATCGAGCTGGAAGACAAGTTTGAAAACATGGGCGCGCAGATGGTGAAAGAAGTCGCCTCCAAAGCGAACGATGCGGCGGGCGACGGCACCACCACTGCAACCGTACTGGCGCAGTCTATCGTTAACGAAGGTCTGAAAGCCGTTGCGGCCGGTATGAACCCGATGGATCTGAAGCGCGGCATCGACAAAGCGGTTATTGCCGCCGTTGAGCAGCTGAAAGCGCTCTCCGTTCCGTGCTCCGACTCCAAAGCCATTGCTCAGGTCGGCACCATTTCCGCCAACTCCGATGAAAGCGTCGGCACCCTGATCGCCCAGGCGATGGAAAAAGTGGGTAAAGAAGGCGTGATCACCGTTGAAGAAGGCACCGGTCTGCAGGACGAGCTGGATGTGGTTGAAGGTATGCAGTTCGACCGCGGCTACCTCTCCCCGTACTTCATCAACAAGCCGGAAACCGGCGCCGTTGAACTGGAAAGCCCGTTCATTCTGCTGGCTGACAAAAAAATCTCCAACATTCGCGAAATGCTGCCGGTTCTGGAAGCCGTTGCGAAAGCAGGCAAACCGCTGCTGATCATCGCTGAAGACGTAGAAGGCGAAGCGCTGGCGACTCTGGTGGTGAACACCATGCGCGGCATCGTGAAAGTGGCTGCGGTGAAAGCGCCGGGCTTCGGCGATCGTCGTAAAGCGATGCTGCAGGATATCGCTATCCTGACCGGCGGTACCGTTATCTCTGAAGAGATCGGTATGGAGCTGGAGAAAGCGGCGCTGGAAGATCTGGGCCAGGCGAAACGCGTGGTGATCAACAAAGATACCACCACCATCATCGACGGCGTGGGCGAAGAGTCTACCATTCAGGGCCGCGTGACGCAGATTCGTCAGCAGATCGAAGAAGCGACCTCTGATTACGATAAAGAAAAACTGCAGGAGCGCGTAGCGAAACTGGCAGGCGGCGTAGCCGTACTGAAAGTAGGCGCGGCGACTGAAGTTGAAATGAAAGAGAAGAAAGCGCGCGTTGAAGATGCCCTGCACGCGACCCGCGCTGCGGTAGAAGAAGGCGTGGTTGCCGGCGGCGGCGTCGCGCTGGTGCGCGTAGCTTCCAAACTGCAGGATCTGCGTGGTCAGAACGAAGATCAGAACGTCGGCATCAAAGTTGCGCTGCGCGCAATGGAAGCGCCGCTGCGTCAGATCGTTTCCAACGCCGGCGAAGAGCCGTCCGTTGTGGCTAATACCGTGAAAGGCGGCGAAGGTAATTACGGTTACAACGCGCAGACCGAAGAGTATGGCGACATGATCGCATTCGGTATCTTGGATCCGACCAAGGTGACCCGTTCTGCTCTGCAGTATGCGGCCTCTGTTGCTGGCCTGATGATCACCACCGAATGTATGGTGACTGACCTGCCGAAAGGCGACGCGCCTGATTTAGGTGCCGGCGCTGGCGGTATGGGCGGCATGGGCGGTATGGGCGGCATGATGTAATCGCCCCGAGCCTGGCTAAAGAAAACCCCCGATCGGAAACGGTCGGGGGTTTTTCTTTTGGCGGGGAAAATAGTATAAGTAAAGGCGCAATACTTCGGCTTCCTGGGTTAGGGCAATGAATGTTCAGAAAAAAACGCTACTTTTCTGCTACCTTGCTATCCGACTCTGATGATAATAAATGGGGATTATAATGCGGATTAACCTCTTGCTCGGACTCGCTGTCGGCGCGTTACTGCTGACCGGCTGTAGCAGCTCAAAACAACTGAATGCCGACGGTGAGCGCGTCACCTTCGTCGATCAGCAGCCGGGCAGCGACTGCCAGCTTCTGGGAAATGTCACCGGCTCGCAGAGCAACTGGCTGAGCGGCGCCGGCGCCGATACCAGCTCGCTGCGCGGCGCGGCGAACGATCTGCGCAATCGCGCGGCGGCGATGGGCGGCAATGTGATTTACGGCGCCACCAGCCCGACGCAAAATCTGCTCTCTGCCTTTGCCCCGCTCGACAGTAAAATGAGCGGCCAGGTTTATAAGTGCCCGTAAGGCGCTGAACCTGACTCGTCGGGAGCCGGAGCGATCCGGCTCTGTTCCATTGTTAACAACAGCCTTCCCGTTTATCTTTGGCGTCACCGTTTCGCGACTTTTGCGTCAGTCTGATTCGCGCTGAGCCGTCGCGCTTTCCTCAGCTTTCGCCGCCGAAAAACACGATCTGATTTCTGCCGTTGCGTTTGGCTTCATAAACGCCCTGATCCGCCTACTGCAGCAGTTTTTCGTAGTCAGGATGGCCGTCGTGCAGCGTAAAGCCGATGGAAAGGCTCATCTGTAACGGCTCTTCCCGCAGTTCGCAGGGGGACTGGGCTATCTTCATGCGCACGTGCTCAAGGACGGTTTCCGCGTTATTTTTACCGGCTTCGACCATCGCCATGACCAGCGGCTTTTGCGTTTGCATCGCCATTCTTATTTCATGTTTCATTACCGTCGGTAAAAAGCGGCGATTAAGCAGGTTAATCAGCGCGTCTTTGCCGCTTTTAAGGCGGCTCGCCTCTTCAAACAGGGTGGAGAGAATATTATTGATCTGGATGGTTTTTAAACGCACGTCGCGTAACGTATGCTGAATATATTCCAGCGATAACGCTTCACCGTTATTATTTGCCGTTAACAGCCTGTCGACTTCGTTAATAATACGATTGATCTGGTTTATTACAGGTTTTTGCGTAAAATGCCGGGCGCATTTATGCCGGAACCAGACGCCAAATTCCGAATCTTTCAATAAATAGCTTTGTAACTGCGTCGCGCCCGTTACCAGCGCGTAAATCAGGCTATTTTCCCAGTTAAACAGAGCCGCCTGCTGTTTTCCCCTGTCCACCTCAACGTTGCTGATCAGACTTTGCAGGCGATAGGACTCTTCATTTTTGGTTTCGGTCTGATTCAGCAGCGCATAGGCGTGCGTCATCATTTCGCTGGTGAGATCGATGGCCATCACGACGTAATTTTGCATCTGAAAGCGCTGCCCGACATCAGCGATGCGCTGTTGAATCAGGGCCGATAGCGCCGCTTTGAGTTTGCGCATGCCGCGCAATACCAGCGGAACAGGAATGCCGATGCGGGCATGGATCGAGCCAATCTGCTGCTGCCTCTCCGCCACGGCGTGAAGTTCATCGCCATGGCGGGTCAGCACCTGCTTGATCCAGTTCGCCATCGACCCGCTTAATCGCGCTTTTATCTGCTCAACGGAAAGATAGAGCGCCGCCTCCTCGTCCCCAAGCATATAGCTATAAAACACCTGCGCCAGATCGCTGGCCTTTTCCGTGGCGATAATCTGTAATACGCTGCGTGATTCGGCTGTTAATTTGCTATTCAATGTCAACCATTCATTAATAAGAACGGTATTATCATTGTTAAGTGTGCTCATGAATACATTCTCATATTTCCGGCAGGCCAGGCTGCCGTCATAATCCGGGGCGGGTAACAGCGACAGAAATGATTATCCGTAAAAAAGGGAGGCGCGGTCTGAGGTTCAATTAAATTAATTGGTGACTGGCTTAATTATTTTCCTGCTAATGTCAATGGCTGGCAAGGGGTAAGCGTTGCGAAGAGACAGACCCGTAATAATTATTCTTATATTGTGATTTATTTAATATTAATTATGATGAAAATATAATGCGCTATCTTAATGAACAGCGGGTTAAATTTATTTCTGTGAATCTGATAGTAATATTCATTAACGTAAAATGATCCTGAAATAAACATTGCGATTATTTCGGACGCAGGAGTCAATCCAGCGGCATTTTACCCGATTCCCCGCCAAATTTACGCGCCAGCTTCGGCATCCTGTTGCCGAAATGCCTGTTCAGCAAGACATACGCCATTGCCTGTTCACTACCGGAAAAATTCCTGGCTCGCAAAGCCGCAGGTCGGGTGCGCGAATTAAACGATGAGGAAGAGTCAGACTGAAAATGACTTTCTATTCACAGAGCGAAGCCTGCTGTTGCTGCGGCTTCGCAAACCGGGTCTGCACAATGGCTCCCCAACTCGGCACCACGTCCAGTTCATCCACATTAGCGCACAGCCCGGAGGGGAAATCGAGCGTATCCAGCGTGATGCGGTTAACGCGCCACGGCGTCAGGTAGCTCACCAGGATCTCCCCGCGGGCATTGGACTTCACGCCAAATTGATTGTAAACGGCGAGGCCGGGCGATTCCGGGATCGTCACCAGACCGGCGGTGTCGCCCAGCGTTTGCCCGAGCGTCACGCCGCCAGCATGCAGCAGCACGCTGCCGCTGCTCTCCAGGCTGGCGGTGCGGAGCTTGCCCGCGCGCTCAAGCCACAGGTTGCTTTCGTTGCCGTCGGCGCGATAGCCGAGCGAAGCGCTGTAGCTTCGCTCGCCATGCCTTTGCCGGCCCAGGGAAAAATCGTAGCGCAAACGGTAGTCCGCCAGCGCGCTGCCGCTCAGGTTCACAGTTTGCAGTAACGCGTCATGGGCTGCATAATCCAGCGCGTAACCCGCGCTGGCGTTAAACCGACCCAGCGAAATCGGTACGCTGACATTCAGGCTGAACGCCGCCTCGTTGCCGTCCCAGGCGCTATGGGTAAATCCGGCGCTCAGGCTGACCTCAATCTGCCGGACGCGGCCGTCAAAAGTTAATGCCCAGCTACTGCCGGTGGTGCGCCGGTCACGTTGTTCGCTATGTTGCCAGCCGAGACTCAAGCTGGAATCCTCATCAATCACCTTATTGAACGCGATTTCACTGCGCCAGCGGCGATCGTTTAGTTCGTCGTCGCTCCCCGTCTCCAGCGTTTCCCGCAGCGTTCTGAAGCGACCCTGGCGTGGATACCAGAGCAGAGAAACATGCATATTGGCCTGACGGGAGAAAAAGGCGCGGGCGTAGCGCAGCCGGCCCGCCGCGCCGCGGTAGCCTTGCTTTTCCTGATAGCGCGCCAGGGTAATGTCAGCCGAGAGGGCACCCCAGCGGTAGAGGCTAAAGCCGCTGCCTGCGACCAGCGCGCTATAGTCGCGGGCGTGTTGCATACCGCCGAACAGCGTCAGGCGCGGCAGTATGCCCCAGGCCGCAGTCCCCTGCCAGAAGAGGGGCGGATCGCGCATTTCGCTGTAAAAAGCGCGGTAACGTCCGACCACGCTTTTCACGCTGACGATATTGTTCTGAACCAAATTCGGCACGGTGGAATAGGGAATGATGCGCTGGCGTTCGCTGCCGTCGCTTTCCCGTACGATTAACTCCAGATTGCCGTCAGCATCGGGCGGATAAAAATTGCGAATGACGAAGGTGCCGGGCTGGACGTTGATGCGATAGACCCGGCTGCCGTTCTGGTTAATGATCACTTCCGCAGGCGTACGGGCATAGCCGTTGATCCAGGGAGAGAAGGGCCGCCAGCTATCGGGATACATCGCCTCATCGCTGGCCAGCGACAGGCCGGTAAAACCGATGCTTTCAAACTGATCGCCGCCCGTCGCGCCATCGCCTAATAGCAGCCGGGCGCGTAGCGGTCTGATGCTGCGCGCCAGGTAGCGCTCGCGGCTGCGGCTGCGCCATTGGCCGCGTTCGTCATGCCAGAGGGTGCTGTTGTAGCGCAGGCGCCAGGGGCCGACATTGAGGCCGTTGGTCAGCTCGAGCACGGCGTCATGGTTATCGTGCCAAACCTGTTCGGCGCCCGCGCGGTGAGTGGCGCTGAGACGGTAATTCACGAAGGCAGCGTTAATGCCATCATCCCAGCGGCTGGTACTCACGCCGTTTTGCTGAGGTCTGACCCAGTCACCGGGCAGCAGCACAGTTAACAAGCGAGCCTGTGGGCGATACCAATATTGCAGCCGGGCGCGACGGAAGGCCGTCGCGGCAAGGCAACCGTCGTTCCGCCATTCCGCTGCGCTAAAGCGGGCGATTTTAACCCCCCACTCCTCAAGCAGAGCGCGGGGCAAGCAGGGGACGCCATCCGATTGGGCCAGCGAGAGAACGCCTTTGTAGTCATTATTGAAAATGACGCCTGTGTTTTCGGTCGCGCTGGCCAGCGCGCTAAACCACCAAACGATAAGAAACAGAAAAGGCATGGCGAAAGGGGCAAAAAGAAAAGGGAAGCGATGGCTTCCCTTTCCTGAGCGCCGTCAGAGGAAAGTTAGCGCAGGGCGGCCAGCGCAGCGCGCGCCTGATTGAGTTCGGCCTCGGCTTCGCGCAGGTCAGCCTGTTTTTCCGCCAGTTTGCGCTGGTATTTCTCGACTTTTTTCATGTCGCCCTTCGCCTGAGCTTCACGCAAATCTGACTGGGTTTCCTGAATATCTCTTTGTTTATCGCTGACTTTGCTTTCCAGTTTACGAATTTTTTTCTGCGCGTCTTCCGTCACGCTGCTGTTAGTGCAATGCGCTTTAACTTCGGCTAACGCCTTTTTCAGGCTGTTGACCTTCGCGCTATTGCCATATTGCTGTGCGATGCGGATCTCTTTCTCCAGCGCGGCCTGCTTCGTGGCGCAGCTCTCAATCGAAGCCTGCGCCATACCGATACTGCTCAACAACAGCGCTACGGTGAGGGTTAAAACAGATTTTTTCATTGCTATCTCCTTGCCTGGTTTGGGTTCGGTTAACTGGCGTCGCTGCCTTTTCATCGGCGCTAAGTGTAACGAGACGGCCAGCGCAGCGACAATCGGACTCGGGCTTCAGAGCGCTGTAGGAATGGCTTCAACTTTTGTAGGAAAAATTGTTTTGCAGCAGGGTGCGCAGTTCCGTCAGCAGCGCGATTAAACGGGCGACGCCCTCAGGCTCCGCCTGCTGCTCCAGCTCCCGACAGAGCGCGCTCAACGACGCCAGGCCGAACATATCCAGCGCGCCGCGCTGGCGATGCAAGGATGAAGAGAGCGACAGGGAAGGCGTTTGTTGCCACGCCTGCAGTCCGGCCAGAGTCCGCTCGATGCCTTCCGTTTGTAACAGCAAAAAGCGCTGGCGATTGTCGCCGTTCAGCAGCGCGGGCGGCAGCATGCGTAGCGAAAATTCGCGCAGCTCCGGCGATAAAAGGGAGGCGGCAGGTTGCAGAGCGCGCAGGGCGCGCTTCAGATCTCGCAGCGTCAGCGGCTTCGTCAGGCAGCACGCCATGCCGGCCGACAAACACGCCTCGCTGGCGCTGCGCTGAGCGTCGGCCGTCACGCCCCAAACGGGCAGGGCGGGATAGCGCTGCCGCACGGCGGCGGCCAGCGCGAAGCCATCCATTTCCGGCATCTGGCAGTCGGTCATCACCAAATCGAACGCGCGCTCATTTAGCCGCGCCAGCGCTTCCGCGCCGCTGCCTGCGCAGACCGTCTGCTGTCGCAGATGGATTAGCTGTTCCTGCAATAACAGCAATCCCAACGGATTATCATCCACCACCAAAATAGTGAATTCCGGCAGCGGCGCAGACTCGCTGCCGTCGTCCGGGTCAGTTCGAATGGCCGCCGCCGCCATTTTCGGCAGCGAAAGCGCGACCTCTACCCGGGTGCCCTGGCCGGGTTGGCTGCTGAGGCGAATAGAGCCGCCCATCATCTCGATTAGGACGCGGCAGATATAGAGTCCCAACCCGCTGCCGCCGTCGGCCGCGCCCGACTCGCCTTGCTCGAAAGGTCGAAACAGCCGCTGGCGGGTTTTTTCATCGATACCCTTACCGTTATCTTCAACCCGCAGCAGCAGATGCAGATAATTCTCGCTATCGGCGCTGACCAGGGCCTGCAGCCCCACCTGGCCCGTCGCGGTGAATTTGATCGCGTTGCTCAGCAGGTTCGCCATGACCTGTTTCAGCCGTACGGCATCGGCCAGCACATCTCCCTGCAGCCGGGCATCCAGCTCAACCTTGATCGTCAGGCCCTTCTGCTGAGCGACGCCTTCAAACAGCAGGGCGATCGATTCCAGCAGGGGACGAATAGCGGCGCGCTCCGGCCGGAGCAGCAGTCGGTTCGCCTCGATACGCGCGACATCAAGCAGATCGTTCATCAGGGAAAGCAGCGATTGCGCCGCTTCGTGAGCGATGTTGACCGAAGGGCGGGCGCGTTCATCCAGCTTCGGCCGCTGTAGCACCAGCTCCAGCCTGCCGATAATGGCGCTGATAGGGGTGCGTATTTCATGGCTCAGGGTGGTCAAAAAGACGCTCTTCGCGCGGTTGGCATGATCGGCCAGCCGTTTCGCCCGGCGCAGCGCCAGAATGTGCCACAGAATACCCGCCAGAATCAGCAGCAGGGCGCCGCCCCAAAATGCCGCCATGCCGGGTTTCCGTTGCGCCTGCAGCGGCATGGAAGAGAAACTGCTGAGCCAGGCCTGGCGGGTAATGGCATGCAGATCTTCCGGGGGAATATTCAGCAGGGCTTTATTCAGAATAGCGACCAGCGCGATATTTTTACGTGAAGTGCCCAGGACGAAACGCATCGGTTCGGTGTCGAGGCCAGCGAGGATTTTCAGCTTGCCGGCATAACCGCGCGCCAGCATCGGCGAGGCAATAATCAGCGGCATGACGATCGCATCCGCCTTGCCGCTTGCCACCCACTCCAGACCCGTACGCCAGCTGTCAGCCTGCAGAAGCTGTCGCCGCTGGTACTGGTCGAGCCAGCGCTCGGGCGCAAGGCCCGGCAACGCCGCCAGGGTTTTCAGCGTCTGGATTTCCGTCACGTTTTTTCGGCTGACGTAAACCCAGGAATTGAGCAACCATGCGCGCGTGGCCAGCATATCGTTGGACCAGACGTTTTCCTGCGTTGCGCCCGCCAGCAGGTCGCTATCGCCGCGCTTCACCGCCTCCAGCGCCTGCGGATAGCTGGCATAGCGATGAACGGTAAAGTACAGGCCGGTACGCAAGCCGATGGCGGTAAGGATATCCGCCGCGATGCCGCGCAGGCGGTTGTTTTTATCAAACCAGGCGAGCGGCGCGCTTCCTTCCACTACCGCCACGTTAAGAGTGGGCCGATCGGCTATCCACTGGCGTTCAAGCGGCGTCAGGTCCAGCGGACGTTCGCTTTGCGACAGCGGAATGCCGCCGTTCCAGCGCCGCATAATCTCGATTTTGGGCGCATCGGGCAGGGCGTTCAGCACGCGGTTGATTAGCGCTATCCAGCGCGCCTTTTGCGGCGGGGCGGCAAAGGCGAAACCGGCGTCGACGTGCTTTTTTAACGGCTGTATCTGCAGGTTGTTCAGGCTGGATTGATTAATCAGATAGCGTGCAACGATCGCGTTGCTAATCACCCGATCGATGCGATGAAAAGCCAGCTGTTCCAGCGCATGTCGGCCTGAACTGAAGGCGACGATCTCATCATCCGCATACTGCGACGCGAGTCGTGCCTGCAACGCCTCGCTGGTAAAAGCAATTTTTTTCGGCGATGTCGCCGCGGTGGGATGCGCAGCGTTGCTCACTTCGACGACGATATCGTCGCTATAGGGCTGGCTCAGCACCAGATCACGCTGCTGCTCCTCTGCTCCGGCTTGCGGGATCAGGTCGGCTTCGCCCTGTTCCAGCGCGTTAAGCGCCGCCTGCCGGGTGGGATAAAGCAGGACCTGCACCGAAACGTTGAGGTTGTCGGCGACCAGACCGAGAAAATCCGCGTTAATGCCGTCGTAATCATGCAGGCCCGAGGTGATGCTGAACGGGGGCGTTACCGGCGTCCAGATCGCCAGCCGCAGCTGGCGCTGTTCGCGCACCCAACGCCACTCATCCGGGGTCAGGCCGGGATCGGCCAGCACCGCCCGGGTGCGCGCCAGCAGCTTCAGCGGTTCCGGCATGCCCTGCGCGCCAGAGACGAAGCCGATAATCACTAGCGACAACAATAGCCTAAAGAACGCGCTCATTTCACCTGCTCCAGCAGATCGAACAGCGCCTCCAGCGTTAAACCGCCGCTTTTTTCCAGCATGCGCGTTTTATAGGTGCTGACGGTTTTTGCGCTGATGCAGAGCAGACTGGCGATCGCCTGATGACTTTGACCCTGTTTCAGATAGCGCAGCACCGCCATTTCCCGATCGGAGAGGCGGGCCAGCGGCGATTCGGGCGCGCAGTCAGCAGCGAGATGTTTTGCGGCTTCAAACGCGCAGGCGGGAAAACAGCGGTAGCCTTCGGCCAATAGCTGGCACAAGCTCACAATGGCGGAGAGCGCGGTCTGTTTATTGACGAAACCTTCCGCGCCCGCCTGAAAGGCGCGCGCCGCATAGAGCTGTTCGGGTTGGCTGGTCATCACCAGCACTTTAATCGCAGGATCGAGCTGTTTGATGCGCGGCAGCATATCCATGCCGTCGCAGCCGTTAAGCTCAATATCCAGAATAACAATTTCCGGCCGACATTCGCGAATCAGCGGCAGAAGCCGTTCGCCGCCGCAGGTGACGGGCTGAAACGTCGTCTCTTCTTCCAGCAAGACTTTAAGCGCGAAACAAATAGCGGGATGATCATCCACGATTAACAGGGCAGGCATAGTCTTCCTGACTGATTAAGCCATCCATTTTGGCGAAAGCCATTATGCACGAATCGCGTAATGCGCGACAGCTACTCCTGACGCAGCTGCAAATCCAGCGGCGTTTTACTCGGCTCGCCGCCGATTTCACGCGCCAGCTTTGGCACCATATAGCCGGAAACCAGTCCCAGCAGCTCACGCACCAGCGCCCGCGCCTTCTCATCCGAAACAAAGAAGTGCGCCGCGCCCTGCACTTTGTCCAGCACATGCAGGTAGTAGGGCAGAATGCCGGCATCAAACAGCGCGTTGCTGAGCGCGGCCAGCGTGTGGGCATTGTCATTGACGCCGCGCAGCAGCACGCTCTGGTTAAGCAGCGTGACGCCTGCTCGCTTCAGCATTAGCATGCCGTGGCGCAGATCGTCGTCAATCTCCTGCGCATGGTTGATATGGGTCACCATCAGCACCTGCAGACGCGACTGCGCCAG
Source organism: Enterobacteriaceae bacterium UBA2655 (assembly GCA_002359495.1). Classification (GTDB taxonomy): domain Bacteria; phylum Pseudomonadota; class Gammaproteobacteria; order Enterobacterales; family Enterobacteriaceae; genus Pantoea; species Pantoea superficialis. The sequence continues at coordinate 14,633 of DENB01000048.1, forward strand.
CCGCTGACACAGCCCTTCCGTTATGCGCGCCGGGATCACCACCGGCAGGCGGCTGTGAATGCGCAGCCGCTTCAGATGGGGAATCGCTTCCAGCTCGCTTATCAGCCACGCCAGCTCATGATCCTTCGCCATTAGCGGATCGCCGCCGGAAAAGATGATCTCGTCCAGCTCAGGATGATCGGCGATATAGGCCAGGGCGTTTTGCCAGTTGCGCTTGTTGCCCTGATTATCCTGATAGGGAAAATGGCGGCGGAAGCAGTAGCGGCAGTTCACCGCGCAGCCGCCTTTAACCAGCAGCAGCGCACGGTTTCTATACTTATGCAGTAAGCCGGGCACCACGCTGCTCTGTTCGTCGAGCGGATCGGCGCTGTAGCCTGGCGCCTCATAAAACTCCTGACGGCTGGTCAGCACCTGCAGCAGCAGAGGATCCTGCGCATCGCCTTTTTTCATCCGCCGGATGAAGGCATGAGGCACGCGCAGGGCGAAAAGACGGCGCGCATCGTTGCCGTCCGTCAGCTCCGCATGCTGATCGAGAGCTAAAAGTCGTAGTAATTCATTGGGTTCAGTCACAACATCAGCGAGTTGCTGCAACCAATCTTCTCTGGAAGGGGTTTTTAGGGTTACAATGTGTGCCATTTTTTTGGCTAAGTACCAGTATCAATTTGTAGAGGGCCTTCATGGCGACTTATTCTAGCAACGATTTCCGTTCCGGTCTTAAAATCATGTTCGAAGGCGAGCCTTATGCCATCGAATCCAGCGAGTTTGTTAAACCGGGCAAAGGCCAGGCTTTCGCACGCGTGAAAATGCGTCGTCTGCTGACCGGCTCGCGCGTTGAGAAAACCTTTAAATCTACCGATTCCGCGGAAGGCGCTGACGTTGTCGATATGACGCTGCAGTACTCTTACAACGATGGCGATTTCTTCTACTTCATGCACCCGGAGACCTTCGAACAGTATCAGGTCGAAGCTAAGGTGCTGGAAGACGTGCAGAAATGGCTGCAGGATAACGCTGAATGTATCGTCACGCTGTGGAACAACAAAGCCATCGCCGTTCAGCCGCCGAACTTCATCGAAGCTGAAATCACCGAAACCGATCCGGGCCTGAAAGGCGACACTGCCGGCACCGGCGGTAAGCCTGCGACCCTGACCACCGGCGCCGTGGTGAAGGTGCCGCTGTTCGTCCAGATCGGCGAAGTGATCAAAGTCGACACTCGCTCGGGCGAATACGTTTCTCGCGTAAAATAAGTACATAATCAGGCGCATCCCCGATGCGCCTTTTTCATGTGTGAGTTTTGAAGAATGAAAAAGCTGGCAATAATTGTCGCGTTGGCGTTTTTGGTCTCTTCAGCGCTGAGCGCCTGTAATACCTTCCGCGGCTTCGGCGAAGATGTGTCGCACCTTGGCGGAGCCATCTCCCACGCGGCGAACTGAGCGTCATCCGGTCCTGCGCGATGACGTCTGTCATCGCGATCTTTTCTCCTTTTCCTTTTTATCAACAGTTGATTAAGCAGCGGTTGGGATTCAGGCTATGCTTAAAACGCTGTACTTTTACTGCAACCAAAAAGGAAATTGTCATGTTAAAGAAAAGTATTGTCGCGATCTTCTCTGTACTGGTTCTCTCCTCACTGCTGAGCGCGTGCAATACCACGCGCGGCGTAGGCGAAGATGTTGAGGCGGGCGGCCAGGCTATTCAGCGCAGCACGCAGTAATTCCAACCGGTGCGAAACAGCGCGTTTCGTACCGGCATCTTTTTTCCGCCTTATTCCTGCTTCACCCAGATAAGCGATTCAACCGGAAAGCCCGCCTGGCGCGCCTGCACGGTCAGCTTCTGCTTAACGCCCTCATCCAGCTGCGGCGTGCGCGACAAAATCCACAGATAATGACGGTTCGGCCCGCAGACTAAGGCGTAGCGGTAGTCAGGATCGAGCGCGATCACGTTGTAACCGGCATAAAAGGGGCCGAAGAACGAGACTTTAAGCGCCGCGCGCTGCGGGGCGCCGGTGAAGTAAGCCTTGCCTGTGCTCTCTTTCCAGCGATCTTTTTCCGGCTGATAGCCGCGATTCACCACTTTTAATCCGCCATCGTCGCGTTTGCTGTAGGTGGCGGTGACATGATCAAGCCCGCGCTCGAAACGGTGATCGAGACGGGCGATTTCGTACCACTGTCCCAGATAGCGATCCGCCTCGAAGCCCTCTACCACATCGACGTTTTTCGGCGGCGTAATCGAGCAGGAGACGGAGAGCAGAGTGCCCAGACTGGCGGCCAGCGTTTTCCATATACTCATAACAGATTCCTTAGTGGTTGAATTTCTAAGTATAGAAAAAGCTGCCGCCAGCGGCGCGGCGCGACGGCCTGGCGCAAGGCGCATCTCTGTGCTAACGCGGCGTTGTTTGCTCGCGGTAATACAGGTAGACTTCCTCCCCCTGTCTGTCTGAGGAGTCTACATCATGAGCGAAACGGCAAGCTGGCAGCCGAGCGCACCCATTGCCAATTTGTTGAAACGTGCGGCCGTCATGGCGGAAATACGCCGTTTCTTTGCCGATCGCGGCGTGCTGGAGGTGGAGACTCCCGCGATGAGCCAGGCGACCATTACCGATATTCACCTGTTCCCGTTCCAGACTCGTTTCGTCGGGCCTGGCGCGTCGCAGGGGTTGGATCTCTGGCTGATGACCAGTCCTGAATATCATATGAAGCGTCTGCTGGCGGCAGGCAGCGGCCCGATTTATCAGCTTTGCCGCAGCTTTCGCAATGAAGAAGCGGGACGTCACCATAATCCCGAATTCACCATGCTGGAGTGGTATCGTCCGCACTACGATATGTACCGCCTGATGAATGAGGTCGATGATCTGATCCAGCAGGTGCTGGAGTGCGACAGCGCGGAATCGCTCTCTTACCAGCAGGCCTTTATTCGCCATCTCGACCTGGATCCGCTCTCAGCGGACAAAACGCAGCTGCGCGAGGCGGCAGCCAAACTGGGCGCCGGCGAACTGGCCGAGGCGGAAGAGGATCGCGATACGCTGCTGCAGCTGCTGTTTATGCTGGGCGTAGAGCCGAAAATCGGACAGGAGAAACCGGCGTTTGTTTATCACTTCCCGGCCAGCCAGGCGGCGCTGGCGGAGATCAGCACCGAAGACCACCGCGTAGCGGAGCGTTTCGAGGTTTATTACAAAGGCATCGAACTGGCGAACGGCTTTCGCGAACTCACCGACAGCCGCGAGCAGCGTCAGCGTTTCGAACAGGATAATCGTCGTCGCGCCGTGCGCGGCCTGCCGCAGCATCCTGTCGATACCAACCTGCTGGATGCGCTGGCGCACGGCATGCCGGACTGTTCCGGCGTGGCGCTGGGCGTGGATCGTCTGATTATGCTGGCGCTCAAGGCGCAATCGCTGAGCGAGGTGATCGCTTTCCCGGTGGATCGCTGCTAAAAAGCATCGGGCTCGGCGCGTAGCGCCCGCGTCAGTTGCCGCTTTGCGGAAATTCCTGAATGGTTACCGGCAGCGTCAGCTTGCGATCGTTGCGTAATACCTGCACGTCGATTACCGAGCCGGGACGGATTTCCGCCACCTGATCCATGGTCTCCTGCGCAGAGACCGCCGGTTTGCCGTTCACGCTGATCAGCACATCGTTCGCCTGAACTCCCGCCTTATCCGCTGGCCCGCCGGAAGCGACCTCACTGACGATAATGCCCTGAATGCGATCGATATTGTTGCCCTGGCCATGCAGCGGCGGCAGTTCGCGGCCAGTAATACCGATATAGCCGCGGATAACGCGCCCGTCGCGGATTAGCTTATCCATAATCTTGCTGGCTAAGGCGGTCGGAATGGCGAAACCGATGCCCTCCGGCGTTTCGCCGTTGTTGCTTTTATCGAAGGTGAGCGTATTAATGCCCATCAGCTCACCCAGCGAGTTGATCAGCGCGCCGCCGGAATTGCCCTGATTGATGGAGGCGTCGGTCTGCAAAAAGTTCTGGCGGCCGGATGAGCTTAAGCCGACGCGGCCGGTGGCACTGATAATGCCCTGCGTCACGGTCTGGCCGAGGTTATACGGGTTGCCGATCGCCATCACGACGTCGCCGATGTGCGGTGTGCGCTCGGGATTAATCGGGATTACCGGCAGGCTGGAGGCGGTAATCTTCAACACCGCCAGGTCGGTCATGGCGTCCGACCCCACCAGAGTGGCTTCGAAGAAGCGCCCATCCTGTAACGCCACGATGATCTGATCGGCATTATTGATGACGTGGCGGTTGGTGAGGATATAGCCTTTGGCGTTCATGATAACGCCCGATCCCAGCGTGGTGATGCCGCGTTTATTATTGCCCTGAGCGCTGCGGTTATAGACGTTCACAACGGCAGGCACGGCGCGACGCACCCCCTGATTAAAGCTAAAGGGCGTTTCGTCTTCGCTGACGTTCGTACTGCTATACAGGGCGCTGCTGCCCATTCGAAGCGCCGGAACCGCCGCCAGTAGAATACCTGCGACGATCAGACCCATCAAAACTGAACGCAAAAGTTTAGGAAACATGGTGTTAACTTAAGCCGGAAAGATCGCAGGGGAGAATAGCATGAGAAAGGCGGACAAACACGCAGTTGTGTCCGCCTTCTTTGACGGCAGGATTATCTCAGCAGCAGATAGATGCTCTCTTCGCCGCGCACGACATTCAGCGCCAGCACCGGCGGTTTGCCTTCCAGCGCTTTGCGCATATCGGCAAGGCTCTGAACGCGATTGCGGTTAACGCCGATAATGACGTCATCTTTTTGCAGACCGACCTGCTCGGCAGGTGTGCCTTTTTCGATGGCGTCGACCTTCACCCCTTTATCGCCGGTTTTGGTCTGGCCGTCGCTCAGGGTCGCGCCCTGCAACGCTGGCGACAGCAACTGGGCGCTGGCGGTGGTTTGCGCGCTCTGCTCCAGCGTCACGTTCACCTCGACCGGTTTGCCCTCGCGCAGCAGGCCAAGTTTGACCTGTTCGCCCGGCGGCGTGGTGCCGATTTTAACCCGCAGCTCAGCAAAGCTGCCGATCGGCTTATCGTTCACCGAGGTGATGATATCGCCCGCTTTAATGCCCGCTTTTTCCGCCGCCGACTGCGGCAGCACTTCAGAAACAAAGGCGCCGCGTTGCGCCTCGACGTTAAAAGCTTTGGCGATATCGGCGGTCATTTCGGTGCCTTTGATGCCGAGCTGGCCGCGCTTCACTTCGCCGAACTTAATCAGCTGCTGCGCCAGGTTCACCGCCATGTTGCTGGGGATGGCGAAGCCGATGCCGATATTGCCGCCGCTGGAGGCGAGGATCGCCGTGTTGATGCCGATCAGCTCGCCGTTCAGGTTAACCAGCGCGCCGCCGGAGTTGCCGCGGTTGATGGCGGCGTCGGTCTGAATGAAGTTTTCCAGACCTTCCAGGTTCAGGCCGCTGCGGCCCAGCGCGGAGATAATGCCGGAGGTGGCGGTCTGGCCGAGGCCGAAGGGATTGCCGATCGCCACGGCGAAATCGCCGACTTTCAGCTGATCGGAATCAGCGATTTTCACCTGCGACAGGTTTTTCGCGCCCTCAATTTGCACCAGCGCGATGTCGGTCTGCTCGTCGTGACCGATCAATTTGGCGTCGTATTCGCTGCCGTCGCTCAGCTGCACGCTGATTTTATCGGCACCGTTAACCACATGATTGTTGGTTAATACATAGCCTTTCGCCGCATCGATAATCACCCCTGAGCCTAAACCTTCAAAGGGCTGCGGCTGATTGTCGCCGGGCGCCTGGCCAAAAAAGCGTTTCAGCGGCTCCGGGAGATCCTGCGTCTGCGCCGTCTCCGTTCCTTCCACATGTACGCTGACCACCGCCGGCAATACTTTTTCCAGCATGGGCGCCAGGCTGGGCAGCGGCTGTCCCTGGATTTGCGCCGGAAGCGTCGCCATGGCGTTCGGCGCAACGGCCAGACTCATCCCAATGCTCAAAGCTAACGCGCTTAACAGTCGTGATTGTTTTTTCATGGCTACAACGCTCTCGCTGCAAAATGTAGGGGGATAAAAGGGTGTGACAGTTGTTCGGGTCAGGGGTTCGAAAAAATAAAAGGGCGCAGAAGCGTTGCGCCCAAAACGGTTAATTCCGCGCCGGATGTTCACCGCGCAGCAGGCCGGAAGCGCCTTCTGAATAGTCGCGCGGTATTTGCACCGGCGCCTGATCGTTATCAGCTTCCGCTTCGGTCAGCTGATAAGCGAACGGATTTTTCTCGCCCGGCAGGTTGGGCAGCAGGTCGTTCGACCCTTTCGCCATATGCTGATAGAGCTCGCGATAATCGCGCGCCATGTTATCCAGCAGCTCGGCGCTGTGTGCGAAATGGTTGGTCAGCTCTTTGCGGTAATCCGCCAGCTCCGCTTTGGATTTTTCCAGCTCGTACTGCATGCTGCGCTGCTCGCGCAGTTTTTTGTTGCCGAAACGCATGGCGACCGCGCCGATAATGAGGCCAATCACTAAACCAATAAGCCCGTATTCCCAGGTCATAATGACTCCCGTGTAATTTCCGTTGTTCCGTAGGGCATTTCTTCACTTTTAACAGGCGGAGCCCCGTAATTAACCGTCAACGCCAGCATGGCGTCTGATGACGGGACACTCTTCCACTATACCCGTTAATCTTAAGGAAGTGGAATCCTGCTGCGGCATCGCTTAGTGTAGAGCGGCCTTTTTTTCGTCAACCGACACATGAATCAGAAAATTCAGGGACTCGAGAGAACCATGCAAACTTCATCGCCGCTGGCGCGCTACGAGCAGGCGCTCTCGTTGGGTGACTATCAACCCGACGATGTGCAACGCGAAGCCATAACCCGTCTGGACACTATTCAACGATCGTTGATCGCACGCCAGTCCGACGCGCCGCCGGCGGGCAAGGGGCTGTTCGGCCGCCTGTCGAAGCTGATCGGCAAAGAGAAAAGCGCTGCCCAGCCGCCGGTGCGCGGTCTCTATATGTGGGGAGGCGTGGGGCGCGGCAAAACCTGGGTGATGGATCTCTTTTTTCACTCCATTCCCGGCGAGCGCAAGCTGCGCCTGCATTTTCACCGCTTTATGCTGCGCGTGCATGAAGAGCTGACGCGCCTGCAGGGACAGAGCGATCCCTTGCTGATTATCGCGGACCGCTTTAAGGCCGAAACCGATATTCTCTGCTTCGATGAGTTTTTTGTTTCCGATATTACGGACGCGATGCTGCTCGGCACGCTGATGGAAGCGCTGTTCGAGCGGGGCATTACCCTGGTGGCGACCTCGAACATCCCGCCCGACGACCTCTATCGCAACGGCCTGCAGCGCGCCCGTTTTCTGCCGGCGATCGAACAAATAAAACAGCATTGCGATGTAATGAACGTAGACGCCGGCATCGATTATCGTCTGCGCACGCTGACTTCGGCGCATCTGTGGAACCATCCGCTTAACGCGGAGACCGCCCGGGAGATGGAGCGCATGTTCAACGCGCTGTCCGGCCAGGCGCGCAACGACGCGCCGGAACCGGAGCTGGAGATTAACCATCGCAGCCTGCCGACGCTCGGCGTTCACGAAGGGGTGCTGGCGATTCGCTTTTCAACGTTGTGCGGAGAAGGGCGCAGCCAGCATGACTATATCGAGCTGTCGCGCCGCTTTCACAGCGTGCTGCTGTATGAGGTGCCGGTAATGATTTATAAAACCGAAGATCAGGCGAGACGTTTCCTGGCGCTGGTGGATGAATTTTACGAACGCCACGTTAAGCTGGTGGTGTCGGCGGAGACCTCGCTGTTTGAAATTTATCAGGGCACGCGCCTGAAATTCGAATATCAGCGCTGCCTGTCGCGCCTGCAGGAGATGCAAAGCGAGGAGTATCTGCGTCTGCCGCATTTGCCCTGACGCCGTCGGGGAAAAGGCGCGTTATGTTGCAAAAAACGTTCGATCTTTAGAGGCGACTTCTCTATAATCCTTCGACCCCACGTTACAGCAAAGGCTTTTCGTTCCCAGAAACCTTTGTGTTCCGGTAACCTATCCGAGGTGGGTAGGCTTGCTGGTCAATATGGTCGTGTGAGCCTCAACCGTTTACTTAAGCGTTTGGGATTTCACCAACGTGTAACTTAATTTGGGTAAGCTTTTCAATGAAAACTTTTACAGCGAAACCAGAAACCGTAAAACGCGACTGGTATGTTGTTGACGCGACTGACAAAACCCTGGGTCGCCTGGCGACCGAACTGGCTCGTCGTCTGCGTGGTAAGCATAAAGCGGAATATACTCCGCACGTTGATACCGGTGATTACATCATCGTTCTGAACGCAGACAAAGTTGCTGTAACCGGCAACAAGCGTAACGACAAGATTTACTATCACCACACCGGCCACATCGGTGGTATCAAACAGGCGACCTTTGAAGAGATGATTGCCCGCCGTCCTGAGCGTGTGATTGAAATCGCGGTTAAAGGCATGCTGCCGAAGGGCCCGCTGGGTCGTGCGATGTTCCGTAAGCTGAAAGTTTACGCGGGCAACGAGCACAACCATGCGGCACAGCAACCGCAAGTTCTGGACATTTAATCGGGATTACAGGCAATGGCTGAAACTCAAAACTACGGCACTGGTCGCCGCAAAAGCTCTTCCGCACGCGTCTTCATCAAGCCGGGTAGCGGTAACATCGTTATTAACCAGCGCTCTCTGGAGCAGTACTTCGGTCGCGAGACTGCGCGCATGGTCGTGCGTCAGCCGCTGGAGCTGGTAGAAATGACAGGTAAACTGGACCTGTACATCACTGTTAAAGGTGGTGGTATCTCTGGTCAGGCTGGCGCGATCCGTCACGGTATCACCCGCGCTCTGATGGAGTACGACGAGTCTCTGCGTTCAGAACTGCGTAAAGCGGGCTTCGTTACCCGTGATGCGCGTGAAGTTGAACGTAAGAAAGTCGGTCTGCGTAAAGCACGCCGTCGTCCGCAGTTCTCCAAACGTTAATTGTCGCTGCTTCGGCAGAGATAGTTGGCACAAAAAACCCGCTTCGGCGGGTTTTTTGCTTTTTAGCTTCCGCCCGCATCGCCCTGAAAACGCGAACTCCGCCTGCTTTTGCCCGCAAAACTTCATCGCCCGCCCCACAAGCTGCTTAAAATCTGGTAAACTGACTGACACTTTGCGCCCGTAAGCCGGAGCCGTTGCCAGCACGAATCCTGTCGGGATGGCGTGGAATGCCGGTAACGCTGGCTACGAGCGAGTCCGTTAGCAGGTGAGTCGCCGTCTGGTTGGCTATTCGCAGTATATTTTTGAACAAACTTGGAGGTTTTCATGGCTGTCGCTGCCAACAAACGTTCGGTAATGACGCTGTTTTCTGGTCCGACTGACATTTTCAGCCATCAGGTTCGTATCGTACTGGCCGAAAAGGGTGTCAGCGTGGAGATTGAGCAGGTCGAAATGGATAACCTGCCGCAGGATCTGATTGACCTCAACCCGTATCGCACCGTGCCGACACTGGTAGATCGTGAACTGACGCTGTATGAGTCGCGCATCATCATGGAATACCTGGACGAACGCTTTCCGCATCCGCCGTTGATGCCGGTCTATCCGGTCGCGCGCGGCGAAAGCCGTCTGATGATGCATCGGATCGAGCAGGACTGGTACAGCCTGATGCGTAGCGTAGAGAACAGCACAGGCCAGGAAGCGGAAACGGCGCGCAAACAGCTGCGCGAAGAGCTGCTGGCGATCGCGCCGCTGTTCTCCCGTACGCCGTTCTTTATGAGCGAAGAGTTCAGCCTGGTGGATTGCTATCTGGCGCCGCTGCTGTGGCGTTTGCCGTCGCTGGGCATCGAACTGACCGGCGCCGGCTCGAAAGAGCTGAAAGGTTATATGAACCGCGTGTTTGAACGTGACTCCTTCCTCGCTTCATTAACCGAAGCAGAACGTGAAATGCGCCTGCAATCCCGGGGCTGATTTATGGAAATGTCTCAACTAACCGCTCGTCGTCCTTATCTGCTGCGCGCGTTTTATGACTGGCTGCTCGATAACCAGCTGACGCCGCATTTGGTGGTCGACATCAATCTTCCTGGCGTGCAGGTGCCGCTGGAATATGCGCGTGACGGCCAAATCGTGCTGAATATCGCGCCGCGCGCTGTAGGCAATCTGGAACTGGGCAACGACCAAGTGCAGTTTAATGCCCGTTTCGGCGGCGTGCCGCGTCAGGTTTCGGTGCCGATGGCGGCTGTTCTGGCTATCTACGCTCGCGAAAACGGTGCCGGAACTATGTTCGAGCCGGAGCCAGCTTACGAACGCGCCGCGCTAGAAGAGTCGGCGGGTCAGGAAGAGACCGTGATGTCGGTAATCGATGGCGATCGCCCGGATAATGCCAGCGATGAAGAGCATTCGCCGGATGACGAACCGCCGCCGCGCGGGGGCCGGCCCTCTTTACGCGTTGTGAAATAAATCTGATTATATACTCGCATTCAGCAATATTAACCTCCCTTAATTAAAAGTTAACGGGAGGTTTTTTTATGCTTTTATCTGTTGGTCTAAATAGCTGCGCGGAATA
>DENB01000047.1 GCA_002359495.1 Enterobacteriaceae bacterium UBA2655
TGCGGCGCGCTCTGGCTGCCGCCGCCGGCACGCTGGCAGGCGGCGGCGGTGCGTCAGGGAAGCCAGCCGATCACCGTCGGCGTGCGCCCGCACGATTTTCGCCTCGATGAGGCCGCGCCGCCGGAGGCCGTTGTGCGCCTGGTCGAAGTGACCGGCGAATCGAGCCTGCTGCATCTCGACTGGCAAGGCTACCCGCTGCACGTTCAGCTTCATGGCCGGATTATGGCGCAGCCGGGCGACAAACTGCCGCTGGCGATCGATGCGGAGAAGATGCATCTGTTCGATCGGGAAAGCGGCATGCGGCTGGCGACAACGGTTTGATGATGCCTGACGGTTTCGGCTGGCATAAATCTCAATAAGCCGCTCGGTGAAATAAAAAAAGCGCATCTTTAAGATGCGCTTAATTAATCAAGCGGATTATATTAGCATTATATTCATTAATCAACTCAGTAAATATCACCATGCATCAATATAAATAATAGCTAAAAATAATAAAATATTTTCCCTGCCAAAAAACGCCCATTATATAGCGCCAATCATCACACTTTTACCTCCAACTGGAATCACCCCCCAATATTTAACGCGTCGTTGAGTTTGCGTATATCTTACCCGTGCTTGTATTACGAGGGAAAAAACCCTCTTTCAAATACGTATACATTTTTCGATCAAGGATGGTCTATATGAAAAAATCGGCATTATCATTATTAATATCTGGCTTATTAATCCCCCCCTCACTTTATGCTATCGATAGCCAGTTGGTTTACAACGGCAATAACACACCCGTTTTCCTTATCCGTTTTTTTGACGTTGAAGACGGCAATTTTACACCGGGAGATGAGGATGGTTCCGGACGTTCGGTCTGGAATCTCAATCAATCGCAAAAAGATAAAATATTATATGCGATGCGTTATTGGGCAGAAGTCATCAAGCCCGCATCGGGAACGCCACCCGCAATAATTAATGTGGGTACAGTAAATGACGAAAACGCCTTTGGCAGCAGTCCGCATATATCAGCAAAAGATATTTCAATGACCTCGTTGCAGGGTGCGCTGTACGGCATTGACTTGCCGGAAGAGGATCTAACCTTCGGTTCACACGCTCAATTTTCTATGGGTAAAATGGACTGGGATACGGTTCCCTACCTTCCTTCGCAACTGCCCCGCACCGGAAAAGCGGACCTCTCGGCGGTAGCCTTACATGAGCTGGCGCACGGTTTAGGCATAGCAGCCAGCGCACGCGATCTGGACGGTCGGGGTAAGACACCTCTTTTTGATCCTGACCAGCCATTAAGTACTTACGACGCGCTGTTACGGGACGATAATGGAAATCCGGCTCGCCCGGGCCAGACCATACTTTGTACCGGCTGCAATAATGCCTGGGACCCGGAAGGCTTCGATGTTCGTCATGAGGGCGCTCATCTTACTGGTCAAAATATTAATGAGGTGTTAGCGGGCGCAATGCCCGGCGTTCCGGTCGGAATAACAGGTCCGACGGGTTATGTTGATGATAATTACATGAGCCATCTTGAGCTGACGCATAGCCTGATGAGCCATCAAGACTATCGTAACTACACGTCATTTATGGAAGCGGAATTGGCTGTGCTGCAAGATATGGGTTATGACATCGATCGGCGTAATTTTTTTGGTTATTCGGTGTATGGCGATGGAAAAACACTTATCAATAAACATGGCTATTTTTTACGTAATGACGAGGGCGACGGCTACATCGCGGGGAAATATAACACCGCGCCGCTGGGAGTCGGCCTGCACGTTTATGGCAGCAATAACCAGATCACGCAGCAGGCGGATCTGTTAACCCAGGGCGATGGCGGCGCAGGGATTCGCGTTGACGGTGAAAACAATCTGATCGAGGTCGATAAAAACACCCGAATTTACGCCGATGGCGTTAATGGTCGCGGCATTATGTTCACCTATGGCAAAGAGCATAATTTGATTCAGCGCGGAGATGTGCAAGCTCTGGGCATGAATGGCGTCGCGTTGAGTTTTGATTTTGGTAATAATTTATTGGGTAATGAAAGCGGCTATCGCGGCTCCTGGATTTATTATGATCCCTCCGACTTCGAGACAGTGCTATTGCCTGAACTGGAAGGCGCGCTGGCTGATAAGGTCGATATCAGCGGACGTGTCGCGGGCAACGGCGCGGCCATTTACCTCTCCCAAACTGCGCTGGTAAATGAAATTAATATTTTAAAAGGCGCGACCCTCTCCGGCGATATTTTCTCCGATTACCATCAGCGCGATGAATACGGCGAGCTGCGTCTGACCGAACTCTCTTTCGGTCAGCTTGCTGATGCACAAGGGCGAGCCACAGAGCAGGCCGATGCCAACTTCAATCTGGCCTACAATGGCAATATAAAAGGCATCAACAACCTGGCCGTCAGCGCCATCGGCGGAGGTACCGCTTTAAACGGCGAACATGAAATCTACAGCATGCTGATTGCGCCCGGCGCAAAGCTGTCCGGCAACAGCGACTATCTTTTGAATACGGGAGGGACATTTATAAATAATGGCCTGTTGTCGCCAGGAAATTCGCTGGGGAAAATCACCATTAAAGGCGACTATCAGCAAGGCAACAGCGGCCAACTCCTGCTGGAGTTTGATGGCAAAGGCCAGCACGATACCTTCGTCGTGGACGGTCAGGCCAGCTATGACGGCAAATTAACCTTTGCTCCCGTAAAGGACTGGTATGCCAACAACTGGCGGCTCGATTCGCAGGCCATGCTAAAAGCCAGCCAGTCCAGCGGTTCGTTCAGCGAAGTCACCTCGCTGTTTAACTCTCCTACGCTCTCGCTGCAAATCACATCGCAGCAAAACGCTGGCTGGCAGCTCAGCATGGCGCGCGCTGCCGATGCCTACAGCCAATATGCGCAGGATGATAATGCGCGTCAGGCAGGCCAGGCGCTGGACCGCATCGTTGCCAACGCGCGCGCTGACATTCAGCCGCTCTACCGCAACCTTGATTTTTCCTCCGCCGATGGCAGCGGCATTCGCGCAGCGTTGCCGCAGCTTACGCCAGCCGCTTACAGCGCGATAATCAGCAGTTCGCTGAACCGCGAGCGTCAGATCATCGATATCCTCAACGCGCCACTCTCTTCTGCCGCCGCTGACGCGCTGGCGCAGGGAGATTGGCAGAGCTTCGCCATTCCCTTCGGCGGCGGCTACTGGCAGCAGCGTCAGGGTAATCATATCGGCTATAAAGGCAGCAGTTACGGCGTGGTATTCGGCGTGCAGAAGCAGAACCTGGCTGACGGCAACCTGGAGCTGGGCCTGCACGGCGCTGCCAGCCGCCAGTCGACCTCGGTAAAAGCGCCGGAGAACGGCAAAGGTAAAACCACCGCTTTCGAGGCGGGCATTCAGGCGCACTATGCGGCGGATTTGCAGCAGGGATCTTATTTCTTCGGCCATGGCCGCCTGGGCATTGAGGACGGCAACCTGACCCGCAATGTTTACGTGGGCGATTATCGGGCTAAACATGATGCCGACTGGACAGGCTGGAGCGGCGCGTTAACGGGCGGCGCAGGTTATCAGTATGCCCTGAGTGAGAATCTGAGCGTCGGGCCTGTCGCCTCGCTGAATTATACCTTGCTACACCGGCCAGAGATAACGGAGAAAGGCGGCAAAGCGAGTCGCTTAAACCTGAAGGCGGAACGTTTTGATTCCTTGCGCGCCAGCATCGGCGTCACGACCGACTGGCATAAACCGCTGACGTCAGACACCGCGCTGTCGGCGCAAATGCAGTTGAGCTGGGATCGTGAGTTACTTGATACAGAGTTTAAGCAGAACGCAAGTTTCGCTAACTACCGCAATGCAGGCTTCAACAGCAAAAACAAGGTAACGGGACGCGATGCATTAGGCGTGAAGGCCGGTGTCCGCTATCACTTTACCGACAACATTGAGATGGGCGCCAACGTCAGCAGCGACCTGTTCCGTTCAGGCTACAGCGCGGTAGCGGGAAACGTCTCGGCAACCTGGCATTTCTGACCCTAAAGATTCAGGCGGCGTTTCACCCTGATGCCGCTTAAAACAATCAGACCGCCGGGCAGTTTCTGCCCGGCGGCCTTTTTCTGTGCGGTCCGCGATCAGTGACGAAAGAAAATGTCGCCCGATTCCGCCTTGAGGATTTTGCCGGTGTCGTTGGTGATCAGCAGATAGTTGCCGCTGACATAGGTCCAGTGGCTGTTCTCAACCGGCGCAGGCAGATTGCGCTTCTTCCATTCGGTGATGGTATAGGTCTTGGTGAGGTACTCAGCCGGAACCGTATCGCCGATCTTATGCTCTTTATAATCGATAACCACGGTATCAAGCTCGTAGTTCGGCGGCGCGTCGGATTGCGCTGACGGCGATGTCGCATCGGCAGGCGTTTGCGGCTGAGCGTCCGGCTGGGTAGCAGGCTGCTCGATCTGCGGCGGCTGCGGCACGCCATTTTGCGTTTCTTCCGCCTGTACCTGAGGAAGCAGGCTAAACGCCCCCATAAGCAATCCTGCTGAAAAGAGTACAACCTTAGTGCTGCGCATAGAGTTTCCCGTTTGAAATAATGTTCTTTTTACCCGGCATCCAGTGTAAAGACAATCTTAACGGGCCGGTGGTTCAACGCGTGCGCTGCGAATTTTCTGAGAGTGTTCCTCATCATTCTTGTCGCCGTCGCGCGATAACGCGTTACACTGCTGCGGTTTTAACAACCTGATGCCCGGGAGGCAAGATATGAAAGAAGGCCCGCTGACCGAAAAAGAGCTGGAATGGCTCGAAGATATGCTGGAGAAACATGGCAACGACGATTCGATCGTCGATGTCGCCGAACTGGATGGTCTGCTGACCGCCGTGCTCTCCGGCCCGACGATGGTGGAACCGAGCGAATGGCTGGTGGCGCTTTGGGGCGGTAAAAACCGCATTCCGAAGTGGAGCAACGAGCGCGAGATGAATCGCTTTATGGATCTCTGCTTCCAGCATATGAACGATATCGCCGACCGTCTGGCGGAGTTTCCCGAGCAGTTCGATCCGCTGTTTGGCGTGCGCGAGATGGAAGGTCAGGAGTTCACCGTGGTGGAAGAGTGGTGCTTCGGCTATATGCGCGGCGTGGCGCTGACGGACTGGTCATCCCTGCCTGAAACTTTGCAGCCAGCGCTGGACGCCATCGCCCTGCACGGCAAAGAGGAGAACTTTGCGCGGCTGGAAGCGCTCTCCCCTGAGGAGATGGAACAGAGCATTGAGGCGATCCGCCCTGCCGCGCTGGCACTGCATGACTACTGGATTGCGCAGCCGGAGGCGGTGCCGACGCCGCAACAGCCGGTGATTGCCGAGGCGAAACCGGGCCGCAACGATCCCTGCCCCTGCGGCAGCGGTAAAAAATATAAAAATTGCTGCCTGCGCTGATCGCTGATAAGCCGTAAGCCTCCCTGCGATAACGCGTCCCGCTTGCTGTCAGGCGGGATGCAGATAAGCCGCTTACTGAGTCCTGTCTTTGTAAAAATAATATTCTTTTTATTCTGCATGTTTTATGCAATACCAGCCTACTGATGGGAAGCTATCCCGGCCGGGCAGGAAAGACGATGCTGATTAATCCAGATAAGGAGTTAATACTCGCATTGCTTATTTATAAGGTGACAGCTCAGGTTGTGGCGGGAGAGTCCACGCTATCCAGGCCGGAAAAGAAAATTCTTAGAGTAGGTAAAACGTTATGCACCGGTCAGGACTGTAGTGGTCAACTAAAACTGACCACCGTGTTATAGTTTTTCCAGTATCGGTTTTCCGAT
>DENB01000028.1:0-177 GCA_002359495.1 Enterobacteriaceae bacterium UBA2655
GGCGCTGGCGCAGATGGCGGCCCGCCAGGCGGAAAGCGCCGCCAACAAGGCGCGCGTCGACGAGCTTGAGCTGGCGCAGCTTTCCGCGAATAACCGTCAGGAGCTGGCGCGCATGCGCGCAGAGATCCATCAGCGTAAGGCGGCGCAGCTCGACAATTATCTTCAGGCGCTGCGCAA
>DENB01000028.1:274-20653 GCA_002359495.1 Enterobacteriaceae bacterium UBA2655
GGCGCAGCGCATGGATCTGGTGGCTTCGCAGCAGCGTCTGGCTACCGACCAAACCTTACAGGTGCGTCAGGCGTTGACCACGCTGCGCGAACAGTCGCAATGGCTCGGCGCCTCGAATTTGTTAGGCGAAGCGCTGCGCGCCCAAGTGGCGCGTCTGCCTGAAATGCCGAAATCGCAGCAGATTGATAATGATATGGGCCAGCTGCGTGTGCAGCGGCTGAATTATGAGGACCTGCTGGAACGCCAGGGCGATCTGCGCAAGCAGAAGCAGCCCGATGGTCAGCCGCTCAGCAGCGAACAAAGCCGCATTCTCGACGCGCAGCTGAAAACCCAGCGCGAGCTGCTGAATTCGCTGATCTCCGGCAGCGATACCCTGATTCTGGAGATCACCAAGCTGAAGGTGGCGAATACCCAGCTGCAGGATGCTCTGACCGAGGTAAAAGAGGCGACGCACCGCTATCTGTTCTGGACCGCCGACGTCAGCCCGGTAAACCTGAGCTTTCCGCTGGATGTCGTGCGCGATCTTTCTCGCCTGCTGTCGCTCGATACCCTCGGCCAGTTGGGAAAAGCGCTGGCGATGATATTCACCGGCAAAGAGACGGTGCTGCCGATTCTGGGCGCGCTGCTGCTGGTCGGTTTCAGCATCAGCTCCCGCCGTCACTATCGCGCTTTCCTCGATCGCGCCGCCAGCAAAGTCGGCAAGGTGACTCAGGACCGTTTCCATCTGACGCTGCGCACCGTCTTCTGGTCGATTCTGGTGGCGCTGCCGCTGCCGGTGCTCTGGGCCGCGCTCGGCTATGGACTGCAACACGCCTGGCCCTACCCGATCGCCGTGGCGATTGGCGACGGCATCACCGCCACCCTGCCCCTGCTGTGGGCCTTTATGATCAGCGCCGCTTTCGCCCGGCCGCACGGCCTGTTTATTGTTCATTTCCGCTGGCCGCAAACGCGCGTGGCGCGCGCCATGCGTTATTACTCGTTGACCATCGGTCTGATCGTGCCGCTGATCATGCTGCTGATCGCCTTTGCGAATCAGGAGGATCGTCAGTTCTCCGCCACCCTCGGCCGCCTCTGTTTCATTATGATTTGCGGCGCGCTGAGCATCGTCACCGTTAGCCTGAAACGCGCCGGCATCCCGCTTTACCTGGACAAAGAGGGTAACGGCGACAACGTCGTGAACCGCATTTTGTGGAACCTGATGATCGCTATTCCGCTGGTGGCCGCTTTCGCCTCCTGCATCGGTTATCTGGCGACGGCGCAGGCGCTGCTGGCGCGTCTGGAAACCTCGATGGCGATCTGGTTCCTGCTGCTGGTGATTTACCATATCATCCGGCGTTGGATGCTGATTCAACGTCGCCGCATCGCTTTCGATCGCGCCCGACAGCGGCGCGCCGAGATGCTGGCGAACCGCGCCCGCAGCGAAGAGGAAAAAGAGCCGACGACGCAAAACGGCGATGGCGTCGACATTGATGAGCCGATTATCGATCTTGACGCCATCAGCGCCCAGTCGCTGCGCCTGGTGCGCTCTATTCTCACCCTGATCGCGTTGGTTTCTGTGATCGCCCTCTGGTCGGAAATTCATTCCGCCTTCGGCTTCCTGGAGAACATTCGCTTATGGGACGCCAGCACCACGGTGCAGGGGGTAGAGAGCATTCAGCCGATCACCCTTGGCTCGGTGCTGATCGCCATTCTGGTGCTGATTATCACCACGCAGCTGGTGCGCAACATGCCCGCGCTGCTGGAGCTGGCGCTGTTGCAGCACCTCAGCCTGACGCCGGGCACCGGCTACGCCATTACCACGCTGACCAAATATCTGCTGATGCTGATCGGCGGTTTGCTGGGTTTCTCGCTGATCGGCATCGAATGGTCGAAACTGCAATGGCTGGTTGCCGCGCTCGGCGTAGGGCTGGGTTTTGGTTTGCAGGAGATTTTCGCCAACTTTATTTCCGGCCTGATTATTCTTTTTGAAAAGCCGATCCGCATCGGCGATACGGTCACCATTCGCGACCTGACCGGCAGCATCACGCGCATCAATACGCGCGCCACCACCATTACCGACTGGGATCGCAAAGAGATTATCGTTCCCAACAAAGCCTTTATTACCGAGCAGTTTGTTAACTGGTCGCTGTCCGATTCGGTCACGCGCGTGGTGCTGACGATTCCGGCGCCGGCGGACGTCAACAGCGAGGAAGTCACCAACGTGCTGAAGCAGGCCGCCGCCCGCTGCAGCTACGTGCTGGAGACGCCGGCGCCGGAGGTGTTTTTGGTGGATCTGCAGCAGGGCATTCAGCTGTTTGAACTGCGTATCCACGCGGCGGAAATGGGCCATCGCATGCCGCTGCGCCACGAGCTGCATCAGCTGATCCTGAGAGGATTTGCGGAGCACGGCATCGAGATGCCGTTCCCGCCTTTCCAGGTGCGGATGGAAACGCTCGGCAACAAAGCGTCTGCCACCAACGGCACGCCGAAAGGCAGAACTTTCCGTTCGGGCGGACTGTAAGCGCCAGCAAAAAGCCCGGCGCGTCGCCGGGCTTTTGTCAAAGTACGTGATGGTTAACGCCGCTATGCCTTCATAAACTCTTCGCCCTGCGCGATATCTTTTTTCAGCGTCTCCAGCATGCCGTCCAGCGCCTGCTGTTCAAACGCGCTCAGCTCGCCGATCGGCCTGCGCTCGGCGATGCCGTCTTTACCTAACAGCAGCGGCTGCGAGAAGAAACGGGCATGTTCCCCGTCGCCTTCGACATAGGCGCACTCCACAACGTTGCTTTCGCCCTGTAACGCGCGCACCAGAGAGAGACCGAAACGCGCCGCCGCCTGGCCCATCGAAAGCGTGGCGGAGCCGCCGCCCGCCTTGGCTTCCACCACTTCGGTACCGGCATTTTGAATACGTTTGGTCAGATCGATAACTTCCTGTTTGCTAAAGCTGACGCCCTCGACCTGCGACAGCAGCGGTAGAATAGTCACCCCGGAGTGACCGCCCACTACCGGTACGTTAATCTCTTCCGGAGATTTGCCTTTCAGTTCGGCGACAAAGGTGCTGGCGCGAATCAAATCCAGCGTCGTGACGCCGAAAAGGCGGTTCTTATCGTAGACGCCCGCTTTTTTCAGCACTTCCGCCGCAATCGGCACCGTGGTGTTCACCGGGTTGGTGATGACGCCGATCAACGCGTGCGGCGCCGTCGCCGCCACCTGTTGCAGCAGGTTGCGCACAATGCCGGCGTTGACATTGAACAGGTCGGAACGGTCCATACCAGGTTTACGCGCGACGCCGGCGGAGATCAGCACCACATCGGCGCCCTGTAGCGCCGGGGTAGCGTCTTCACCGCTAAAGCCGTCAATTTTTACCGCAGTGGGAATATGGCTGAGATCCACAGCCACGCCCGGCGTAACCGGCGCGATATCGTAAAGGGAGAGTTCTGAACCCGCAGGCAGTTGGGTTTTTAGCAGAAGCGCAAGCGCCTGACCGATGCCGCCAGCGGCGCCGAGGACTGCAACTTTCATCCTATACTCCTTATCAGGGTGGACAGAGAAATGCCGGGAATCCATGAGGTTACGACCTTAATCAACTTCTCCGGAGATGACGAGCACTCTCTATTCAATTTGCGTACTGCCGCACTGTTTCAGTGCGTGCCCCGCAATAAAACCTGAAATCCCGAATGATCGTTGACGTAACGGCATGCAAACGCTGTATCGGCGATGAACTTATTTTATCTTTTACCCTTCCAATAATATAACAAGTCTGCAACCTTTGCCGCGCGCCGCGCGCGTGGTTTTTGGCCTGGGTGAAAAAGTTTGCTAGAATCCCTGCCCGCCTGCCGCCATACCCTGATCCTCCCGGAACAGATTGCATAAAAATTCATTTAAATGCATAATAATTTATCTGCCGCGGCGGGTTTTGGTCAATTTTCCCTTATTATTGGTAGCCTATGCGTAACCCATCTAAACAAGACGATCTGATCAAGGCGTTTAAAGCTTTATTAAAAGAAGAAAAATTCAGTTCCCAGGGCGAGATCGTTCAGGCGCTTCAGGAGGAAGGCTTCGAGAATATCAACCAGTCAAAGGTTTCTCGTATGCTGACTAAATTTGGCGCGGTGCGCACGCGCAACGCCAAAATGGAAATGGTTTACTGTCTGCCAGCCGAACTGGGCGTTCCTACCACTTCCAGCCCGCTGAAAAATTTAGTGCTGGATGTCGATTACAACGAGGCTCTGGTTGTGATTCACACCAGCCCGGGCGCGGCGCAGCTTATTGCGCGTCTGCTCGACTCGTTGGGGAAAGCGGAAGGGATCCTCGGCACTATCGCTGGCGACGATACGATTTTCATCACGCCTGCCCGCGCTTTTACCGTGAAGCAGCTGTACGACGCCATTTTGATGTTATTCGAACAAGAGCTATAAATCCCGTTTTTATTACCGGCGGATAACCTGCCGGTAACCTCCTCTTCTGTTTTTCACCTTTGTCGAATTTATCATTTATCTTTTATTTTCAATATATTAGCTCTAATACCCGCCATAGCTTCGCTGCTTTATAATGGTCGGTTCTTCTGACCAATAGCTGCCTGAACAGCATTTTGCACTGATATACATTTAGCAAGCAGCCTCATTCACCGATACCAAACCCCATTCCAGCGTTATCGCCTGAAGATTTTCGCACAAAAAGATAATGAGATTTATGTAACTGTTTTTACAGGAAAATAACAGAGTAGTGGTAAGGTATAAGCGTTTTTTATAACTCTAAGTTATTAAAAAATGGTTTCAGCACGAAGCATAACAACAAAATATTATTAGCGAATTATTAATTTCGCACGTTATTAGATCTATACTTCTTTTCGTGATGCAAATCACAGCGAACAATAAGAGAAAAACAGTAGACGAGGAAAAATTCATGAAAGTTAAAACTGCCATAGCAACCCTTAGCGTTCTTTCAGCACTGTCATTTGGCGCTTTTGCCGCAGAATCCGTTACCGCCCAGCAGGCGCAGAATTTACAGCCGGCAGGCACCATCAGCGTCAGCGGCGTGGCTGGCGCGCCAATGGATATCCGACAGCAGCTGAACGATAAGGCCGATCAGCAAGGCGCTAAAGCCTGGCGCGTCATTGAGGCTTATAACAACGGCAACTACCACGCTACCGCCGCGATTTATAAATAAGTTTTCGACCGTATTCGGACTCAGGCAGCCCGCCCGGCTGCCATCACAACATTTTCAGAAGAGTGAATGATGAAAACCAAATTTGCTATCGCCGCACTCAGTCTGGCTTCCGTTATTTCTTTCGGCGCCAGCGCCGCCAGCCTGGTCAGCAATGAAGAGGCGCAGCACGGCAACCTGCAATCGATGAATCAGACCATCAGCGTAAGCGGTAATGATGGCGACCAGACCAACATTCGGCAGGCGCTATCTGCCAAAGCGGATGCGCAGGGCGCCGGTCACTATCGCATCATCGAAAGCCATTTCGACGACGCCTATCACGTGACCGCCGAACTCTATAAATAATCAACCGACCCGGACGCATCTTACCCGCCGCCCGGAAATTGAATCGACGACCCGCTTTTCCGCACTAAACCGCAGGTTGTTGATTGTAATGAGGAGACGAATTATGAAAATCAAAGCAACCATCGCAACAGTCAGCCTGCTCTCTGTTATGGCGTTCGGCGCTTCAGCCGCCCAGCTGGTTACCAACGAGAGCGCGCAAAATCTGCAGCCTGCGGGAACAGTCACCATCAGCGGTACGGCCGGTGCGCCAATGGATTACCGCGCTCAGCTGTCACAGAAAGCTGACGAGCAGGGCGCCAGCGCCTATAAAATTATCGAGGCGCGTACCGGCGATAACTATCACATGACGGCTCAGCTTTATAAGTAATTCCTCGTCAGCTGCCTGACGAACCCTTCGGCCCCGCTCGCCGGGGCCTTTTTTAGCCGTGAAGTTCGCTACTGCACATTAAAGCGGAGCTGGCCTTCCAGCTCCTCTTCCGCTTCCTCAAACAGCAGTATCAAGGCACCATAGCGCCGACTCTGCCCTTTGCCCAGATTGACGAACTCAATAGCCAGCGGCAAAGACAACGCGCTGCCTGTAACCACCTCCCACAACCCATCCAGATCGTTGATCGCCCAGTCGAATAACGCGAACCGCTCGCTGAACTGACGGTAAAAATGGGACTGATCGACGATTTCATTAAAATCAAAACGTTCTGTTCGCATGCTGTCGGCCCTCCTGTCCCTGCGTCAGGCGGCAAATCGCCCTCCTGACGCCGATCGTTTATGCGCCGGCTCCTGTTAATCAAGCCCGCCCAGATGCAACGCTTTCACTTCAAGATACTCCTCCAGCCCCAGCACCGAGCCTTCTCGCCCCAGCCCCGACTCTTTCACACCGCCGAAGGGAGCCAGTTCAGTCGAGACCGCGCATTCGTTGATGCCGATCATGCCGCTTTCCAGCGCCGCAGAGACGCGAAATACGCGCTGTAAATTCTGGGTATAAAAGTAGGCTGCCAGACCGAATTCGGTATCGTTGGCGCGGCGGATGACCTCCTCTTCGTCATCAAAGCGGAAGCAGGCCGCTACCGGACCGAAGGTCTCTTCCTGCGCCAGCTTCATTCCCTCATGCGCATCCGCGATAACCGTGGGCTGCCAAAAGTTGCCGCCCAGCGCATGGCGCTCGCCGCCGGTCAGCAGCCTGCCGCCCTGCGCCAGCGCGTCTTTGACGTGCTCTTCTACTTTATCCACCGCCGCCGCCTCGATCAGCGGCCCGACGATCACCCCCTCTTCCATACCGTTGCCGACCTTGAGTTTTTTTACCTCTTCCGTCAGCTGGTTGACGAAGCGATCGTAAACGGCGTTATGGATATAGAAACGGTTGACGCTCACGCACACCTGCCCGGCGTTGCGGAACTTGTTGGCGATCGCCCCCTGTACGGCGGCGTCAATGTCGGCATCGTCGAATACGATATAAGGCGCGTTGCCGCCCAGCTCCATAGAGACTTTTTTCATCGTTTCTGCGGCGTTGCGCACCAGCAGCTTGCCAACTTTGGTCGAGCCGGTGAAGGAGATTTTACGCACCGCTTTGCTCGCCATGATGGCGTCGCTGATGGCATGCGTATCGCCCGCGACGGCATTCAGCACGCCGTCCGGCACGCCCGCCTTTTTCGCCAGCGCCAGCAGCGCGAAGGCGCACAGCGGAGTGTTATTGGCGGGCTTGATGATGCCGGTGCATCCCGCCGCCAGCGCCGGGCCGAGCTTGCGGGTCAGCATCGCCATCGGAAAGTTCCACGGCGTGATGGCCGCAACCACGCCGATCGGTTCGCGCGTGGCGAAAATGCGCGCGCCTTTTTTCGCCGGCGGGATAATTTCGCCATTGGCGCGCTTCGCCTGTTCGGCGAACCACTGAATAAAGCTGGCCGCATACTCCACTTCGCCTTCGGCCTCTTTCAACGGCTTGCCCTGCTCCGCCGTCATCAGCTGGCCCAGCCACTGTTTATTCTCAATCATCAGCTGATACCAGCGATAAAGGATTTCGCCGCGCGCTTTCGCGGTCTGCGCGCGCCAGGCGGGAAAGGCGCGCTGCGCGGCGTCAATCGCCTGCTCGGTTTCCGCTTTGCCCGCTTTCGCGACCTTCGCCAGCACCTCGCCCGTGGCGGGATTCAACACCTCGAAGGTCGCGGTTGCGCTATGCCACGCGCCGTTAACCAGATAACCGGTCTGAAAAAGTTCGTTTTCATGCAGAGAATGAGACATCGGCGTTCTCCTGTAGATTTGCCTTCCTGTTGAGAAAAGTATAGATGGCAATACCGACAGGTTTTGTGACGCAGTGGGATCGGCGACGGGATAAAAAAACCGCTGCGAAAGCAGCGGCGAGGTTCAGATTTTTAACAGCGCGTTCTGATACTTATCCAGCATATCCGCCAGCCGTTTTACCGGCTCGGTGACGCTGGTGGGCGCCGAGTAATGCTGTAATTTTTCCTGATAAACCGCAAACTCATTCAGCAGACGCCGGAAATAGTAGCGACGTTTATCTTCGCTGCCAGCCGAGATCACCCGGTCGGCGGTATAGCGCAGCTGACGGTGGTAAGCGGAGAGATCGGCGTTAAGCGGAATCTCCGCGTTGCGCAGGCGCTGATGTCCAATAATCAGCGTCAGCGCCAGGCGATATTTATCAATGTCGCCGGGAAACAGGTTAAGCAGCAAAAATAGCTGCTGATAGAGCGCCGGGAGATGGTTTTCGCGGCGGCGCGCCTGATTGGTAGTCATCGCCGAGACGGCGGCGTACATAAAGCGGTTCAGCAGCTTACGGCCGGTGCGCGCTTTCGATTTATCGCGGATCAGCAGGATCACCAGCAGCGCCACGAAACAGCCGATCACCTGTCCCAGCGCGTTATCGAGGAAGACATTGATTTCAAACTGCATCGGATTATCGAGCACCAACACGTTGATCGTGCCGATCAGCGCGCCCAGGGTGCCGATCTGGCGACGTTGAATGAATATTCCGCCGATAAAGCCCAGCAGGCCGATAGCGATGCAGAGCAACAGCGCGCTCTGCTGCGTCGCCGGCATGATATACATAAAGTAGAGCGCGCCGAGCGGCACGGCGACCGTCATGCCGTAAAGAAAGTCTTTTGCCATCATCAGCGGATTCGGCATACGCATCGCCAGCGCGGTAATCACCGCCAGCATCACCATGCAGCCGCTGCCGGAGGTCCAGCCTGAGTAGAGCCAGAACAGCGAGCCGAGCGCGGTCGCGGCGAAAGTGCGCACGCCGTTAATCATGGCATGGTGCGTTTCCGCCGAGCGCGCCTGGATAATGACTTCGCGCCGTAGAATATTCTCTTCAATGGCGGTGATTTTGCTGTTGGTTTTGATGCCTTTCATCAGCAGCAGATATTCCGTCGCCGCACCGACCCAGCTCGCCAGCGTTAAAGGCGTGGTTTTACTGCTGTTGACGGTAATGACGCGACGCATGATTTTCATGCGCTTATGCACCTCGGCGACGCTCTCCGCCTCTTTTTCCACCAGCAGGCGATACTGCGGCGGAATGTAGTCGCCGCGCGTATTCTGAATCAGGAAGGTCTCCGTCGCCTGGGTGATCAGCGTCAGAGAGAGGGTATTCAGCATGGTGATGCGGCGGCTGACGTTCTGCCAGCGCGACGACTCCATCATCAGCTGGTTGCGCATGGTGTTTAACGCCGTGGTGCGGCGCACCAGCGCGCTCCAGGCTTTATCGACCTCTTCCTTGTCGCCATGCGCCACGCAGAGTTGCAGCAGTTTGTATTGCGCCACCAGCAGCGACTCCACCTCCTGATCGATTACCTTTTTAATCGAACGCGGCGAGAAGATCATGTCGGCAAGTATCGCGCACAGGATGCCGAGCACGATTTCGCTGCAGCGTTCAACGGCGAACTGCGGCGCCAGCGTCAGCGAGCCGTTGGCGTCGGCCGTGACGACGATGATCAGCGCGGTGTAGCCCGCAAGGCCGAGGGCGTAGGAGTTTTCAACCTTGATCAGCGAGGAGAGCCAGACGCAGAGTCCGGCCCAAATACAGCAGAGCAGCAGCATCACCACCGGCGCGCGAATGGTGGCGATCATGATGGTAAGCGCGGCGATACAGCCGAGAAAGGTGCCGATAATTCGCAAGATCCCGCGATGGCGCAGCGCGCCCGAGTAAGGATCGCCGCCGGCAGCGAAGGCGGTGCCGCCCGCCACGATGCCGGCGGTCATGACTGCCCAGCGCGGGGTTTCCAGATTAAAGTGGAAGCCGATCATCAGCGCGGCGACCAGCGCGAAGGTCAGCTTAATCGGGAAACGCAGAAACTCGATCATATCGCCCCCTGCTTAACCGAACTCACGCAGGCGGTTGAATGCTTTCATGATGGGAGAGATTTCCGTTTGCTGACGATCCTGGGTTCCGGTGACGACCACGGTTGCAGTAGTGCCCGCCGGGAAGCGGTTGCCCGGCTGCTCGTCCAGCCGAATGCGTACCGGCACGCGCTGCGCCAGACGCACCCACTCCAGGTTGGAATCCACGGTCGCCATGCCTTTGCTGTCTACCGAGCTGCTGCTGTTGGTGACGCCCGCCGCGATGCTGTCGACGGTGCCGTGCAGCACGATGTTGCTGCCGAGCGGCGTAATTTCTACGCGATGGCCGCGGCTGACGCCGTTCAGCTTGGTTTCCTCCATATAGGCGAGCACGTAGAATGAGTGCTGCTGCACCAGCGCGACGGCCACGGAACCGCGAGTAATAAACTCGCCTTTATAGACGTTCAGGTTGGTGACCCAGCCATCGGACGGCGCCTTGATGGTGGTGCGCTCCAGATCGAGTTCCGCCAGATCGCGCGTAGCGATCGCTTTCGCCAGCTGGTGCTCGCTGGTCTGCAGATCGTTATTCGCTTGGTCGATCGCCTCGCGGGACATCGTGACGGTGCCAAGCTGGTTGCGACGT
This sequence comes from Enterobacteriaceae bacterium UBA2655, assembly GCA_002359495.1. Taxonomy (GTDB): domain Bacteria; phylum Pseudomonadota; class Gammaproteobacteria; order Enterobacterales; family Enterobacteriaceae; genus Pantoea; species Pantoea superficialis. The sequence continues at coordinate 10,698 of DENB01000028.1, forward strand.
CCGGCCTCGCGACGTTTCTCGCTGACCAGCGCCTGATAATATTCGACGTCGGCCTGCGCCTCATCAAGCGCTTTCTGATAGCGCGGGCGATCGACGATAAACAGCGTATCGCCTTTTTTTACTAGCTGGTTGTCATAAACCGGCACGTCGGTAATCAGACCGGTGACGTCAGGCGAGATGGCGACCACGTCGGCGGCGAACTTGGCGTCGCGCGTCCAGGGAGATTCGGTATAAAACACCCATGCGCGGAAGATGATCACAACGGCGATGATGACTAACAGGATGGTAATCGCGTAACGCGCGATTTTTCTTATTAGCGTTTTCACTTAAACCTCAGATGAATAAACGGGATACAAGGTAAAACACACAGCAATAGAGCGCTGTGTTAAAAAGTGCGGGATGCCAGACAAGATCGTAAAGCCCGCTGGGCGTCAGCACGCGCTTCACCAGCCAGAACAGCGCCAGCGAAACAATTAATTCAATGAAGATAGGTGGGAACGAGAGCCCAAATACGACAAAAACCGGAAGCACACTCATCAGGAATCCTTAGTTCGACCATGCCGGATTTATCCATAGCCTTTCCAACCGCGAGCGATTCGCGACAGGTAAATAATGGTGGGATGACAGGAAACTGACGGCAACATCCGAACCACTGCTGAATAGATAATAGCGTATCATCAGGCTGACTTCGGCTCTGGGACGGAACGTCAGCACAGAGCGTCAGACACGCTTAATTAACCGCATGTTAACCCGGCACGCACATAGTAACGCGCTTGACTATACGTTTTCTACAAAATGTGAACTAAATCACTTTTTAGTCAGAGTAAATAATGGAACGACTCAAAGGCATGTCCATTTTCGCCAAAGTGGTTGAATTAGGTTCATTTACCGCCGCGGCGCGCCAGCTTCATCTCAGCGTCTCTTCCATCAGCCAAATCGTGGCGAAACTGGAAGATGAACTTCAGGTTAAGCTGCTGAATCGCAGTACGCGCAGTATCGGCCTGACGGAAGCGGGCAGAATCTATTATCAGGGCTGTCGTCGCATGCTGGCGGAGGCGATGCAGGTGCATGAGCAGCTCTATGCGTTTAACAATACGCCGATCGGGACGCTGCGCATCGGCAGCTCGTCGACCATGGCGCAAAACGTGCTCGCCGATATGACCACCGACATGCTGCGTGAGTACCCCGGACTTAGCGTCAATCTGGTGACCGGCATTCCGGCGCCGGACCTGATCGCCAACGGTCTCGACCTGGTGATCCGCGTCGGCACGCTGCAGGATTCCAGCCTCTTTTCTCGTCGCCTCGGCGCCATGCCGATGGTGGTGTGCGCGGCGAAAAGCTATCTGGCGCAGCACGGCGCGCCGGAAAAGCCGGGCGATATCGATAACTTTTCCTGGCTGGAATATAGCGTGCGCCCCGACAACACCTTCGAGCTGAGCGCGCCGGAAGGGCTGGTGACGCGCCTGGCGCCGCAGGGGCGCTTCGTGACCAACGACTCGCTGACGCTGATTCGCTGGTTGAAAGCCGGCACCGGCATCGCCTACGTTCCGCTGATGTGGGTGATTGAGGAGATCAACGCCGGCGAGATCGATATTCTGTTTCCGCAATATCAGTCGGAGCCGCGCCCGGTTTATGCGCTCTATACCGAGAAAGATAAGCTGCCGCTGAAGGTACAGGTCTGCATCGATTACCTGACGGATTACTTCAAGAAGGTGGCGCAGCAGTATCAGCAGCACCGTAAAAAATAACAACCCGCCGGGCAGCGGGCTGTCTTCACTGCGATCAGGCGGTGCCACCGACGGTGAGCTTATCCAGCTTCAGAGTAGGCTGACCGACGCCGACCGGCACGCTCTGTCCCTCTTTGCCGCAGACGCCGACGCCCTTATCCAGCGCCAGATCGTTGCCGACCATAGAAATTTGCTGCATCGCCTCAATGCCGGAGCCGATCAGGGTGGCGCCCTTCACCGGCCTGGTCACTTTGCCTTTTTCGATCAGGTATGCTTCCGAGGTTGAGAAGACGAATTTACCTGAGGTGATGTCCACCTGGCCGCCGCCGAAGTTAGGCGCATAAAGACCAAATTCGACGCTTTCGATAATCTCCTGCGGCGTCGATTTTCCTGCCAACATATAGGTGTTGGTCATGCGCGGCATCGGCAGATGCGCATAGGATTCACGACGGCCGTTGCCGGTCGGCTTCATGCCCATCAGACGCGCGTTGAGCTTATCCTGCATGTAGCCCTTCAGAATGCCGTTTTCGATCAGCACGTTATGCTGGCCGGGCACGCCTTCGTCATCCACCGCCAGCGAGCCGCGCAGCCCCTCCAGGGTGCCGTCGTCCACCACGGTGCAGAGTTCGGACGCCACCAGCTGGCCCATCTGGCCGCTAAAGACCGAAGTGCCGCGACGGTTGAAATCGCCTTCCAGACCGTGGCCTACCGCTTCGTGCAGCAGCACGCCCGGCCAGCCCGCGCCCAGCACCACCGGAATAGTGCCGGCCGGCGCCGCCACGGCGGAGAGATTCACCAGCGCCATGCGCACCGCTTCGCGCGCCCAGACGTCCGCGCGGACGTCGCCGCTCTCGTCGGCAAGGAAGAATTCGTAGCCGATACGCGCGCCGCCGCCGCTGGAGCCGCGTTCACGCTTGCCGTTCTCTTCGACCTGCACGCTGATAGAAAGACGTACCAGCGGGCGAATGTCGGCGGCCAGCGTACCGTCGGTCGCCGCCACTAACACCTGCTCGTACACGCCGCTCAGGCTGGCGTTGACTTCCTGCACCCGGCTGTCCGCCGCGCGCGCGACCTTGTCGACGCGTTGCAGCAGCGCGATTTTATCTTCCCGCGTCAGGCTGTTCAGCGGATCCACCGCGGCGTAAAGCTCGCGGTTCATCACCGCCGACAGCGTACGCGCCTTGCCGTCGCCCTGCTCGCGCACAATGCTGCGCGCCGCTCCGGCGCTCTGGCGCAGCGCATTAAGGCTGATCTGATCGGCATAGGCGAAACCGGTTTTTTCGCCGCTGACGGCGCGCACGCCGACGCCCTGATCGATATGGTACGAGCCGTCTTTGATAATTTTATCTTCCAGCACCCAGGATTCATGGAAGCTGGACTGGAAATAGAGGTCGGCATAATCCAGACGACGTTCTGAAAGCTGCCCTAACAGGGTATAAAGGTCCTGCTGATTAATGTTGTTAGCAGTTAGCAACTGCTCACTTACCAGATTCAGAGTCATCGTTTCTCACTCATTATGTGCTCGGATAGTGATAGCCTGCGGCAATTCCCGGACGGCGTCAAATTCACTTCTTGCCGTTGCTTCGCGGTTCGCGCAGTACCTCGCTGATTTCCGGTTTATCCAGCGGCCCGCTGATGTGATAACGCAGCAGGGAAATTTTGTTCCAGAGCGGGCCAAGTACCTTGCTGGCGGCGAAGACCGCCGCGCCCACGACCGGATTGACGACAAACGCGGTGGCGACGCCCACTGAGGCGGAAATCTCCGGCGCGACCACCGCTTCCATGTTGATCTGTCGCTTCGCCAGATCGACTTTGCCCTGCATGGCGATGTCCGCTTCCAGACCATCCACCAGCAGGTTATCGGTGCGCATCACGCCATTTTCAATCCACGCGGTGCCGTTGATGGAATCGAAATAAAAGCCTTCGCTAAAGGTATCATTAAAATCGAAGCGCAGCTTGCGCAGCAGCGCATCAAAACTGAGCAGCCGCAGCAGCTGGCCGGCGTGGCCGGTGTTCACATCGGCGATTTCGCCTTTGCCGAAGTGGGTTCTCAGCACCCCGCTCAGCGTCTCTTCCGAAGGCTGCCAGGGCGCAGAGCGCCAGTGCAGATCGTAATTGATGGCAAAAGGCGCGTCGCGCAGCGGGGTGTTGACGCCGAACCAGTTGACGGCGTCGTTGATGTTTTTGCCGCTCAGCTTACCTTTCAGCGAGGTGCGCGGGTCGTCGGGACGGTTGCTCCATTCGCCGTTCACCGTCAGCTTAGCTTTGCCGGTGTCGATCAGGCCGTCCGTCAGGTCCAGGGTGTCGCCTTGCGGCTGCAGGCTGGCGCGTATATGGCCGAATTTCTGTCCCCGCAGCCAGCACTCATCGCAGTTAAGCTGCAGCGCAGGCCAGCGCTGAAAATCGATCTGGCCGGCGTCGCTGGGCAGCGGCGAACCACCCTGCGCGTCCGTATCCCATTGCGGATTGTAATAGAGATAATCGAGCGCGACCTGCCAGGCGCTGTGTTTCGCGGTTCTCAGGCTGCCGCGAATTTCGCGGCCCTGTACGTCAACCTGCATATTTCCCGTCGGCCCCTGGTTCAGCGTGGCGTTCAGATCGTGCCATTGCTGTCCGCCCAGCGTCAGCGCCGGGGTGCGTAAGGTGATATTGCCGATGCCGGCTCCCGCCGCCTGCACCCGCTGATCTGATGCGTTTTGCCCTGCCATAAGCAGACCGAGCCAGGCTTCGCCGTCCAGCGCCGGCAGGTTGAGCACCATGCTCGCCTTATCCGGCAGCGGCGGCGTGCTTTTCGCCTCGTTCAGCCAGATGCCGCGATCGACGTGCAGCTGCGGCGTAAGCTGCCAGCGGCTGTTAAAGCGGTGCCGGTTATCGATGCTGCCGCTGAGATCGAAACTTTGCAGGTTGCCGGTCGCGTTTACCGCTATCGGCATCGCTTCGCCGGCGCTTTTGTTGAGCGGAGTTGGTAAGTAACTGCTTACATTCTTCGCATTGCCGGTTAACGCTACCTCATAACGCGCGCCGCCCTGATGCGGCAAGGTGATATTTACGTCGCTTTGCCATGACATATGCCCTGCAAGCTGACGCGCGACGGCGGCAGGCAGCTGGGTGATTTTGTCTGGCTGCCAGTCGCCGAGCAGCTTAACCTTGACGCCGAAATCATCCCGGTTTTCCTGAGTAGTGAAGCTGACGTCGACCGGCTGACCGAACCAGTTCGCCTGCATCTCATCGCTCTCCAGATTGCCGTTGTCATAGCGGAAGCGGCCGGTCAGGTTCTTCAGCGTAGTGTCGAGCGGCGCGATACGAAGCTCATTGTTGTTCATCACGACATCGCCGCTGGCGTGGACCTGTTTCCCGTCGAGAGGAATGTCCAGCTTGAGATGCCCGCGCGTTTCGCCCTTGATTTGCAGTTGCTGCAACGCGGCGCCAAGCGAGCCTTTCAACGGCGTTTGCTGGAAATAGCGGGCGATCTGCGGACCTTCTCCGCTGATGTCGCCATCAATAATCAGCTTCTCTTTCAGATAATCGGGGATCGCCGCGCTGACGTTCTTCGCTGAAACGTCGCCCAGCCTGGTTTCGGCGGCGTGCATCCACAAACCGTCGTTAACGAAATCGAGATCGATATCGAGATTTTCCAGCGCCGGCCAGCCGGGCTGAAAAGCGTAGGCGGCTTTACGCAGCGGCACCCAGACTTCAAACATGCCGTCGTTGTGTTGAAAAGGGAAAAGCGCGGGATTACCGGCGAACAGCAGCGTGGCGTTTTCCACCTGCCCGCCTTTTATCGCATTGCTGAGATAACGCGTCAGGTTATGCCCCATCAGCTGCTGCGGGAAATAGCGCCACGCATCACCCGCGTTCGTCACCCGTATGCCCGCCAGAATATCCAGCCGCGGCGCTTTGCCAATGTTCTGCTGATAGCGGAAGTCGCCGCGCGCCCAAAGCGAGCGCGCCTGCACGTCAAGATCGCGCGCATCCAGCGTCAGGCCGTTGGCGTCGCGCAGCCAGCTCAGCGTGCCGTGCGCCTGATGGATCTCCAGCGGCGCCTGAAACACTTCGCCGTAAGGCATGTTGGCGCGCCCCATCCCGACCTTCACCTGCCCGTTGACGAAACTGCCGCTCGCCTCGCCGTTCAGATTGCTGATGCCGGGCAACACCTTCCACTGTCGCCAGCTCAGGTCATGCCATTTTATTTGCATGCGGCTGTTTTCCGGCTGCTGCAGCGGGATGTCCAGCGCCAGCGCGTCTACCTCGCCCTGCGGCCGCAGCGCACGCCAGTTCTCAATCAGCGTGGGTGACAGGGGAGCCACCAGCGGCACCAGCGGCTCGATACGCTGCAGGTCCAGCCGCGTCGCGCGCACGCGGATTTCCGCCTGCTGATTCGCGCCCAGCAGCTGCTTATCCTCCGGGCGCCACAGCAGCGAGAAATGTCCGGCGGGCCAGGGCGTGCCGTCGGTAACGAGGCGCGTCTGCGGCACGTTAATCACCCAGCCGTTCTGGAAACGCGAAAGGTGCGCCGTCAGCCCGTCGATATCGAGCTGATGCATTTCATTATCGCCATGCCAGCGCGCTCCCCCCTTGCGCAGCAGCAGATCGCCAGCGTAAAGCTCGCCCTCGCGCAGACTGACCCAGGCGGCAAGAGTGACGCGAGCGCTGTCGAGATTGGTGTTGGCGCGCATCCAGCGTCCCAGCCATGGCCTCGCATCCACATTGTCCGCCTGCATCCAGATGCGCCCGTCGCTGAGCAGGCCATCGCTGTCTTTCAGATCGAGGCGCACCTGCACCACGCCATGCTGGCCGGTAAAACTGGAGAGACTCACCTGCCCCTCCGCCCGATGGCGGTTTTTCTCATTAAGCCAGGTCAGTTCAGGGATCGCCAGTTCGGCATGCTGGCCGGAAGGCGTCAGAAAACGAATGCTGCTATCGCGCAGGTTGAAGTGATCGAACTGATGTAAAAAGATTTCGTTGATTTGCGCGGGCTTGAGGCTGTTTTTTTGCCTGTCGCTATTGATCAGCGGCCGGTTGGTTTCCAGCCGCAGCTGCCAGAAGGTGAGGTCGCGGAACTGCCAGCGCCAGTGCAGCAGCGACTGCCAGACATCCAGCGCGACATTCACCCGACCGATGGTGAGTTTGCCGTCGTGCTTAAAGTCGAGACGCAAATCACGGATTTGCAGCGTCGGGCCGAAATTCTCCCATTTGCCCTGCAGCGCGCCAGCCTCGACCGGTACGCCGCTGGCGTCAGACGTTGCCTGCAATATTTCGCTGCGATAGCTGTTGAGATGCGGCATAACAAGGCGCAGCCCGCTGACCAGCAACGCCACAATCACAATGACCGTGGCCAGTAGCAGTAACAAAATCCCGGGCAGCCGCCTCACACACCTCTCCTTGTCTTCCGCTAAGTGACGGATGGGTTCTTCACGCCATTACTATCGCTGGACAAGAACAATGGGCATGATTTCGCATTTTAACGCAAACAATGCTCTATTTTTAGCCCGCTTCGGTAACAAAACCCTAAAACGGACTCATTTTCGTCAATGTGCTACATCATGACGACGTCGAACTGCTCCTGGGTATAGAGCGGTTCAACCTGAACTTTTACCTGCTTGCCGACGAAAATCTCCACTTCCGCCAGCGCGTGCGACTCATCGGTTTTCAGCGCTTCCCCGACAGCAGGCGAGACGTAGACCAGAAAACGGTCGGAATCGTAGGCATGATGCACGCGCACGATTTCGCGCATGATTTCATAGCAAACCGTCTCCACGGTTTTTAGCGTGCCGCGACCTTTGCAGACCGGGCAATCTTCGCAAAGCACATGCTCAATGCTTTCGCGCGTACGCTTGCGCGTCATCTCCACCAGTCCCAGCGAGGAGAAGCCGCTGATGCCGGTTTTCACCCGATCTTTACTCAGCGCGTTTTCCAGCGAATGCAGCACGCGGCGGCGATGCTCGTCGTTGCTCATATCGATAAAGTCGATGATGATAATGCCGCCCAGGTTGCGCAGACGCAGCTGACGCGCGATCGCCTGCGTCGCTTCGATATTGGTGTTGAAAATGGTTTCGTCGAGATTACGATGGCCGACAAAGGCGCCGGTATTGATGTCGATGGTGGTCATCGCTTCCGTCTGATCGATGATCAGATAGCCGCCCGACTTCAGCTCGACTTTGCGATCCAGCGAGCGTTGAATCTCATTTTCCACGTCATAGAGATCGAAGATCGGCTGCTTGCCGCCGTAGTGTTCCAGCTTGCTGGCCATATCGGGGATATATTCGCCGGTAAACTCCAGCAGCAGGTCGAACGTCAGACGCGAATCGACGCGAATGCGATCCAGCGCCGCGCCGGCGAAATCGCGCAGCACGCGCTGCGCCAGCGCCAGCTCGCCGTATAGCAGGCAGCGCGTCTGGTTACGTTTTTTACGTTCGCTGACTTTGGTCCAGAGCCGCTTAAGGAAAGCGGCGTCCTGCGCCAGCTCTTCCGAACCTATCCCTTCCGCCGCGGTGCGAATAATAAAGCCGCCGAGATCGTCGCAGTAAGCGGCCACGACCGCCTTCAGACGCTCGCGTTCGCTTTCGCTTTCGATACGCTGAGAAACGCCGACGTGCGATGCGCCAGGCATAAACACCAGATAGCGGGACGGCAGCGTGATATCGGTGGTCAGGCGCGCGCCTTTGGTGCCCAGCGGATCTTTCACCACCTGCACCATCAGATCCTGGCCCTGACGCACCAGTTCGGCGATATCGCGCACGACAAAATTCTTTTTCTCTTCGCCCGCCACGCATTCGGTATGCGGCATGATGTCGGAAGCGTGCAGAAACGCGGCTTTATCCAGCCCGATGTCGACGAAAGCGGCCTGCATGCCGGGAAGCACCCGGCTTACGCGTCCTTTATAGATATTGCCGACGATGCCGCGTCGGGCTTCGCGCTCGATATGAATTTCCTGCAGGATGCCGCCGTCGATATAGGCGACTCGCGTTTCGGAAGGCGTGACATTTACCAGTAATTCAGCCGTCATATTCTCCCCTCACGGCACGCAGTGACTGAAAATGGCTGAGCAGCTCGCCTGTCTCAACCAAAGGCAACCCGACAACCGCGTGGTAGCTTCCATTAATTTTGCGGACAAAGTTGCCGCCTGCGCCCTGGATGCCGTATGCGCCCGCTTTATCCATAGGTTCGCCGCTCGCGATATAGTCAGCGATGTCGGCCGCCGTTAAGGTGCGAAACGTTACCTCGGTGATTACCAGGCAATCAAGCAGGCGCTGGCGATCGGCCAGCGCCACGGCGGTCATTACCTGATGCGTCTGACCGGAAAGCTTCGCCAGCATTTCCGCGGCATGCGCTTCATCGCGCGGCTTCTCCAGCACTTCGCCGTTGAGTACTACGATAGTATCGGCACCTAACACCGGCAGATCGTTTGGCGCGGCCGCCACGCCCGCCCGCGCTTTCTCGCCTGCCAGCCGCCGGACATAGGCCTCGGCGGCTTCGCCAGGCTGACGACGTTCTTCCACATCGGTCGTTACGCGTTCAAACTGCAGCCCAAGCTGCGTCAGCAGTTCACGCCGACGCGGCGAACCAGAGGCCAGATAGAGGGTTACCATAAAATTCCTTACTGAACAGCGAACTGACGACGGATTTTTCTCATCAATAAGAATAGCCAAGGCCAGAGGACGCCGTCGATAACGCTGCTCCAGAAAATTTCCGGCCGGAAAGAGACGTTGATCACTAAAAATTCCGCCCAGAAAACAATCACATCCATCGCCAGCGACAGCACCATAACCATTAATGCCTGCTGCCACAACGCTAAGTTGCGGAAAAGCTGAAATTTAAAAGCGACCAGATAGGCGATGATGCTCAGCGCCAGCGCGCGAACGCCCAGCGTAGATCCGGCAATCAGATCCATCAACGCGCCCAGCAAAAAGCCGGTGCCGACGTTTACACGATGCGGCAGCGCCAGAACCCAATAGATAAGAATCAACAGAAGCCAGGATGGCCGAAACATATACAGCTGTTCCGGCCAGGGCATAATCTGCAAGACGAGGGCGACAAGAAAGGACAGCCAGATAACCCAACGGCCCTGGCTGCGATAACTGCTCAAGGCTGGCCTCCACGCGCGTTCGCCGGAGCGCCCTGCGCGCTGTTGCCGTCGGCGGCAGGCGCAGGCGGACCCATCTGCGCGCCTGGCTGCATCATCGACGGCGCCGGCGGACCCATTTCGCCGGCAGGCGGCAGCACCCGCGG
>DENB01000028.1:20955-34378 GCA_002359495.1 Enterobacteriaceae bacterium UBA2655
AAATCAGCAGCACGCGGCTGGAAACCTTGCCTACCGCGATCACCTGGCCCACTACGCCTTTGTCGCTGATAACCGGCTGGCCTTCGTAAACGCCGTTGACGCTGCCTTTATCGATCACCACTTGATCGGTGTAGGGATCGGTGCCGGTAGAGATGACCTGCGTCACCATCTTGTGCTCATCCTGACGCAGCGGCGAGCCGAGCAGCTCGCGCAGACGCGCGTTTTCCTGCTTATACTGCCCCAGCATCAGCAAGTCGCTGTTTTTCAGAAAAAGTTCGCGGCGTAACGCTTTGTTTTCCAGCTCCAGCTGCTGGCGCGAAGCCAGCGTTTCTGAAACGCTGTCAAGAATCTGTCTTGGCCCGTTGGCCAAGAAGTAAAACGGACTCACCGAAGTGTCCAGATAGTTACGTATTTGGGTAAAGGACCCGACGCGACTATCGGCGATGATGATGGCGATCGCCACGATTACTGCCAGAAAAAGGCGCAATTGCAGGGAAGGCCCCCTGCTAAATATCGGCTTCATAAATTCTGCGTGTTCCTCGACAACAGGTAAGGGAGTGCGGACTGAGCCAGACACTCCCTTGAGCTGGACGTATCATACCGTCGCGCGCGCGCCGGTTTTCACGCTATATCCTTGCGTATACTGACAGCGGTCACAGCTGATTGAGGCAATTATTCTTCGCTGAACAAATCGCCGCCATGCATGTCGATCATTTCCAACGCTTTACCGCCACCGCGCGCCACGCAGGTTAACGGATCTTCCGCCACTACTACCGGAATGCCGGTCTCTTCCATCAGCAGGCGATCCAGATTGCGCAGCAGCGCGCCGCCGCCGGTCAATACCATGCCGCGCTCGGAGATATCGGACGCTAGCTCCGGCGGACACTGCTCCAGCGCGACCATCACGGCGCTGACGATGCCCGTTAACGGCTCCTGCAACGCTTCAAGGATCTCGTTGGAGTTCAGCGTAAAGCCGCGCGGCACCCCTTCAGCCAGATTACGACCGCGCACTTCGATTTCGCGCACTTCGTCGCCCGGATAGGCCGAACCGATCTCATGCTTGATGCGTTCCGCCGTCGCTTCGCCGATCAGTGAACCGTAGTTACGACGAACATAGTTAATGATAGCTTCATCGAAACGGTCGCCGCCGATACGCACCGACGAGGAGTAGACCACGCCGTTCAGCGAGATCACCGCGACTTCCGTGGTGCCGCCGCCGATATCGACCACCATCGAGCCGGTGGCTTCAGAAACCGGCAGGCCTGCGCCGATCGCGGCCGCCATCGGCTCTTCAATCAGGAAAACTTCACGCGCACCCGCACCCTGTGCGGATTCGCGGATGGCGCGGCGTTCAACCTGCGTTGCACCTACCGGCACGCATACCAGCACACGCGGGCTGGGACGCATGAAACTATTGCTGTGCACCTGTTTGATAAAGTGCTGGAGCATTTTTTCGGTGACGAAAAAGTCTGCGATCACCCCGTCCTTCATCGGACGGATAGCAGCGATATTGCCAGGGGTACGGCCAAGCATCTGCTTGGCTTCATGACCAACAGCCGCTACGCTCTTTGGGGAGCCGGCGCGATCCTGACGAATAGCCACAACGGAAGGCTCGTTCAGCACGATGCCTTGTCCTTTTACATAAATCAGGGTATTCGCAGTACCCAGGTCAATGGACAAGTCATTGGAAAACATGCCGCGAAATTTTTTAAACATACTAAAGGATAATCCTGCAAGCTGGGGGCGGAAAATAAAATCCGCTTACTTTACCAACCACGCGAAGCTGCCACAAGGCGCAAAAACGTTCTGCTTCGGTGAAAAAATGCGCAAAATTGCGTTTAAGGCATAAGAATCGTCATAAGGGCGTAACCGGGCGCGAGAAAACCGCCCTTTAATCCGCTTTTCATTTTATTGCGCTCATCAGCGCCGGACATAAAATCTAACATTTCTGACCGCACTCCGCTCCGCCATGTCGACCAATAAGCGAAAAAGATCGGGCTAAATGCCTCGAATCGATTGCAATCCACTAAACGGGATAGCGTTGTAAGTACTTTTTCACATTGCTGTTGACCGGCTGCGAAACGGCGAAAAGATCGCCCTGCCCGCCGGTCACGCCCAGGCTCGTCAACATATGCCACTCTTCATGTGTGCGCACGCCGGTCGCAAACACTTTCGTCGCGGTGGGCTTGCAGACTTCAAGCAGGCTTTGAACAAAGAGCTGATTTTCCTTACGCCGTTCAATGTTACGCACCAGACCGGGATCCAGCTTAATTAACTCCAGCGGAAACTGTTTAATGTAAGCGCTGCTGACCACCGTCAGCCCAGCCTGATTGACCGCGATGCGGCAGCCGAATCTGTTCAGCATCTGCAGAACCGGCGCTAATCGATTGATGTGTTGACAAACATCCGCCTCAGCAAGTTCAAATAAAAAACGGGTTCTTTGCGCTTTCGTGCATTGCAGCAAGATATTTTTCAACCAGCGCAGGAAAGGACGCTGCAACAGCGATTCGATAGAGATCGGCACGCCCAGCGTTTCCTCCGGCCAGACTTCGGAAAGCGCGACGATGCGCGTGACCAGCTGACGATCCCAGCCGCCGGACATGCCTAACTGCAACACCAGCGGCATATATTCCGCCGCTAGCACCTCTTTATCGCCGTCGAAGATGCGAGTCTGCAATTCCCGGTGGTGTACGCTTCCATACAGCATCACCGCCGGCTTTTGATAGAGTCGCGGCCCGCCGCGGCTCAAAGTATTTTCCAGCAGGGTGCGCCATTTTACGCTGCCGCGCCCCATATCGACTGGATTCCCTTCGCCAATCACCCAGTTATTTCCGCCTAACAACGCGGCTCGGCGCGTCGCCAGCTCTGCATTCTCTATAACCTGCTGCACCGTCTGACCGCTGCGCCAGGCGCTGATGCCGATATGGATCAAATCGTCGCGATCCACCATGCGCATCGGCGGCAGAGAATCAACGGCTTTGATAAGCTGCTCCGCGATGCCTCCAGCCTCTTTCAAAGAGCGATGCGGCAGGAGTACGGCAAAGTCGCTGCTGAAATAGCGCGCCAGCAGCGCGCCGGGGTAACGTAAAATAAAGGTCGACATCATATTGACCAGGTCAAACAGATATTCGTCGACCAGCGCCGACTCCAGCGTGCCTTTGAGTATCTCCAGATCGGGCAGTCGCACCATCATGACCACGCCGTGCGTGCCCACATCTTCCAGATCTTCCAGCAGCGTTGCCAGTTGGTTATCAAAGAACAGCCGGTTATTCAGTCCGGTTCGCGCATCCTGCGCGGCGAAGGCACGGATAAGCGTATCAATACGCAGCCGCTGCTCGCCCGCTTCATTCAGATCAGCGAGCAGCATATCGATGGCGCGGCTTGCTTTAGGCGGCCATTCATCTTCCCCTCTCTGCGGGATTGCGCTGCGCTCGCCCGCAATAATTTGCTGCGCGCGCGTCTCCAGACGTTCCATTCCTTTCCACTGACGAATGAGCCAGCGGTGCGTCATTGCCAGCAGGATGCTCATGACGAACACCACGGCAAACATGGCGACCAGGGTGTAAGTGCCGGTCAGCGAGCGAAACCAGGTTTTCGCGGTGTCGAGCAGCACAACACGGACATGCATTCCCGTCTGCTGTATCAGCGGCACGTCAAATTGAACAAAGCGGTTAGGCTCATCTTCCAGCATCGGATTTTCGTGACGTGAAAGCTTTAACAGCCTGTGCGTTCCGCTGTGAATTTCAACCTGCTCAGCGTTCATCACGGGCATCACGCGCGAAATCCAGGAAGCCAGATTTTCTGGCGAATGGTTTAACAACGCCTTGTCCACTTCCGTAGCAAAAGTTTGTACCCGGTGTTCGACTCGCTGATTATTCAGCCAATAAAAGCTAAAAGCGCAGCCGACCAGCATTAACAACATTGCCAGCACGCTTATAAATGTAATAAATGCAGAAAATTTTGTGGTTAATCGCATCCCTGTGCCTGTTTCACCGCAGTTGAGGCCCCTTTGACAAAAGTCTTAGCGACGAATTGTCTTGCCAGTGCGTCTGGCATAAGCCTGAGCAAAATACCACAAATCGTGGTTTGCGGCAGCGGTAGTTGCCTGCGCGCTATGCTGCAGCAGTATAACGCTGCAAAGCCTTATCTTTTCACTCGCTATTTCGCTTTTCGGCCTATTCTCATCGCACCGCGGGTGCCAGGAAATTTCACATTTTCGCTAAATAATTCGTCAGGGTCTCCGCTTTTGATCATGCTAAATGCAGATAATGTTTTTGGAGAAAGTCTATGAAGCCTGTTAATCGTCTGACCGAAGCCGATGTCACCCCTGAAAGCGTGTTTACCATGCAACGACGTCAGGTCTTAAAAACCCTGGGATTGAGTGCCGCCGCCCTCAGCCTGCCGCGTGTCGCGCAGGCCGATATGCTCGACTGGTTTAAAGGCAACGATCGTCCGCCCGCGCCCGCAGGCAGGCCGCTCGACTTCAGCAAGCCCGCGCAATATCAGGCCGATCTGCCGCTGACGCCGGCGGAGAAAGTATCCGGCTACAACAACTTTTATGAATTCGGGCTGGATAAGGCCGATCCTGCGGCCAATGCCGGCACGTTGAAAACAGACAACTGGCAGCTCACCATTGACGGCGAAGTGGCGAAACCCATGACGCTGAACATGGATGATATTTTCAAACGTTTCGCGATGGAGCAGCGCATTTATCGCATGCGCTGCGTGGAAGCCTGGTCGATGGTGATCCCCTGGGTCGGCTTTGAGTTGGGAAAATTATTGAAAGCGGCGGAACCCACCAGCAACGCGCGCTTTGTCGCCTTCCAGACGCTATACGCGCCAGATCAGATGCCGGGTCAGAAAGACCGCTTTATCGGTGGCGGCCTCGATTACCCGTATGTTGAAGGTTTACGCCTCGATGAAGCGATGCATCCGCTCACCCTGCTGAGCACTGGCGTTTACGGCAAAGCGCTGCCGCCGCAGAACGGTGCGCCGATTCGCCTTACGGTGCCGTGGAAATATGGTTTTAAAGGGATCAAATCCATCGTCAAAATCACCCTGACGCGCGACCAGCCGCCGACGACCTGGAACCAAATCGCCGACAACGAGTATGGCTTTTACGCCAACGTGAATCCTCATGTGGATCATCCTCGCTGGTCGCAGGCCACCGAGCGTTTTATCGGACCTGGCGGCGTGCTGAAAGTCGAGCGTCAGCCGACGCTGTTATTCAACGGCTACGGCGAAGAGGTGGCTTCGCTCTATCGCGGACTGGATTTACGGAGGAATTATTAAGTGCGCCTGTCGATGAAGCAGATTACCGGCCTGAAGGCGCTGTTGCATCTGGCCGCGTTTTTACCACTGGTCTGGCTGTTCTTCGCCCTGAACCAGGGCTGGCTGAGCGCCGATCCGGCTAAAGATATTCAGCACTTTACGGGTCGCATGGCGCTGAAGCTGCTGTTGGCGACGCTGGTGGTCACGCCGCTGGCGCGCTACGGCAAGCAGCCGCTTTTGATCAGCACCCGGCGTATGCTGGGCCTGTGGTGCTTCGCCTGGGCCAGCCTGCATCTGCTGAGTTATTACCTGCTGGAGCTGGGCGTCGATAACCTGCGTCTGCTCGGCAGCGAGCTGATCTCCCGTCCTTACCTGCTGTTAGGCATTACCAGCTGGCTTATCCTGCTGGCGCTGGCGCTGACCTCGTTCCAGCGCGCCCAGCGCGAACTCGGCTCCCGCTGGCAAACACTGCATAATTTCATCTATCTGGTCGCGATCCTCGCGCCCATCCACTATATCTGGTCAGTGAAAGTAATTTCGCCCCAGCCGCTGATTTACGCTGCGCTGGCGCTGATCCTGCTGGCCTGGCGTTACAAGAAGTTTCGCAAATGGTGGCCGCGCTGAGATTGCCGGTTGTTTTCCCCGGACCGTTTTGTTAAAAAGTTGAGCCTTCAACCTCGCCAGGATCAACTTCGCAGATAAAACTACTATTTTGCTGCGAATTGCTACGAAACAGATATAATGCCCGGCTTTATTGCAAGCCGGGTCTTCTTTTTCATCGCTAAGGATGACAAATGAAGAATGGCGAGGTATTTTACGCGATGCCTCAATGATTGCCGGAGATAGCCGCAAGATGGCGCATAAATTTCATATTCTGCTTTTGAACGGACCCAACCTGAATTTACTGGGTACCCGCGAGCCTGAAAAATATGGTCATGCTACATTGCACGATATCGTCAGCGAACTGACGCGCCAGGCGGACTCGCTTAACGTGAAGCTGAGCCACCTGCAATCCAACGCGGAATATCAGCTTATCGACCGCATTCACGAGGCAAAAGGCAATGTGGATTACATTATTATCAATCCTGCCGCGTTTACGCACACCAGCGTAGCACTGCGTGATGCCCTGTTGGCGGTCAGTATTCCCTTTATCGAGGTGCATCTCTCTAACGTGCATGCCCGCGAGCCTTTCCGCCATCACTCCTACCTTTCTGATGTTTCCGCCGGCGTCATCTGTGGCCTTGGTGCAGACGGTTACTCATGGGCTTTACAAACGGCAGTTAAACGCCTGTCACATTCAAATTAAACAGAGTACGGAACCACACTCATGGACATTCGTAAAATTAAAAAACTGATCGAACTGGTTGAAGAGTCCGGCATTGCTGAGCTGGAAATTTCTGAGGGCGAAGAGTCAGTTCGTATCAGCCGCGCACCTGCCAATGTCGGTTATCCTGTAATGCAGCAGGCGTACGCTGCGCCGGCTATGCCGCAACCGGCTCTGGCAACGGCGGTTGCGCCGGTCAGCGCGCCGGTTATCGAAGCCGCCGCGCCGGAAGTAAGCGGTCACATCGTGCGTTCTCCGATGGTCGGCACCTTCTACCGCACGCCGAGCCCGGATGCCAAAGCCTTTGTGGAAGTCGGCCAGAAAGTTAACGCCGGCGACACCCTGTGCATCGTGGAAGCGATGAAAATGATGAACCAGATCGAAGCCGATAAATCAGGCGTAGTGAAAGCGATTTTGGTGGAAAGTGGCCAGCCGGTAGAATTTGACGAGCCGCTGGTTGTCATCGAATAACGGGGCGTACCATGCTGGATAAAATTGTTATTGCCAACCGCGGGGAGATCGCGCTGCGCATTCTGCGTGCCTGTAAAGAACTGGGCATTAAGACCGTCGCCGTTCACTCCAGTGCGGATCGCGATCTGAAACATGTGCTGCTGGCGGACGAAACCGTCTGTATCGGCCCGGCGCAGTCAGTGAAAAGCTATCTGAACATCCCGGCGCTGATCTCCGCCGCCGAAATCACCGGCGCGGTGGCCATTCACCCCGGTTACGGCTTCCTCTCCGAGAACGCCGATTTCGCCGAGCAGGTTGAGCGCTCCGGCTTTATCTTTATCGGTCCGAAAGCGGACACCATCCGTCTGATGGGCGACAAAGTTTCCGCCATTACGGCGATGAAAAAAGCCGGCGTCCCTACCGTTCCCGGTTCCGACGGTTCGCTGACCGACGATATGGATAAAAACCGCGCCATCGCCAAGCGCATCGGCTATCCGGTGATCGTCAAGGCGTCAGGCGGCGGCGGCGGTCGCGGCATGCGCGTCGTGCGCGCCGAGAAAGATCTGGAACAGTCCATTAACATGACCCGTGCGGAAGCCAAAGCGGCTTTTAACAACGACATGGTTTACATGGAGAAGTTTCTCGAAAATCCGCGCCACATTGAGATTCAGGTGCTGGCCGACGGTCAGGGCAACGCCATCTATCTCGGCGAGCGCGACTGCTCTATGCAGCGTCGCCACCAAAAAGTAGTGGAAGAAGCGCCAGCGCCGGGCATCACCGCAGAGTTGCGTAAATTCATCGGCGATCGCTGCGCGAAAGCCTGTGTCGATATCGGCTATCGCGGCGCGGGCACTTTCGAGTTCCTGTTCGAAAACGGCGAGTTCTACTTCATTGAGATGAACACCCGTATTCAGGTTGAGCATCCGGTTACCGAGATGATCACCGGCGTAGATCTGATCAAAGAGCAGCTGCGTATCGCCGCCGGTCAGCCGCTGTCGATCAAACAGGAAGAGGTAGTGATCCGCGGCCATGCGGTAGAATGCCGTATTAACGCGGAAGATCCCAACACCTTCCTGCCGAGCCCGGGCAAAATCACCCGCTTCCATGCGCCAGGCGGATTCGGCGTGCGCTGGGAATCACATATTTATGCCGGCTACAGCGTGCCGCCCTACTACGACTCCATGATCGGCAAACTGATCACCTACGGCGAAACCCGTGAAGTGGCGATTGCGCGAATGAAGAACGCGCTGGCGGAGCTGATCATCGACGGCATTAAAACCAACGTCGAATTGCAGATGAAGATTATGTCCGACGGGTATTTTCAGCAGGGTGGCACCAACATCCACTATCTGGAGAAAAAACTGGGCATTTCTGAGAAGTAATTCTCCGTTGAGTCAGTTTAAGGCCGGTTAATCCGGCCTTTTTAGTTTCTTGCGGCTTTCAGGACTGAATGATGGATGCACGTTTTTTACAAGCGCATAAAGAAGCACGCTGGTCGGTTTTTTTAACCCTCGCCTACCTGGCGTTATGGGGAGCCAGCGCCTGGCTGGGCGGCAGCGAAAGCGGAGTCACCGGCCTGCCGCGCTGGTTTGAACTCTCCTGCCTTTTTGCCCCACTGTTGTTTATTTTTTTATGTTGGCTGATGGTTCGTCTGCTATTCCGCGATATGTCTCTGGAGGATGAACATGGAAGCTGAAATCATTCTTCCTTTTCTTGCCTATCTGGCGTTGATTGCCGGCCTCTCGGTGTTTGCGGTGCGCAAACAGCGCCAGGGCCATTTCCTTACCGAATATTTTCTCGGCAATCGCTCGATGGGCGGCTTCGTACTGGCGATGACCCTGACCACCACCTATATCAGCGCCAGCTCGTTTATCGGCGGTCCGGGCGCCGCTTATAAATATGGTCTCGGCTGGGTATTGCTGTCGATGATCCAGGTGCCGGCCGTCTGGCTGTCGTTAGGGGTGCTAGGGAAAAAATTCGCTATTCTGGCACGCCGTTATAACGCGGTGACGCTGAACGATATGCTCTATGCGCGTTACCGCAGCCCGTTGTTGATCTGGCTGGCCAGTCTGAGCCTGCTGGTGGCCTTTATCGGCGCCATGACCGTGCAATTTATCGGTGGCGCGCGGCTGCTGGAGACCGCCGCTGGCATTCCTTACGATACGGGCCTGCTGATCTTCGGCGGCACCATTGCGCTCTATACCGCTTTCGGCGGCTTTCGCGCCAGCGTGCTGAACGACGCGATGCAGGGACTGGTTATGCTGATCGGCACCTTTTTGCTGCTGTTCGCCGTGATCCATGCTGCAGGCGGCCTTGAAACGGCAGTGACGAAGCTGCGCGCTATCGATCCGCAACTGGCCGAGCCGCAGGGGCCGGGCGATATTATTACGCCGACCTTTTTAAGCTCCTTTGCCGTGCTGGTCTGCTTCGGCGTTATCGGCTTGCCTCATACCGCTGTGCGCTGCATCTCCTATAAGGACAGCAAAGCGGTGCATCGGGGCATTGTAATCGGCACGATCGTCGTGGCGCTGCTGATGCTGGGAATGCATCTGGCAGGCGCGCTGGGACGAACGGTGGTGCCGGATCTTAGCGTGCCGGATCGCGTCATCCCGATCCTGATGATCACCGTCCTGCCGCCGATCGCCGCCGGGATTTTTCTCGCCGCGCCGATGGCGGCGATCATGTCCACGATTAACGCGCAGCTGCTGCAATCCTCCGCTACCCTGATCAAAGATCTCTATCTGCGCATCGCGCCGCATCAGATGGAGAATGAGGCGCTGCTGCGCGCCTTATCCGGCGGCATCACCTTTATTCTCGGTGCGCTGCTGCTGCTGGCGGCGTGGAATCCGCCGGATATGATTATCTGGCTGAACCTGCTGGCGTTTGGCGGGCTTGAAGCGGTATTCCTCTGGCCGCTGGTGCTGGGGCTTTATTGGGAGAAAGCCAACGCCGCCGGCGCGATCTGCGGCATGATTTGCGGTGCGGCCAGCTATACCCTGCTGGCCAGCCTGAACCTGCAGCCCTGGGGATTTCACCCCATCGTGCCTTCATTAATACTCAGCCTGCTGGCCTTTTTAGCGGGCAACCTGTTTGGCCGCGCGCCTGCTGTTTCTGACGCGACCACGACACTGAAATAAAGAGATACGCTATGCCATGGATTCAAATCAAGTTTAATGCCGCCGGCAGCCATGCTGAAGATCTCAGCGACGCGCTGATGGACGTCGGCGCGGTTTCCGTCACCTTTCAGGATACGCACGATACGCCGGTCTATGAGCCGCTGCCGGGCGAAACCCTGCTTTGGGGCGACACCGATGTGATCGGCCTGTTCGACGCCGAAACCGACATGGAGGAGGTTGTGGCGGCGCTGGCGCTGCATCCGCTGCTGGGCGCAAGCTTCCGCCATAAGATCGAGCAGATCGAAGATAAAGACTGGGAACGCGAGTGGATGGACAATTTCCATCCGATGCGCTTCGGCGAGCGCTTATGGATCTGCCCGAGCTGGCGCGACGTGCCGGATCCCGATGCGGTTAACGTTATGTTGGATCCCGGCCTCGCTTTCGGCACCGGCACCCACCCGACAACCGCGCTCTGCCTCGCCTGGCTTGACGGGCTCGATCTGGCGGGTAAAACGGTGATCGATTTTGGCTGCGGCTCCGGGATCCTGGCGATCGCTGCCCTGAAACTGGGCGCCGCGCAGGCCATCGGCATCGATATCGATCCGCAGGCGATCCAGGCGAGCCGCGACAACGCCGAACGTAACGGCGTTGCCGATCGGCTGACGCTCTGGCTGCCCCACCAGCAGCCGGATAATCTCAGCGCCGATGTGGTCGTCGCCAATATCCTGGCGGGTCCGCTGCGCGAGCTGGCGCCGATGATCGGCATCCTGCCGAAATCGGGCGGCCATCTGGGCCTTTCCGGCGTGCTGGCGACGCAGGCTGACAGCGTGTGCGAAGCTTACGCCGATAATTTTGTGCTGGATCCCGTCGCGGAAAAAGAGGAGTGGTGCCGCATTACTGGTATTAAAAAGTGAGACTCGTCTCGTAAGACCTTGTGTTTGCAAATAAAAGTAGGTTTTTCACCGTCGAAAATTATCATCTGCCTCTTCCATAGTTTTTTTTAAAGGATTAAAGCAGATGATAAAAAACTTACTTATTCCGGGCCTGCTGTTGGCGCTGTCAGGCCAGGTTCAGGCGGAGACCTCTCCGCACTGGACATATGAAGGCAAAGCAGGCCCGGCGCATTGGGCCGAACTTAATCCCGATTTTGTTGTTTGCCATAGCGGAAAATTTCAGTCGCCGATAGATATTCGTTCCGCCGTTTCCGCTAATCTCCCTGCATTAGATCTGAACTTTCACACAGCGGCTGAAACGCTGGTTAATAACGGTCATACCATCCAAATAACTGTCGATGATGATGAAGATTTTCTGCTGGACGGCGAGCGTTTTAAGCTGGTGCAATATCACTTTCATACCCCAAGCGAAAATCTTATTGCGGGTAAACAATATCCACTGGAAGCTCATTTTGTTCATATTAATGGACAGGGCGAACTGGCTGTCGTTGCAGTCATGTTTGTAATCGGGGCCGAGAACATCGCGTTAAATTCTATCCTGCCGTCCATTCCCTCTACGGTGAATAAAGTTGTTAACATTGGACAGCGCATTGATTTAACCGATCTTTTCCCTGCTAAACGCCACTACTATCGCTTTAGCGGCTCGCTGACTACGCCTCCCTGTACCGAAGGGTTACGTTGGTTAATAATGAAACAACCCGTGACGCTTTCCGCCATGCAGCTGACAATTTTTCAGAAGGCGCTCAAACAGAGCAATAACCGTCCGGTTCAACCCTTGCACGGCCGACAGATTGTCGAATAAACGTTGCTGCCACAACAAAACAACCGTACGTCAAAAACTTAAACCCGGTGACATGTATCGCTAATCGCAACGTGTAACGATTTTTATATCGTATGAAAATCTGTTGTATAAGAAAAAAACTTGTCCAAATTTTCAACGCGAATTGTGATAATTAATTGAAATATATGACTTAATATCATTTCTCTTTCTCAGGCAGTAACTTTCATTGCTTTTTACCTGCTGATTGTTCAAAGTTTGGCCTTTCATCTTCGTGAAAAAATGCGTAATATACGCCGCCTTGCGAACAGATAGGGTCACTTCTTTTTCATGCGCATCGGACAATACCAGCTTCGTAATCGATTAATAGCTGCGCCTATGGCCGGAGTTACAGATAGGCCGTTTCGCACGCTCTGTTTCGAGAACGGCGCCGGGATGACCGTCTCCGAGATGATGTCGTCGAATCCTGAAGTCTGGGCAAGCGACAAATCCCGTTTGCGTATGGTTCATAGTGACGAGCCTGGAATTCGCGCCGTGCAGATTGCCGGTTGCGATCCTGATGAGATGGCTGCCGCCGCCCGCATTAATGTGGCGTCAGGCGCGCAGGTTATCGATATCAACATGGGCTGCCCGGCTAAAAAGGTGAATCGTAAGATGGCCGGCTCGGCGCTGCTGCAATATCCACAGTTGGTTGAGAACATTCTCACCGCCGTGGTCAATGCCGTAGACGTGCCGGTTACGCTGAAAATTCGCACCGGCTGGGATACAGAGAATCGTAATTGCGTAGAAATTGCCCAATTGGCTGAACGCTGTGGCATTCAGGCTCTGACCATTCATGGACGCACCCGCGCCTGCTTGTTTCAGGGAGAAGCTGAGTACGACAGCATTCGGACAGTTAAGCAGAACGTTTCCATTCCGGTTATCGCGAACGGAGACATTACTGACCCGCACAAAGCCAGAGCAGTGCTCGACTATACGGGGGCTGACGCCCTGATGATAGGTCGCGCTGCTCAGGGAAGACCGTGGATCTTCCGGGAAATCCAGCATTATCTGGACACAGGGGAGCTGCTGGCGCCAAAGCCTCTGGCTGAGGTAAAGCTTATGCTGATTGGACATATACGGGAGCTGCATGACTTTTACGGTCAGCGCAAGGGATACCGTATTGCCCGAAAACATGTTTCCTGGTATTTGCAGGAAAGTGCTCCTGATGACCAGTTTCGGCGCACATTCAACGCCATTGAGGATGCCAGCGAACAGCTGGAGGCGTTGGAGGCATACTTCGAAAATCTTGCGTAATGAAATAAAGAGCTGACAGAACTATGTTCGAACAACGCGTAAATTCTGACGTACTGACCGTTTCTACCGTTAACTCTCAGGATCAGGTGACTCAAAAGCCCCTGCGTGACTCGGTTAAACAGGCACTGAAGAACTATTTTGCTCAACTGAACGGTCAGGATGTTAATGACCTGTATGAGCTGGTACTGGCTGAAGTTGAACAGCCACTGTTGGACATGGTGATGCAATACACCCG
>DENB01000029.1:0-19884 GCA_002359495.1 Enterobacteriaceae bacterium UBA2655
GAAAACGGGCCCGCAGGCCCGTTGAACCCACTCAAGACATTACTGATGGGCCACGATGACGCCATCTTTCACGTCCATATCGATGATTTTCCCGGGAACTAACGCTCCGGATAAAATCTGTTGTGCCAGCGGATTTTCAATCTGTTGCTGGATGGCGCGTTTTAAAGGCCGCGCGCCATACACCGGATCGTAACCATTCTCGCCCAGGACCTTAAGCGCCTCTTCCGAAATATGCAGGGCATAGCCTCGCTCTTCCAGTCGTTTATAAAGCCGCTGCAACTGAATTTGCGCAATGGACGCGATATGTTTTTCTCCCAGCGGATGAAATACCACGACTTCATCGATGCGGTTTATGAACTCAGGACGGAAATGGTGGCTGACAACGGTCATCACCAGCTCTTTCATGTCGGCGTAGTCCAGCTCGCCGAAACGCTCCTGGATCATGTCGGAACCCAGATTCGACGTCATGATCACGACTGTATTGCGAAAATCGACCGTACGTCCTTGTCCATCCGTCAGGCGTCCGTCATCCAGCACCTGCAGCAAAATGTTGAAAACGTCAGGATGCGCTTTTTCAACCTCATCCAGCAAAATGACCGAATAAGGACGACGACGCACCGCCTCGGTCAGATAACCGCCCTCTTCATAGCCGACGTATCCTGGAGGCGCGCCCACCAGACGAGAAACCGAATGTTTTTCCATAAATTCGGACATATCGATGCGCACCATGGCATCGTCGCTGTCGAACAGGAAGTTAGCCAAAGATTTACAGAGTTCAGTTTTACCTACGCCGGTCGGTCCCAGAAACAGGAAAGAGCCAATCGGACGATTCGGATCGGAAAGGCCGGCACGGCTGCGGCGGATCGCATTCGATACCGCTTCTACCGCTTCGTCCTGCCCAATCACGCGGTTATGCAGATCCTGCTCCATACGCAACAGCTTATCGCGCTCGCCTTCCATCATGCGGGCGACCGGAATACCGGTCCAGCGCGCCAGCACATCGGCAATTTCCACATCCGTCACGCGGTTGCGCAGCAGCTTCATGGTTTTGCCGTCCGACTGCGTGGCCGCAGCCAGCTGTTTCTCCAGCGCCGGGATTTTGCCGTATTGCAGTTCGGACATCTGCGCCAGGTCGCCTACACGACGCGCCTGCTCCAGAGAAAGACGCGCTTGCTCCAGTTCCGCTTTGATGTTCTGCGTGCCGGAAAGCGACGCTTTTTCAGCTTTCCACTCCTCTTCCAATTCGGCGTATTCACGCTCTTTCTGGTCGAGTTCGCTTTCCAGCATCTCCAGACGTTTAATGCTGGCTTCGTCGGACTCTTTCTTCAGCGCCTGCTGCTCCAGCTTAAGCTGAATGATACGACGCTCAAGCCGGTCCAGGGGTTCCGGTTTAGAGTCAATCTGCAAACGAATGCTGGATGCTGCCTCATCGATCAAATCAATCGCCTTATCGGGCAGCTGACGATCGGCGATATAGCGATGCGACAACGTTGCGGCCGCGACAATAGCCGGATCGGTAATCTGAACGTGGTGATGCAGCTCATAACGCTCTTTCAATCCGCGCAGAATGGCGATGGTATCTTCTACACTGGGCTCGGCTACAAACACTTTCTGAAAACGGCGCTCCAACGCGGCATCTTTTTCAATATACTGGCGATACTCATCCAGGGTGGTTGCTCCCACGCAGTGCAGCTCGCCACGAGCCAGCGCCGGCTTTAACATATTGCCGGCATCCATTGCGCCATCCGCCTTACCGGCGCCGACCATGGTGTGTAATTCATCGATAAACAGGATAACGTTTCCTTCCTGCTTCGACAGATCGTTCAGCACGCCTTTCAAACGCTCTTCGAATTCGCCGCGATATTTCGCGCCCGCCACCAGCGCGCCCATATCCAGCGCCAGCACGCGACGTCCTTTCAAGCCTTCAGGCACTTCGCCGTTGATAATACGCTGCGCCAGGCCTTCAACGATGGCGGTTTTACCCACGCCCGGCTCGCCGATCAGTACCGGGTTGGTTTTAGTGCGGCGCTGCAATACCTGGATAGTGCGGCGGATCTCTTCATCACGACCAATGACCGGATCGAGTTTGCCCTGCTCGGCGCGCTCGGTAAGATCGATGGTATATTTTTTTAATGCCTGGCGCTGATCTTCAGCTCCCTGATCGTTCACGTTTTCCCCTCCACGCATTTGCTCGATGGCCTTGGTAAGTTTTTCATTGGTCACGCCAGCGAATTTCAACAGATCCGCCAGCGAGCCGCGTGAATCGAGGGCCGCCAGAACAAAGAGTTCAGATGATATAAAGTTGTCGCCGCGCTTTTGCGCCAGCTTGTCGCACAGATTGAGGGCGCGCACCAGATCGGACGAAGGCTGTACGTCGCCTTCGGCGCCTTCCACCTGCGGCAGTCGGTCTATCACCTGCTCGACGCCGCTGCGCAGCGCAGCCACATCGATACCCGCCGAGGCAAGTAATGGACGCACCGATCCCCCTTCCTGACTGAGCAGCGCGCTCATCAGATGCACGGGTTCGATAAATTGGTTGTCGTGTCCCAGCGCGAGTGACTGGGCATCAGCAAGGGCGAGTTGGAATTTATTAGTAAGACGATCCAGACGCATGATTCCTCCCATGACAGGTCAAGGTGCTACTGGAGATTAAAATGAGGTCATCCCTCAAATTTTCAAGGTTAATGATCTGTCACGGTGAGCGAAAAATACGCTGCCTGGATCGTCTTGGGGCGTAAGGTTATATCAGCCAAATCAAAGTTGCCATACGGCCGGTAACGCCATCGCGTCGGAAGGAGAAAAAATCACCGTTTTCGCTGAAGGTGCAGCGCGGCTCGACGCTAACGGAACGGACGCCCGCCGCCAGTAGACGCTGACGCGCCAGCAGCCAGATATCGGCGTAGTATTTGCCGCCCGCCGGGCGAAACGCTTCTGCCGCTTGCGGACTTTGCGCCATGAAGGCAGCGCGGACTTCTCCGCCGACTTCAAACGCCTCAGGCCCGATGGCGGGACCCAGCCAGGCATGAACGTCTCCGGGTTCGCAATGGAATTGCGCCAGCGTCTGTTCCAGCACCCCGGCGCAAAGGCCGCGCCATCCCGCGTGCGCCGCCGCAACCTCCGTACCGTCGGCTGAACAGAACAGCACGGGCAGACAATCAGCTGTCATGACCGCGCATACCACGCCGGATTCGCGCGTAATGGCGCCGTCGGCAGGCAACGTATTCTGCTGAGTCGCGCTGAGTCTGACCACGTCGGTGCCATGTACCTGCTCCAGCCAGTCCGGCATGCCGGGAAGCTGCGCCAGTTCCACCAGGCGCTGGCGATTGGCGGCTACGGCGACAGGATCGTCGCCGACATGTCCGCCCAGGTTCAGCGACGACCACGCCGCCTGGCTGACGCCGCCTGTCCGGGTAGTTGAACAAGCGCGTACGTTAGCCGGCGCGGGCCACTGCGGTACGATTAGCTGACTCACATCCAGTCCAGCCGATCGCGGAAAGCATCCGTATCGGCCTTCAGCGCGTCGATCAAATCCACCATGTCCTGCGGCAGCGGCGCGTGCCACTCCATCTGGATTCCGGTAATCGGATGGTAGAGACGCAACATGGTTGCGTGCAGCGCCTGACGGTCGAAGCCGCGCAGCGTCGCGATAAATTCGTCAGACGCCCCTTTCGGCGGACGCGGTCGGCCGCCATACAGCGGATCGCCCACCAGCGGATGGTTGATATGCGACATATGCACGCGAATCTGGTGCGTGCGGCCCGTTTCCAGACGCAGACGCAGACGCGTATGAGCGCGGAAGTGCTCCATAATACGGTAGTGCGTGACCGCAGGTTTCCCCATTGGATGCACGGCCATATGGGTTCGCTTCGTGGAGTGGCGCGAAATCGGCTCTTCCACCGTACCGCCCGCCGTCATAGCGCCTATCGCTACCGCTTCATATTCACGGGTAATTTCGCGCAGCTGCAGCATTTCGACCAGATAGGTCTGCGCCGGCACGGTTTTCGCCACCACCATCAAGCCGGTGGTATCTTTATCGAGACGGTGCACGATACCGGCGCGCGGCACATTGGCAATCTCCGGATAGTGATAAAGCAGCGCGTTCAGCACCGTGCCGTCCGGGTTGCCGGCGCCTGGATGAACGACCAGATCGCGCGGCTTGTTGATCACCAGAATATCGTTATCTTCATACACAATATTTAGCGCGATATTTTGCGGTTCCCAGCGTTGTTCTTCTTCAATTTCGGCGTTAATCGCCACCTGCTCACCGCCGAGCATTTTCTCTTTCGGTTTATCGATCACCGTGCCGTTGACGGTGACGCGACGCGCGAGGATCCACTCTTTTATGCGGGAACGTGAATAATCAGGGAACAATTCCGCCAAAATTTGATCTAAGCGTTGCCCGAGTTGTGATTCGGATACCGTTGCGGTGAGTTGAACTTGTTGTGCCATAGACAGCTTCTTCGTTAACGTTGGGTTTTCACGGCGATGCCGTTTAATATAATGTGCTATCGTACCTGGTCATTACCGGGAGCTATACGGACAGCTTCCGCCATAACATTTTGAGGATAATCATTTCGTCATGACGCGTATGAAACATCTGGTGGCTGTCGCCACTCTGAGCCTGGCCTTGCTGGGTTGTTCCGGCTCGCAGGATACCGTGCCGGACAGCCCGCCTTCTGAAATTTATGCCAACGCTCAGCAAAAGCTGCAGGACGGTAACTTTAAAGCCGCGATTAAGCAACTGGAAGCGCTGGATAACCGCTATCCGTTCGGCCCTTACGCGCAGCAGGTACAGCTGGACTTAATCTATGCGTACTATAAAAATGCCGATCTGCCGTTAGCTCAGGCGGCGATTGCACGTTTCATGCGTCTTAATCCCACCCATCCGAATATCGACTATGTCATTTATATGAAAGGTCTGACGGATATGGCGCTGGACGATTCCGCACTGCAGGGCTTCTTCGGCGTTGATCGTTCGGATCGCGACCCGACGCATGCCCGCGACGCTTTCCGTGATTTCTCACAACTGCTGCGCGGTTACCCTAATAGCCAGTATGCTTCTGATGCGCAGAAGCGCCTGGTCTATCTCAAGGATCGTCTGGCGAAATATGAGCTTTCCGTGGCGCAATTCTATACCAAGCGCGGGGCTTATGTCGCTGTTGTTAACCGTGTAGAAGGCATGATGCGTGATTTCCCGGATACGCAGGCGACGCGCGACGCGCTGCCGCTGATGGAAAGCGCTTATCGTCAGCTGCAGCTGAACGGCGAGGCGGATAAAGTCGCGAAGATTATCGCAGCGAACAACGCTGCGTCCTGAACAAAGCGTTAACAAGACGGCAGCCTGAGAGCTGCCGTTTTTTTGCCTTGAATTCAGCGAATAACCCACTTTTAATGCCAGGTAAACCTGTCAATAATGCGCCTGCCGTCAGGCTGCTTCAAGTTTTTTACGCTGTTTTACGCAGCGTTTTCACAAATTGCTGGCCTTAACGGGAAGCAGTTCTTTTTCGTGACACAGATCACACAAATTAGCTCTCTGCACGGTATGCTGGTTCGTACCAAAGACGGAAATGACAGAGAGGTATGAATAATGATTCTGAACATTACCAGTAAACAAATGGAAATTACTGCGGCCATCCGCAATCATGTCCAAGACCGTCTCTCCAAGCTGGAAAAATGGCAAACCCATCTGATAAACCCGCACATCGTTCTTTCGAAAGGACCGAAGGAATTTGTTGCCGATGCCACTATCAATACCCCTAACGGCACGCTCGTGGCCAGCGCAAAACATGAAGATATGTATGCCGCGATCAATGAACTTATTGTCAAGCTGGAACGGCAGCTGAATAAAGTGCAGCATAAAGGGGAAGCGCGTCGCGCGACCATCAGCGTGAAAGATTTTATTCCGGCGGAATAAACAGAATAATCCTGAAACAACGCGCCTGCGGGCGCGTTTTTTATTGACAGGATTAAATCAGTACGGTTACTCTCTGGTCACTTTATCGCTGGAAATCATTATGAAACTTCTGCCGTTTTTCTTCGCATTCTTTTTTACCTTCCCCTGAACGGGAGGCGATTCGTCATGTGAAAAGAAATGCGAAGACGAACAACAAAGCCTCCCAACCGGGAGGCTTTTTTATTGGACAGCTTACAGGTGAGCCAAATGAATCCCGATAATCCGTTACTGGCGCTGCGCGACAAAATCAGCGCCGTCGATGAGAAATTACTGACGCTGTTAGCCGAGCGCCGCTCGCTGGCGATTGAAGTGGCTCAGGCAAAAATGGCGACGCACCGTCCGATTCGCGACGTCGAGCGCGAACGCGCGTTACTGGAGCATTTAATTACGCTCGGCCAGAAGCGTCAGCTTGATGCACACTACATTACGCGCCTTTTTCAACTGGTTATCGAAGATTCGGTTCTGACTCAGCAGGCCCTGCTGCAAAAAAATCTTAACCATACCCATGCGCAGGCGGCGCGCATTGCGTTTCTTGGACCCAAAGGTTCCTATTCCCACCTGGCTGCGCGCCAGTATGCGGCGCGTCACTTCGATAATATGGTCGAAAGCGGCTGCCTGAAATTCCAGGATATTATCCAGCAGGTTGAGTCAGGCCAGGCGGATTACGCCGTGCTGCCCATTGAGAACACCAGTTCCGGCTCTATCAACGATGTTTACGATCTGCTGCAGCAGACCCACCTCTCTATCATCGGCGAGATGACTATCCCTATCGAACATTGCGTGCTGGTGGTGGGCAACACCGATCTGCAGCAAATCGAAACGGTTTACAGCCATCCTCAGCCGTTCCAGCAGTGCAGCCAGTTCATCAACCGCTATCCGCACTGGAAAATCGAATACACCGAAAGCACCGCTGCGGCAATGGAAAAAGTCGCCGCGCTGAATTCGCCTAAGGCGGCGGCGCTGGGCAGCGAAGCGGGCGGCGAGCTTTATCAGCTTCAGGTGCTGGAGCGCAACCTCGCCAACCAGCAGCAGAACATTACGCGCTTTATCATCCTTGCGCGTAAGCCGATCGATGTTTCCGATCAGGTGCCGGCGAAGACTACCTTGATCCTGGCTACCGGGCAGCAGGCCGGCGCGCTGGTAGAAGCGCTGCTGGTTCTGCGTCAACATAATCTGATCATGAGCAAGCTTGAATCCCGTCCGATCAATGGCAATCCCTGGGAAGAGATGTTCTATATCGACGTTCAGGGCAATCTGCGCTCAGAGAGCATGCAGCAGGCGTTGCAGGAACTGGGCAAGCTGGCGCGTTCGCTGAAGGTGCTCGGCTGCTATCCGAGCGAAAATGTGGTGCCGGTCGAACCGCGCTAAAAAGAGAAGGCATCCCCAGGGATGCCTTTTTATTTCAGGGTCGGCTGTCGTTGGCCGATCGCAGCAGGCTGCGGCTTTCCAGCAAAAAGCGTTTGGCGTAATCGCCGAACCAATGTTCGACGCGCCGGAAGCTGTCGATAAAGGCTTGCTTATCGCCATGCTCCAGCAGCTCAATCGCTTCGCCGAAGCGTTGATAGTAACGTTTGATCAGCGCGAGATTGCTTTCAGAAGACATAATGATGTCGGCATAAAGCTGCGGGTCCTGAGCGAACAGACGGCCTACCATCGCCAGCTCGAGACGGTAAATCGGCGACGAGAGCGACAGAAGCTGCTCAAGGTTTACATTTTCTTCCGCCAGGTGCAGACCATAAGCGAAGGTTGCGAAGTGACGCAACGCCTGAATAAACGCCATATTCTGGTCGTGTTCAACCGCGCTGATGCGATGTAAACGTGCACCCCATACCTGAATCTGTTCTAAAAACCACTGATAAGCTTCCGGCTGACGTCCGTCGCACCAGACCACCACCTGCTTCGCCAGACTGCCGCTGTCAGGGCCAAACATCGGGTGCAGTCCCAGCACCGGACCCGGGTGAGCGGCAAGCATCGCCTGCAACGGACGGTTTTTCACCGAAGCCAGATCGACCAGAATGCAATCCGCCGGCAGCGGCGGCAACTGGGCGATCACCTGTTCGGTTAAGTGAATCGGCACGCTGATAATCACCATGCCGGCACCGCTTAACAGCGATTCCGCGCTATCCCAATCCGATTTATCGAGAATTTTTACCTGATAGCCGGACAGGGTAAGCATTTTTTCAAACAGACGCCCCATCTGTCCCTTGCCGCCGACGATCACCACTGGACGCAGGGTCGGACAGAGCGTTTTAAAACCTTTATCGTTTTCGCTGGAATAGGATTCGCGCATGACGCGTCGCAACACGTCCTCAATCAAATCCGGCGGCACGCCGAGCGCTTCCGCCTCTTTGCGCCGGGACGCCAGCATCGACGCTTCGCGCTCCGGCACATAGATCGGCAGGCCGTAACGGCTTTTTACTTCGCCCACTTCCGCGACCAGCTCAAGCCGCTTCGCCAGCAGATCGAGCAGAGCCTTATCCACTTCATCAATTTGATCGCGTAGCGCGGTCAGTTCAGCAACCATTGCTTATTGCACCTCGTGTGACAGACGCGCCGACAGCACTCCCTGTAAATCCTGATGAATTTCGCGCAGCAGCGTTTCCGTCGATTCCCAGTTAATGCAGGCATCGGTGACGGAAACGCCATATTTCATCTCGCTGCGCGCCTGTTCAGACGACTGGTTGCCTTCATGGATATGGCTCTCCAGCATCAGACCGATAATAGATCGGTTTCCATCTTTGATTTGCGCGATAGCCGATTCGGCTACGCCAGGCTGACGGCGAAAGTCCTTATTGGAATTGCCATGGCTGCAATCTATCATCAAGGCCGGGCGCAGTCCCGCTTTCAGCATCTCTTTTTCACACTGGGCGACATCTTCCGGCCCGTAATTCGGCGCTTTACCGCCGCGCAGGATGACATGTCCGTCCGGGTTGCCCTGGGTCTGCAACAGGCAAACCTGCCCCGCCTGGTTGATGCCGACGAAACGGTGCGGCATCGCCGCGGCGCGCATGGCGTTAATGGCGGTGCCCAGGCTGCCGTCGGTGCCGTTTTTGAAGCCTACCGGCATAGAGAGGCCGGACGCCATCTCGCGATGGGTTTGCGATTCGGTGGTACGCGCGCCGATAGCGGACCAGCTAAAGAGATCTCCCAGGTATTGCGGGCTGTTCGGATCGAGCGCTTCGGTGGCGAGCGGCAGACCCATCTCGACCAGATTCACCAGAAGCTGACGCGCAATGTGCAGACCCGCTTCCATATCAAACGAGTTATCCATGTAGGGATCGTTGATCAGCCCTTTCCAGCCCACGGTGGTGCGGGGCTTCTCAAAATAGACGCGCATAACGATATAGAGCTGATCCTGCAGCTGAGCGGAGAGCGTTTTCAGACGACGGGCATAATCAAGAGCGGCTTCAGGATCGTGAATCGAACAAGGCCCGCATACCACCAGCAGACGCGGATCGCGTCCGGCGATGATGTCAGAAATAGTCTGACGGGAAGCCGCAATTTGCGCTTCCTGCTGCGTAGTGAGCGGAAACTTAGCTTTCAGCTCTTCCGGCGTGATTAAAATTTGTTCGTCGGCGATATGCACATTGTTCAGCGCGTCTTTCTGCATGATTACGATCCTTTATTACCCAATAAGCGTTCGTCTGATCCTCAGCGAGGAGAGGCATCACTTTATCACATCACGTAAAGCTTGCAATCCGTATATGTACAGTTTTCTTACCATTAATATTGACAAGAATCATAATTAAATAATTTATAGATTAAAAACATAAAGTTAATAAAAAAACGAACCCTCTTAAACCCCCATAATTATGTATACTTTTATTTACATAACACTATTCTTCAATGCCATCCTGAATATTGCTACGCTAACTCCCTGTTCACACTTCAATTTGAGATAACGATGCCTGCTGAAAAATGTGTGGTTCAGCTACGTGCGTTCACGCCTGCCGATATTTCGGCTTTTACCGAGGCGGTAAATGCCTCGCTTGATACTTTGCTACCCTGGATGACATGGGCGCATAGGGATTATCGTGAAGAGGAAGCCGAAAGCTGGATTCGCTTCACTCAACTGCAACGAAAAGCGGGTCTGGCGGAAGAATTTGCGATTGTGGATCAGCATGGCCGCCTGTCAGGCGGCGCCGGCATCCGGTTTGCGCGTAATAGGGCAGAATTTAGCGCCATCGGCTATTGGGTACGAAGCGATGCGCAACGGCGAGGTATCGCCACGCAGGCGGTGACACAGTTGATCGACCTAGGATTTCAGCGTCCTGATATCAATGTTATTGAAATCCTGGCGGCGGAAGAGAACCGCGCCAGCCGCGCCGTGGCGGAACGTTGCGGCGCGCAGTTTATTGACTGCCGCTACGGGCTAATCGTTCTGGAAAAGGGTCCGGTCAATACCGCCATCTATCACATTCATCGTGACGGCAGCGCGCTTTCACAAGCATAAAAAAAGGGGCTGGCATCACGCCAACCCCTTGTTTGCTATTAACTTTTAGATGTCGCGTTAGCGATACCTTAGTTAAGACGCTCTTTGATACGAGCAGACTTACCAGTACGCTCACGCAGGTAGTACAGTTTGGCTTTACGCACGGCACCACGACGTTTAACAGCGATGCTGTCGATTACCGGTGAGTGAGTCTGGAAGACACGCTCAACACCTTCGCCGTTAGAAATCTTGCGAACAGTGAATGCAGAGTGCAGACCGCGGTTACGAATAGCGATAACCACGCCCTCGAATGCCTGCAGACGTTTTTTAGAACCTTCAACGACCCATACTTTCACTTCCACGGTATCACCCGGACGGAAGGAAGGTACGTCCTGTTTCATCTGCTCTTGTTCAATTTGCTTAATAATGTTGCTCATAATTTAATCTCTTATCCTGGGTAAACTGATATTTAGAGAAGATTACTCTTCCGCATCATCGTTTTGTTGCTGCTGATGTTCACGCTTGAACTCACTCAGCAACCTTGCTTGCTCTTCAGTCAGAGCCAGGTTTTCCAGAAGTTCAGGTCTTCTCAGCCAGGTACGGCCCAGCGACTGTTTCAGGCGCCAACGGCGAATATCGGCATGGTTTCCTGACAGCAATACTGCCGGGACCTCCATGCCTTCCAACACTTCAGGGCGGGTATAATGCGGACAATCCAGCAAACCGTCCGAGAATGAATCCTCTTCGGCTGACGCCTGCTTGCCCAGCACGCCGGGAATAAACCGGGCGACGGAGTCAATCAACGTCATTGCAGGCAGTTCCCCGCCGCTAAGCACGTAATCGCCGATTGACCATTCTTCGTCAATTTCGGTTTTGATCACGCGCTCATCGATCCCTTCATAGCGACCGCATACCAGAATCAACTTCTGGTTGGTCGCCAGTTCGCAAACGCCCTGTTGGTCGAGTTTGCGCCCCTGAGGTGAAAGATAAATCACCTTCGCGCCCTCTCCTGCCGCCGCTTTCGCTGCGTGGATGGCGTCCCGCAAAGGTTGCACCATCATCAACATTCCCGGTCCGCCGCCATAAGGACGATCGTCTACGGTACGGTGCCGATCATGCGTGAAGTCGCGCGGACTCCAGCTTTGAATGTTGAGCAGGCCGTTTTTTACTGCCCGGCTGGTTACCCCGTAATCGGTAATAGCGCGAAACATCTCTGGAAACAGGCTGATTATACCAATCCACATCGCGTTCGCCGTTGCGTTACCGTTTTGTCCGGAGATCAAAAACCAGGATCCCAATCTACTTCAATCGAGCCAGCATTGAGATCGACTTTCTTGATAACCTGTTCATCAAGAAACGGAATTAACCGCTCCTTCGCACCGAATGCATCCTTCAGGTTTGCCTTAACGACCATAACGTCGTTCGATCCGGTTTCCATCATATCGATGACTTTCCCCATTTCGTAGCCGTCGACGTTGATTACTACGCAACCAATCAGGTCTTTCCAGTAGTAATCGCCCTCTTGCAGCGCAGGCAGTTGCGTCGAGTCAACCAAGATTTCGCAATTGGTTAACTGTGCCGCCGCATCCCGGTCGTCAACGCCTTTGACCTTGATGATCAGATCCTGATTGTGATGCTTCCAGCCTTCCAGTTCGACCTGCTGCCATTTACCGGCCAGCTGGATGAACCACGGCTGATAGTCGAAGATGCTATCGGCGTCTTCGGTGGAGGAAAACACTTTGAGCCAGCCCCGAATGCCGTAAGCGGCCCCCATCTTCCCCAGAGTGACTGGCTTTGCGGGAGGCTGTGCGGCAAGTTGTCTGCTCATGCTCACCACCGTGACAGATTAAGCTGCTTTTTTCGCTTCTTTGATCAGCGCGTTAACGCGATCAGAAAGCGTTGCGCCCTGGCCAACCCAGTGCTCGATACGGTCCAGATCCAGACGCAGAGTTTCAGCCTGACCGGAAGCGATCGGGTTGAAGAAGCCTACGCGCTCGATGAAGCGACCATTGCGTGCATTGCGGCTGTCAGTAACGACAACTTGATAGAACGGACGCTTTTTCGCGCCGTGACGTGCCAAACGAATTGTTACCATAACATCCTCTTCAGTTAATAAAACACCCGGACCCCATCGAGGAACGGGGTCCGGGTGCCGTATAAAAAGCCCGAAAATTTTACTCATTTTGGCGCAAAAAGCAACCTGAGAGCGCAACCTTTCAAGCTTTTATTGCATGAGTGCTTAACGCCCCGGGAATCCTGGCGGCATCATGCCTTTCATACTGCGCATCATTTTCGCCATTCCGCCCTTCTTCATCTTCTTCATCATACGCTGCATGTCGTCGAACTGCTTCAGCAGGCGGTTAACGTCCTGCACCTGCATGCCGGAACCGGCGGCGATGCGACGCTTGCGGGAGCCTTTGATGATTTCCGGCTTTTCGCGCTCTTTACGCGTCATGGAGTTGATGATCGCCTCCATACGCACCAGCACCTTGTCGTCCATCTGCGACTTCACGTTGTCCGGCAACTGTCCCATGCCGGGCAGTTTGCCCATCAGGCTGGCCATGCCGCCCATATTGCGCATCTGTTTCAGCTGCTCAAGGAAGTCATTTAAATCGAAGCCGTCGCCGGTTTTAAGCTTCTTCGCCAGCTTCTCCGCCTGCTCGCGGTCGACCTTGCTCTCAATATCCTCAATCAGCGACAGCACGTCACCCATGCCGAGAATACGGGAGGCGATACGATCCGGGTAGAACGGCTCCAGCGCCTCGGTTTTCTCGCCGACGCCCATGAACTTGATCGGCTTGCCGGTAATGTGGCGAATCGAGAGCGCGGCGCCGCCGCGCGCGTCGCCATCGACCTTGGTCAGGATCACGCCGGTCAGCGGCAAGGCTTCGTTAAAGGCTTTTGCCGTATTGGCGGCATCCTGACCGGTCATCGCGTCCACGACAAACAGGGTCTCGACCGGATTGATCGCTGCGTGAACCTGTTTGATTTCGTCCATCATCGCTTCATCGACGTGCAGACGGCCGGCGGTATCCACCAGCAGCACATCATAGAACTGCAGCTTCGCCTCTTTCAGCGCGTTTTTCACGATGTCGACCGGTTTCTGGCTCAGATCGGAAGGGCAAAAATCGACGCCGACCTGCTGCGCCAGCGTTTCCAGCTGTTTAATCGCCGCCGGGCGATAAACGTCCGCTGAAACTACCAGCACTTTTTTCTTCTGCTTTTCACGCAGGAACTTACCCAGCTTGCCGACGCTGGTGGTTTTACCCGCGCCCTGCAGGCCCGCCATCAGTACCACGGCGGGCGGCTGCGCGGCCAGGTTCAGCGCGTTATTCTCCGCGCCCATCGCCTCAACCAGTTCGTTGCGAACGATTTTGATAAATTCCTGGCCGGGGGTCAGACTTTTATTGACGTCATGACCTACCGCGCGCTCTTTCACGCGATTGATGAACTCGCGCACCACCGGCAACGCGACGTCCGCCTCCAGCAACGCCATGCGAACTTCGCGCAGCGTCTCTTTAATATTTTCTTCGGTCAGCCTTCCGCGGCCGCTGATATTGCGCAGGGTTTGCGACAAACGATCGGTTAAATTATCAAACATTGTCTCTCACTCAGAAAAAAAGAGAGGCCGCCTGGGCGACACAATGCGGCGGATTATAACACGAAGCGCTGAGGATCTCTGCAATTGCCCATCAGATCGTTTGGAGCAAAACCGCGTGGGCGCTATACTGTTTTTTCCTTATCTGACCGATACCTGACACGATTTATGTCCGTTTTTGCGATAGTGGCCCTGTTCGCCTACTCTCTGAGCCTTGCATTAATCATCCCCAGCCTGTTGAAGCGCAACAGCGGCTGGCGGCGGATGGCCGTTCTTTCCGCCTGCGTGGCGCTGATTTCGCATGCGATTGCGTTACAGCAGCGTATTTTCGCCGCCGGCAGCGGACAGAATCTCAGTCTGCTGAACATCGGCTCGCTGGTAAGCCTGCTGATATGTGCCATCATGACCATCGTGGCGTCGCGCAATCGCGGCTGGCTGCTGTTGCCGATCGTCTACAGCTTTGCCTTAATCAACCTGGCCTTCGCGACGTTCGTGCCGAACGCGTTCATCACGCACCTGGAAACCACGCCGGGGATGATGATCCATATCGGCCTGTCGCTGTTCGCCTACGCCACCTTGATTATCGCCGCGCTTTACGCCCTGCAGCTGGCGTGGATCGACTATCAGCTAAAAAATAAAAGGCTGGTTTTCACCCAGGATATGCCGCCGCTGTTGAGCATCGAGCGTAAAATGTTCCACATTACGCAGGTGGGCGTAGTGCTGCTAACGCTGGTGCTCTGCACCGGTCTGTTCTATATGCACAACCTGTTCAGCGCTGAGAATCTGGATAAGGCGGTTCTCTCCATTACCGCCTGGTTTGTTTATATCGTTTTGCTCTGGGGACATTATCACGAGGGCTGGCGCGGTCGCCGCGTAGTATGGTTCAACTGCGGCGGCGCGTTGCTGCTGACGATGGCCTATTTCGGCAGCCGCGTACTTCAGCACCTGTTAACTCACTCCTCTCACTAAAAAGGAAGTTCTGCGTTGGAACATGTTTCAACCACCACGCTCATTGTTACGTTGATCATTATGGTGCTGGTTTCCGCCTACTTCTCTGGTTCGGAAACCGGCATGATGACGCTGAACCGTTACAAGCTGCGCCATCAGGCCAAAAGCGGCCATCGCAGCGCGCGTCGGGTGGAAAAATTGCTGCGCCGCCCGGATCGCCTGATCAGCCTGGTGTTAATCGGCAATAACCTGGTCAATATTCTCGCCTCGTCGCTGGCGACGATCGTTGGCATGCGCCTTTACGGCGACGCCGGCGTCGCCATCGCTACCGGCGTGCTCACCTTCGTGGTGCTGATTTTTGCTGAAGTGTTGCCGAAAACCGTCGCCGCGCTTTATCCGGAAAAAGTCGCCTATCCCAGCAGCATTCTGCTCGGACCGTTGCAGTATGTAATGCTGCCGCTGGTCTGGCTGCTCAACACCATTACGCGCATTCTGATGCGCATGGTCGGCATCAAAACCGACGGCTCGGCCAGCGCCGCGCTGAGTAAAGAGGAGCTGCGCACTATCGTTTATGAGTCCCGCAGCCTGATGTCGCGTCGCAATCAGGATATGCTGCTGTCGGTGCTGGATTTGGAAAAGGTCAACGTTGACGACATCATGGTGCCGCGCAACGACATTGTCGGGATTAACATCAACGATGACTGGAAATCGATCATGCGTCAGCTCAGCCACTCCCCGCATGGCCGCATCGTTCTGTTTCGCGATTCGCTGGACGATACCGTCGCCATGCTGCGGGTGCGCGAAGCCTGGCGCATGATGACGGAAAAGAAAGAGTTTAATAAAGAGACCTTGCTCCGCGCCGCCGACGAAATTTACTACGTGCCGGAAGGCACGCCGCTTAACGTTCAGCTGGTTAAATTCCAGCGCAACAAAAAGAAAGTGGGGCTGGTGGTGGATGAGTATGGCGATATCAAAGGCCTGGTCACTATCGAAGATATCCTTGAAGAAATTGTTGGCGACTTTACCACCTCGATGTCGCCCTCGCTGGCGGAAGAAGTGCTGCCGCAAAACGATGGCTCAGTACTGATCGAAGGCAGCGCCAGCGTGCGGGAAATTAATAAAGCGTTTAACTGGACGCTGCCGGAAGATGAGGCGCGCACCATCAATGGCATGCTGCTGGAAGCGCTGCAGGAGATCCCGCAGGTTAATACGCGCGTGCAAATCGACAAATATGACGTGGATATCCTCGACGTGCAGGACAATATGGTGAAGCAGGTGAAAATCACGCCGCTGACGCCGTTAAAGACCTCAATAGGGTCCTGACAACGCTTACAGTAAAAAGGCGACCCGCGGGTCGCCTTTTTTATGAGCAGGGGCGTATGACGACTAGATGTGCAGTTCCTGCAGCTTCTCTTTCGGCAGCGCCAGCTCGTCGTTATGGTTTACGCGGACGTCGTGAGACAGAATGTGGCGCGCGATATCCTGGGCTTCGTCGAGAGAGTGCATCTCGTAGGTGCCGCACTGGTATTCGTTCAGCTCCGGGATTTGACGCTGATCGTTAACTTTAAGCACGTCGCCCATCGCCGCTTTCCACGCCGTAGCGACCGTTTGCTCGTCCGGCGTGCCGATCAGGCTCATATAGAAGCCGGTACGGCAGCCCATCGGGGAGATGTCGATAATTTCAACGCCTTTACCGTTCAGGTGATCGCGCATGAAGCCGGCAAACAGATGCTCCAGCGTGTGGATCCCGCGCTCAGGCATCACTTCTTTGTTCGGCGCGCAAAAGCGCAGATCGAAAACGGTGATGGTATCGCCATGAGGAGTGGTCATGGTTTTCGCGACGCGTACAGCAGGCGCGGCCATGCGTGTATGATCAACGGTAAAGCTATCCAACAATGGCATATTGTCACCTCGACTCAATAAATTTTTTATAAACGATGAAACTTTTCTATTCGCCCAGCGTCTGAATATATGAAAGACGCGCATTTGTTATCATCATCCCTGACAACAGAGATGTTAATTTGGCCACAGTGACGTGGCCTTTTTCTTTTTTACCCTTCCCGGCTGGCCAGATAGGCCTCGAACTCCAGCGTATCGCCCTCTTCCAGGCTTTTTTGTGCGGCCACGGATTCACGCGCCTGACGGGCGAAATCCTCTTCCGTCACGACTTCCAGCGGTTCTTCCGTCAGCAGGTGGCGATACTGTTCCGCCAGAGCGACGCCGGTGCCAGTCAAACCGTTATCCTTCATCGCCTGAAGAATGCGCGCTGAATAGGTTAGCTCAGGATCGTCGAACGCCGCCACCAGTTGATCGCAAACTTGTTGATATTGCGTGCTGCCTTGGTTGCTGTCGAGCGCTTCGGCGACGCGGCGCAGATCGGCGAAAAGTGTTTTGCCGACCTCAACCAGCGAGTGCTGCGCTTCTTCGCAGCCCACCGCGATCACCTGATCCGGCTTACGCCCTTCCAGCACCACGCGGTTCCAGTTTTTCCGGCTGCACAGCAGCTCTTCCGCGCTCATTTCCGGCGCATCCGCTAACGTACACCAGATCAGGAAAAGATCGAGGAAACGCACCTGATCGGCATCGACGCCAGTGGCAGAGAAAGGGTTGATGTCCAGCGAACGGACCTCGATATATTCGATGCCGCCGCGCAGCAGCGCGTCGGACGGCGCCTCGCCGGAACGCGTCACGCGTTTCGGACGAATCGGCGCGTAAAGCTCATTCTCGATTTGCAGCACGTTGGTATTGAGCTGCAGCCAGTTGCCTGCCGCATTTTTGGTGCCCATCGCCGCATACTCTTCGGAGGGCGTTTTAATCGCGCTTTTTAACGCCCTGACATATTCGTCAAGCGAGTTGAAGGTAATGCCCAGGCCGCTTTGCGATTTGTTGGTATAACCGAGATCGCTCAGGCGCAGCGAGGTGGCGTAAGGCAGCCACAACATATCCTTACCATTGCTTTCAAACGGCAACTTAGTTTCGCGCCCCTGCAGGAAGCTGGAACTGATAGCCGGCGAAGCGCCGAAAAGATAGGGAATCACCCAGCCGAAGCGATAATAGTTGCGGATCAAACGCAGATAGCCGGCGGAAATGGTTTCTTTGCCGCTCTCTTTGTCTTTCACGTCAGCCCACTCCTGCCAGAACGAGAGCGGGAGGGAAAAGTTGTAATGCACGCCGGAAATCGTCTGCATCAGCGCGCCGTAGCGATTTTTCAGCCCTTCGCGATACAGGGTTTTCATGCGGCCGATGTTGGAGCTGCCGTATTGCGCCAGCTGAATGGCGTCGGCGTCGTCGATAATGCAAGGTATGCTGAACGGCCACATGCGCTCTTCACCCAGCTCGCGCGCAACGTGACGATGGATATCGCGCAGAAAGGCCAGCAGATGATCGATATCCTGATCCACCGGCGTAATGAACTCCAGCAGCGTTTCAGCGAAATCAGTGGTAATCCAGTCATGCTTCAGCGCTGAACCCAGCGACGCAGGATGACCGCTGGTCGCCAGACGACCGTCCGGCTGAACACGCAGCGTTTCGCGCTCGATGCCGCGGCAAATGCCTTTCAGCGCGTCAGGATGCGCTTCCAGCCAGGAGAGCGCTTTTGATACGTCCGGGATCACATTAACCTCCC
Source organism: Enterobacteriaceae bacterium UBA2655 (assembly GCA_002359495.1). Lineage (GTDB taxonomy): Bacteria > Pseudomonadota > Gammaproteobacteria > Enterobacterales > Enterobacteriaceae > Pantoea > Pantoea superficialis. Next base: position 18,557 of record DENB01000029.1, read on the forward strand.
GCTGTGAGAATATTTTATTTTTGTTCAGCATAATGTTAACCGTAGCCTCGAATCTGTGCGAATCAATGCCACCATTGCATGCCCTGTAATGTGGCGGTCGCGATAACGATGTAACGCAGTGTTTTACCGATAGCGAGAAACAGCACCGCCGGGAGCCAGGAAAAGCGCAACCAGCCTGCCATTACGCAGAGCAGATCGCCAATTACCGGCAGCCAGCTGAACAGAAGCGCTGCGGGACCTAATCGGTGCAACCACGTCATTGCTGTGTCATGCCATCGCCCATGCCGTTTCATCGGCAATAAGCGACCAAGAATAATATTGGTCAGGCCGCCCAGCGTATTTCCCAGCGACGCGGCCAACAACAACCCATAAACTGACGCCTTAACGGCAATCAGCAAAGCGATCAGCAGCGCCTCAGAGCTTCCCGGAAGAAGCGTTGCGCTGAGAAAACTGCTGCTAAACAAGGAGCCGTAAAGTAAAGCTTCACTCACAGTAAACGCACGTCTACCGCATCCATGCCGGCCGCTTCCGCCGCCCGTATGCCAAAATCGGCATCTTCAAACACCACGCAGCGCTCCGGCGCCACGCCCATCAACTGCGCACAGCGTAAAAAGGTATCCGGCTCAGGTTTATGGCGAGCGACGTCATCCGCGCCGACGATGGCCGTAAAAAAGTCTCGTACGCCCAACTGATTGAGTAACGCCTCCGCCATGCTGTGTTCGCTGCCGGTGCCTACCGCCATCGGACGGCGGCCGTGATACGCCTTCACCACCTCCATCAGCGGCAAAGCGCGAACGTTTTCCAGCAGCATCGCTTTTACGGCAGCCGTCTTTTCAGCAGCCAGAAGATGGGGATCGTGAGTGGACTGATTCTGCTCGACGATAAACTGAGCCAGCCGCCAGGTGGGCGCGCCGTTGAACTCAATGATTCGCGCTTCATCCAGCGTCATTCCATAACGCGCCAGCACTTGATGCCATGCTTTTCGATGCGTCGGCTCGGTATCCAAAATGGTGCCGTCCATATCGAAAATCAGGGCGTCATATTGATCGTACATTGTCACTCCGGACCTTCAACAAATGAGCCTTTACTTTAGCGTAATGCGCACAGGTTGTCGCCGGTAGTGATGAACAGCAAATGCTTTGAAAGCATTAAGAAATTTCGTTTTCAGATAAAGGCGAGAGAGTAATACAGGCATTAACTGTCGGGAAATAATAGGGTTTTAACTACTGAGGATAACGCGAAAAGAGAAAGGCAAGGATGGTGCATCCGGGAGGATTCGAACCTCCGACCGCTCGGTTCGTAGCCGAGTACTCTATCCAGCTGAGCTA
>DENB01000029.1:19974-121666 GCA_002359495.1 Enterobacteriaceae bacterium UBA2655
CAGCCTCTCGGCCACCTCACCTTACGCGTTCTTGCGAACCGTGCTTCTGAACTTTGTTTCCGCTCATCGGCACTGCGTGGCGCACATATTACTTTCCCGGACTTATAAGTCAAACAATTTTTCCCACCAATGATTCAATTGGGCAAATCACAGGCAATCCGCATATTTTGAAGACAAAAAGAGTGAATAATCAACAGAGAAAGCCTGCTGATTTTACGAAAAAGAGAAAAAGGGAAAAGTGTGAAAAAGCGAGAAAAAGGGGGGAGTAAAGCGGTAGCGCCTCGCCAGCAAGCGAGACGCTGGATCCGTTAGTAACTCGTTTGCTGAGTTTTTTCGGCCTGAATGCGCTGATAGATCTCTTCGCGATGCACCGAAACTTCTTTAGGCGCGTTAACACCAATGCGAACCTGGTTACCTTTAACTCCCAGCACCGTTACAGTCACCTCATCGCCAATCATGAGGGTTTCACCAACTCGACGAGTTAGAATAAGCATTCTTTGCTCCTTGAAAGATTAAAAGAGTCGGGCCTGTTCGGGCTCCCGGCATTATCCATCATATAACGCTAAACGTTGACTATGACAAATACACCAATGTGCTTCATCGCGCCAATACATTCTGCTGATAGTTAGTTTAGCCGAAATACACTACCTCAGCCTGACTTTGTCATTACCTGATAGTCATTGTATTAAAAAGCGCCGGAGCTCAAGCCCCTGGCGCTTCCCACTCTGCTTTTTTCTATTTCAGTTTGGCGCTAACCCAGGCTTCTACGCCGGAAAGCGCGCCAGCCAAGGCCTGCGCGTCGGTTCCGCCTGCCTGAGCCATATCAGGACGGCCGCCGCCTTTGCCTCCGACCTGTTGAGCCAGCTCGCCAACCAGCTCGCCGGCCTTAACGCGATCGGTCAAATCTTTCGTCACGCCGGCGATCAGCGAGACTTTTCCTTCAGCAACGGTCGCCAGCACAATTATCGCCGAACCCAGCTGATTTTTAAGATCATCGACCATTGTGCGCAACATTTTCGGCTCGACGTTGCTGAGCTCGCTGACCAGCAGCTTCACGCCCAGCAGATCGATCGCTTTGCTGCTCAGCGACGCGCTCTCCTGCGCGGCCTGCTGATCGCGCAACTGCTGTAACTCTTTCTCCAGCGCGCGTACATGGTCCACCAACCCGCGCACTTTCTCGTTGAGGTTGCTGCTGTTGGCTTTCACCAGTTGGGCAACCTCCTGCAGCTGCGCGCTCTGCGCATGCATCTGCGCCAGCGCGCCCTCGCCCGTTACCGCTTCGATGCGGCGAATGCCGGCCGCCGTGCCCGACTCCGACAGAATGCGGAACAGGCCGATATCGCCGGTACGGCTGGCGTGGGTGCCGCCGCACAGCTCTACGGAGAAATCGCCCATCGTCAGGACGCGCACACGTTGATCGTACTTCTCGCCAAACAGTGCCATTGCGCCTTTGGCTTTTGCCGCCTCAAGATCCATCACGTCCGTTTCGACCGTCAGGTTGCGTCGAATCTGCGCGTTAACGATATCTTCAACCTGACGCAGCTCCTGCGGTTTCATCGCTTCGGAATGCGAGAAGTCGAAACGCAGGTACTTATCGTTAACCAGCGAGCCTTTCTGCGCGACGTGTTCGCCAAGAACCTGACGCAACGCCGCATGCAGCAAATGGGTCGCCGAGTGGTTGAGACGAATGCGCGCGCGACGCGCTTCGTCCACACGGGCTTCCAGACGCTCGCCCACGCGCAGATGGCCTGTGGTTAGCTTACCGATATGACCAATCGCCTGACCATATTTTTGTGTATCCCGCACGGCAAATTCAGCATTTTTCCCTGCCAGAATGCCGGTATCGCCTACCTGACCGCCCGATTCGCCGTAGAACGGCGTCTCATCCAGCACCACGACGCCATCCTGACCGGCCGACAGTTCGTTGACAGCCTGTCCGTCGATAAAGATCGCTTTCACCGTCGACGCGAGGTCAAGCTGCTCGTAGCCCTTGAACGCGGTGGCGGAATCGATGCGAATCACGTTGTTGTAGTCGGCGCCGAAGCCGCTCGCTTCACGGGCGCGTTGACGCTGCTGCTCCATCGCTGCGTCAAAACCCGCCTCGTCGATTTTCAGGTTGCGCTCGCGGCAGACATCGGCGGTCAGGTCGACTGGAAAACCGAAGGTGTCATACAGGCGGAACACGGTTTCGCCATCCAACGTATCGCCTTTCAGCTTCGCCAGCTCGTCATCCAGCAGCGCCAGACCGCGTTCCAGCGTTTTAGCGAACTGCTCTTCCTCGCCCTTCAGAATCTGCTCGACCTGCGTCTGCTGACGTTTCAGGTCGTGGCCGGCATCGCCCATGACGTCGATCAGCGGCGCGACCAGCTTATAGAAAAAGGCCTCTTTCGCGCCCAGCATGTTGCCGTGGCGTACTGCGCGACGAATGATGCGGCGCAGCACGTAACCGCGGTTTTCGTTCGAAGGAACCACGCCGTCAGCGATCAGGAAGGCGCAGGAGCGAATATGATCGGCGATAACGCGCAAAGACTTGTTGCTGAGATCGCTGGCGCCGGTAACGCGGGCGACCGCTTCGATCAGCCTCTGGAATAGATCGATCTCATAGTTGGAGTTAACGTGTTGCAGCACCGCAGAGATACGCTCCAGCCCCATGCCGGTATCGACGGAAGGCTTCGGCAGCGGCAGCATGGTGCTGTCAGCCTGACGGTTAAACTGCATGAACACGATATTCCAGATCTCGATATAGCGATCGCCATCTTCTTCAGGACTGCCTGGCGGGCCTCCCCAGATGTGGTCGCCATGATCGTAGAAAATTTCGCTGCACGGGCCGCAGGGGCCGGTATCGCCCATCTGCCAGAAGTTATCCGAGGCGTAAGCGCTGCCTTTGTTATCGCCGATGCGAATGATGCGCTCGTGCGGCACGCCGATTTCGTTCGCCCAGATGTCATAGGCTTCGTCGTCGGTCTCGTAAATGGTAACCCACAGACGCTCTTTCGGCAGTTTGAACCATTGCTCGCTCGTCAGCAGTTCCCAGGCGAAAGCGATCGCTTCTTTTTTGAAATAGTCGCCGAAGCTAAAGTTGCCCAGCATTTCAAAAAAGGTGTGATGACGCGCGGTATAACCGACGTTCTCCAGATCGTTATGTTTACCGCCGGCGCGTACGCAGCGTTGAGAGGTGGTCGCGCGATGATAGTTGCGCTTATCCTGCCCAAGGAAAACATCTTTGAACTGGTTCATCCCGGCGTTGGTAAACAGCAACGTCGGATCGTTATTCGGTACGAGGGAGCTGCTGGCTACAACCTGATGTCCCTTGCTATGAAAAAAGTCGAGAAACGCTTGACGGATCTCAGCAGTGCTCTTGCTCATAAATATCCTGGAATCACGCTAACGAACGTTCCGTCTCGCCTGGCTGCCAGCATCCGCGCGGCCAACCAGCAATAGAGGAACAAAAAGTGGGGATAAGATAAATTTTCTTCAGTGGGAAGTAAAATCCCATCGCGATTCAGTCGTTAAAATTTCTGAAAACGGCCTGGATGTCTTCCATCAAAAAGCCTTTCGACTGCAAATAACGCTGCACCTTCGCTTTTTCTTTCCACTCCGTGGGTAAGGGTAAACCAAATTTACGCTCGGCGAGATCGGCCGCGCAGGCGGACCAGTCGATTTCCGTCAATTCCAGCGCCAGGTCGATCTCTTCCCGGCCAATTCCCTTTTGCGTCAGCTCCATGCGGATGCGTTGAGGACCATAGCCTTTGCGGCTGCGGCTCTGAATAAAGCGCTCGGTAAAACGGTCATCGTTCAGCCAGCCGTTTTCCTGACACCAGTTCAGCACCTTTTCCATCTGCTCTTCGGTGATGATCTCCGACTTTTTTTGTTGCATCCATGCCGCACGCTGAGCCGATTGCTGCAGCTTGCGCTTTAACTCTTCGCGGCTGTGATCGCGCTGGGTTAAAATGCGCATCGCCCGATCGAGCAAACGCGAAAAGGCGATGATCTGAAACGCTTCAGGTTGTTGCGACATAGTGGTTACCTTATTCATGCTAAGGAAGAATTATGGCTGGAGAGGCGAGCAAGTGAAAGGATGGCGCGGGGGAAAAGAAAAGCGGGAGTGGATTTCTCCACTCCCGCTGTTGTATCAGAAGTCTTCGTTGGTTTCGCTTTCGGCTTTTTCGAGATCGTCCGCAGAGAAATCTGCGGCGCCGTTTTCGCCGTTCGCGCTGTTGAGCAGCATATCGCGCAGCTTCTGCTCAATCTCATTGGAGACCGCCGGATTCTCTTTCAGGTAGTTGCTGGCGTTCGCCTTACCCTGACCAATCTTGTCGNNGTCACCGTTGTAGCTGTACCAGGCGCCGGCTTTTTCAATCAGCTTGTGCTTAACGCCCAAGTCCACCAGCTCGCCGAAGACGTTGATGCCTTCGCCATACATGATCTGGAATTCAGCCTGCTTAAACGGCGCGGCGATCTTGTTCTTCACAACCTTCACGCGGGTTTCGCTGCCTACGACGTTGTCGCCCTCTTTGATGGCGCCGATACGGCGAATATCAAGACGGACGGACGCATAGAATTTCAACGCGTTACCACCGGTCGTGGTTTCCGGGTTACCGAACATCACGCCGATTTTCATACGGATCTGGTTGATGAAGATCAGCAGCGTGTTCGACTGCTTCAGGTTACCGGCCAGCTTACGCATCGCCTGGCTCATCATACGCGCCGCCAGACCCATGTGCGAGTCGCCGATCTCGCCTTCGATTTCCGCTTTCGGCGTCAGCGCCGCGACGGAGTCGACGATAATCACGTCGACGGCGCCGGAACGCGCCAGCGCGTCACAGATCTCAAGCGCCTGCTCGCCGGTATCCGGCTGGGAACAAAGCAGGTTGTCGATGTCTACGCCCAGCTTCTTCGCATAGACCGGATCAAGCGCGTGCTCGGCATCAATAAAGGCGCAGGTTTTGCCTTTGCGCTGCGCGGCGGCAATCACCTGCAACGTCAGCGTGGTTTTACCTGAAGACTCCGGGCCGTAAATCTCGACGATACGCCCCATCGGCAGACCGCCCGCGCCGAGCGCGATGTCCAGCGAAAGCGAACCTGTGGAGATGGTTTCCACATCCATCGAGCGGTCCTCACCCAGACGCATGATGGAGCCTTTGCCAAATTGTTTCTCAATCTGGCCCAGCGCAGCCGCTAAAGCCTTCTGTTTGTTTTCGTCAATTGCCATTTCAACTCCTAATCATACCGGGTAAGCACGCATCTCGAATGCCTGCTCGCTTTCTGTTGCCGCTAATTATACTGTATAGCCATACAGTATCAAGCTTAATTTATCAAAAATTCATCATGCAGCGTGCGCAGCGCCCAGGCTACCGACTGCCGCCGGACCGCCTCGCGATCGCCGGAAAAACACTGTTGAAAAGCCTCGACTTTCCCATGCGGCGCAGCGAAGCCGAACCATACGGTTCCCACCGGTTTTTCCGCCGTGCCGCCGTCCGGTCCGGCGATGCCGCTGACGGCGACGGCGTAGTCGGCGCGCGCGGCTGAACAGGCGCCTTTCGCCATCTCGCGCACCGTTTGCTCGCTAACCGCGCCGAACCGATCAAGCGTAGCTGACTCAACGCCGATCATCTCCTGTTTGGCTTGATTGCTGTACGTCACAAAGCCGCGTTCAAACCAGGCGGAGCTGCCGCTGACGTCGGTAAAAACCTTGGCGATCCAGCCGCCGGTGCAGGACTCCGCCGCGGTTACCGTCGCGCGCTGCGCCTTCAGCCGTTCGCCAATCAGCAGGCTGAGCTGCTGTAATTCGTTATCGGTCATCGCCGTTCTCCCGGTTTGTCAGGATTTAACGTTAACAGGTAATGGGGATTGAGTTAATCTTTTCAACCTCGCGCAGAGGACGGTAACTCTTTATTGCGAGACGCATTCCATCGCTTTCAGCCCTTTTTCACCGCCACGATAAAAAGTCGCGGGAAAGCCAGCAAAATTTCGCCATCGGCCTGACGAGGGTAAGCGTCGCCAAGCGCCTTTTCATACGCCGTCAGAAAGCTTTTTTGCTGTGGTTCAGTGAGCGCGGATAAGAAAGGCCGCAGGCCAGTAGCGCGCAGCCAGCGGCTAATCGCCTGCACGTCGGCCATGCGGTGATAATAAGTGGTACGCCAGATATCGACCTCGCAGCCTGAAGCGATCAGGAGATCGTAATAGCGGCCGGCGCTCAGTAATTTTTTACGCGCGTCGGCGCCCGAAGCGACAGCGTCGCGCCAGGGTTGGCGCGCGGCGACCTCGCGCATCAATCGGTGTGAAGGCTCATCCAGATTGTCGGGCATCTGAATCGCCAGCGCGCCGCCTTCAGCCAGCTGCCCGACCCACTGCGGCAAAAGGGTTTCATGGTTGTCCGCCCATTGCAGCGACGCATTGGCATAAATCACCTGCTGCGGCGCGTCAGGCCGCCAGTCGCAAAAATCACCCTGAACAAACCGGCACTGCGGCAGGCGCTTGCGCGCCTCGGCCAGCATGGTTTCAGCGCTGTCCACGCCGGTAATCCGTGCTTGCGGCCATGCGTTGTATAGCAGTTCGGTGCTGTTGCCCGGCCCGCAGCCCAGATCGGTGACATGCGCGACATGCCGCACGGCTATGCGAGCCAGCAACTCCCTTGCGGGACGCGTTCTTTCCGTTTCGAATTGCCGATATAACCCGGGATCCCACGCTTGCATCGCCTTTCTCCCTTTTGCTAAAGCGCGTTGGCTCTCTCCGTTAAGTATGGCCGTTAACGTTTCGAATGCCTGCGCATAGAAAAGGAGGTTGCCGGGGTGCGGCGATCAGTTCTTTTTCACAAACTCGGATTTCAACTTCATCGGGCCGAAGCCGTCGATCTTGCAGTCAATATTGTGATCCCCCTCAACCAGGCGGATCCCTTTGACTTTAGTGCCGATCTTCAGGGTCGAGGAGCTGCCCTTCACCTTCAGATCTTTGATCACCGTGACGTTATCGCCATCGGCTAGCAGGTTGCCGTTGGCGTCGCGCACCAGCAGCGCATCCTCTGCGTGCGCGTCCGCCGGCGACCAGATATGACCGCATTCAGGGCAGTTGAGGTTGTCGCCATCCTGCCAGGTATATTCGGAATGGCACAGGGGACAGGGAGGTAAAGGCTGCATAAAAACTCCTTAAGCGGCAGCAAAGCGGCGAGATGGCGCCGTAAACGGGCGCCATCTTATCTCCTTACACTTAATAAGGGTAGCGTTAAAGCAGAGCGTTCTGGCGCGCCTTGCTGACAGCTTCCCCCAGCTGCCAGACGGCCATGGCGTAGTGGGTGCTGTGGTTATAGCGCGTAATGGCGTAGAAGTTAGGCAGTCCGTACCAGTATTGATAGCTGGTGCCCAAATCAAGGCGCAGCAGGCTCGCTTCAGCGTTGCCGCCAAGAGGCTCCTGAGGCGATAAGCCCGCTGCGCTCAGGGTATCGAGGGTGTAGCGTGTTTTGAAACCATTCTCCAGGTAAGGCGCCTGCCCGCTGGCGGGCACGGCGACGCCCTGCCCTGGCTGCCAGCCGTGCGCCTGGAAGTAGTGCGCCACGCTGCCGATCGCGTCAATCGGATCCCAGAGATTGATATGACCGTCGCCGTCAAAATCAACCGCGTACTCTTGATAGGAGGAAGGCATAAACTGGCCATAGCCCATCGCGCCGGCAAAAGATCCGCGCAGATCCAGCGGATCATCCTGCTCGTTGCGCGCCATCAGCAAAAAAGTTTCCAGTTCGCTGCTGAAGTAGGCCGCGCGACGCGGATAGTTGAATGACAATGTCGCCAGCGCATCCAGAATGCGCGTTTTGCCCATGACTCTGCCCCAGCGGGTTTCGACGCCAATAATGCCGACGATGATTTCCGGCGGCACGCCGTACACCTGCTGCGCGCGCATCAGAGCATCCTGATACTGATTCCAGAAGGCGACGCCGTTTTGCACGTTGTCAGGCGTGATGAATTTCTTGCGATAGCGGATCCAAGCGCCGTTGGGTCCGGTTGGCGGCGTATAACTGGGTGCCTGACGATCCATCAAACGCAAAACGTAATCCAGCCGTTTGGCCTGGCCGATCACCGCGTGCAGCTGCTGCCGATCGAAACCATGTTTCGCCACCATCCGATCGATAAAATTTTCCGCCGCCTGATTTCCGGCGAAGTCGCCGAACATCGGCTGTATGTTATGAGAAGACTCAAGCAAAAAGCCGCCTTTCGGCGCAGGCGAGGCGATCTGTTGCTCAGAGGAGTGAGGTTTGCTGCTACAAGCTGCAAGTAGGGTAATAAAAGAGAGAAGAACGACCTTAAAGCGCATCTAAAATCCATTAGCCGAAAGAAACAGGTGCAGGTAATAGTAAACGTTCAGCGCGACGGCATACAGGCTGTACGCCGAAAAAAACAGGCGCGACGGCTATCCGCCTTCGGGAAAGCCTGGCCGCCTCCCTGAAAAAGTCTCGTTAACCGTGGCTTCGGATGATATCGGCGATGGCGATTTGCACCTCTTCCTCCAGTCCGGCATAGAGCGGTAAACAGATGATCTGCTCCGCAGTCTGATGCGCGGCCGCAAGGTTATGCTTATCGACGCCCTCCAGCGAGCGATACATAGCGAACTCGCTGATAAGCGGATAGAAGTAGCGACGCGCGAAAATATGTTTGTCGCGCAGACGCTCATATAGCTCATCCCTGCTCAGGCTATATTCAGGCGTCACTCTGACAGGATAATAAGCATAATTCCATGTAATCGCTTCCGGTACCTTCACCAGCGAGATGCCTTTAATGCCTGAGAGTAATGCATGATAACGCCGGAAAGCGTCGCCGCGCTGTTCAAGCGCTCGATCGATATGGTTAAGCTGTAAAAGTCCGTAGGCCGCCTGGACCTCGTTCATTTTCCCGTTAATGCCTGGCGTCACGACGGTGGTTTCATTTTCAAAACCAAAATTTTTGATGTAATCGATACGTCGTTTGGTTTCCGCATCGTGACAAACAATGGCTCCGCCCTCGACGGTATTGAATACTTTAGTCGCATGAAAACTCAGGATGGAGAGATCGCCTTCCCGCAACACGCTGCGGTTATTTTCTTTGACGCCGAACGCATGAGCGGCGTCATAAATAACTTTCAAGCCATGCGCGCGGGCGATGTCGCTGATTCGTTTTGTGTCGCAGGGAAAACCATAGCAGTGAACCGGCAGAATGGCGGTAGTCTGCGGCGTAATCGCCTGCTCGATTTTTCCGGGGTCAAGATTGAATGTTTCAGGATCGATATCGACGAATACCGGCTTTAACCCATTCCATAACAGCGAATGTGCAGTGGCGACGAAGGAGTAAGGCGTCGTAATCACTTCGCCCGTCACGCCTGCCACCTGTAGCGCCGCAATTAATGCCAGCGTGCCGTTATTAAATAAACTCAGGTATTCGACATCCAGATATTCCGCCAGCTGCTGTTCCAGCTGCTGATGATAAGGCCCGTTATTGGTAAGAATCTGGCTCGACCAAATGTTTTCCAGGTAGGGAATAAACTCCTGCAACGGCGGAAGCAAAGGCGAAGTAACAAAAATGTTTTTATTCATATTAAAAAGGTAAGGTAATTATAATAAATCATATTCAGTCAACAATTCGCCCAACTGCTCAGGCGAGCAATTCATTAAGACGTCGATGATAGAAAGGTTAGCGTGAAACGAATCGGCGCCCTGAAAATAGCTTATTTCTCTCATCTTCAAAAACTTAAGCTCAATGTTTTTCTGTAAAAAATTATCAGCCTGATATAACGCCATACCGCCAGCGCTATTAATGTAGGTGCCTGCGCCAAGACGATGACAAAGACTGATTATTTTTTCACTGGCGCTGCCTGTCCGGTCATAATCGATATCGCTGGAAAAAAAAATTTTTCTATTGAGGTTAAGATAGGAAAAAATCGCCGTAAGCATGGAAAAACAAACGGCAGCGATTCGCCTGTCCTGCTGTGTTAAGATAGTTTCTATTATTGGATAAACATCCTTAAAATACTTTTTATTTTGATAAGCATAGCGTATCTGCTTGAGTATTTTATGAACATCATTACTGAAACTTAACGCTTTTATCGGACTGAACGAAGAGGCTTTATGGACAGGCAATATTAAGCGCTGCGTATGATTTGTCGCTAAAATAACATTTCGATTAATGTATCCCTGCTTAATATAATTGACGTCATCATAAAGCACAAAGATATCGCTGGCATAGATTAACTGAAAATAACCCAAGTAGGGAAAAAGATAAGGCTGCATGACCGCAGCGATTTTAGCCTTATTCATCTGCACTGCCTTCCGGTACAAAATAATAGACGGTTTCCAGCAGCCCTTCCGTATAATGCCTCATATATAACTTATAACCGGAGTAAAAACTCAAAACTAAATCAGGTATGGTACGAAAATCATCCGGGCGGTGATAGCAGCAGATAGCTAACAACGGCTTATACTTCTTAATGGTTTTTTCCGCTCCGGCTAAAGCCTGCAACTCATGCCCTTCGATATCCATTTTGATAAAGCTAACGGGTCCGCTGAGATAGTCATCCAGTGAAATAACTTCAACCGCAATTTCGCCTTGTTCACAAATTTTCGACATCGACCCCGATAGCGTGAAATACAGCGTTGCGCGCTTATCCGACACGCCATAAGGATGCACCGCAATACGCGGATGATCCTGAAAGAGCGTAGCCATACGCTTACACTGGGCCGAATCGGGTTCAAAACAGTGAATGGATTGATAATGCGGAAAGCGGCGGATAAACTCCTGACTGGTCGCGCCATCGAACGCGCCACAATCCACAAAATGCTCGGTATAATCTTTGATGAAAGGAAGGTCAAAATATTGTTCTGAAAGCTGACATGTAAAGCCGTTTAAAGCCGAAATATAATTCGTCAGGCGGAAATCAACGATTTTGTCAAAAGTGTCTACCGAACATTTATCTGCCAACCGCGTCCGAGTCTGGTTGTAGGCGTCACGATTCTGCACGTAATCGTCAATAAAATCAGCGCCATGATAAAACTCAGCTGGTGTAAGAACATTTGCGAAAAAACGGTAAAAAGAAAAAAAGTCAATAAATTCCAGCCCGATCTCTTCCAGCTTACATTGAGCCGTAAGTGCTTTTCCATCAGCGATACCGCAAACAATCATCGCATCGACTGGCAACTGCGATCGATTTACTACCGGCACGCCATCAATAAAGGCTTCATTAATATACTCATCAATAAAACCGCTAAGAGGGAAATGGCTGGCGATATCTCTGGAATAAGGCGTTACGCCAAACGCATAGCGGGGACGTGTTGTGACAGAAAACTCTTCACAAAAACGTACGACTTCATCTTCGTTGCAATGCATATTTTTTTACCTTAACAGAAATTCAATCGCGTCGACATCCAGCGCCACAACGTTTTCACGCTCTGCGACATCGCGCCGTTCAGGAAAGTGATTATCGATGAAAAGACTATTTCTCTGAATATATTCTGATTTTTTCTGTGTCGAATCATTTAAATGAATAATATCGTTAAAAAGGGAAGCGGAAATTGCCGCCTCCTGCAGAGTCTTACGCGGATCGCTGGCATGACGCGTGATAAGGTAGATTTGCTTACCCGCAGCGCGATATTGATAAATCAGCGCCATTACGGCAGGCGTCGGCTGACCATTAATGATTAAGGTATCGTCGAGATCCACATAGAGGTGATCAATATCAATATCAATCCGGCTCATGGTGTGGATAGCACGATCGATTTGGCTAATGTATTTTACCGGCAGCGCATCGATATTACGCCCCAGATAATCATGCACGGCCATGAGAGGAAAATTGATACCGCGAGCGCGTTGAAAAACCATAGTACCCGCTATACGACAGGAAATTTCCAGCAACTTCCATTTGCCGGCGTCGTCTTTTTTTAATTGTACAAACCAGGGTCCACGAAGTAACAGACGATTATTGATGGTATTGACGATATCGGCTATCTCTGCATCGCAATCCACCAGGCCTGAGCGCATACTGATGCCGGCGCGTACGCGTTCCCGGCTACGTGGACCGGCCCAAACAAGATGTCGATGCCGATCGGTAAAGCAATCCACCGTGATCTCTTCGCCCGGCAAATATTCGACGATAAGCGGATCGACAAGCTTCGATAATTCATGCTGAAGCTGGCCTGAGTCATTAACGATACTGATCCCTTTTCCTCCCTGCCCGCCGTCCGGCTTGATGAGAACAGGCCAGCTGGTGATGCTCTCTGCGGTTTCATAGCGCCGGGGAGTCCAGTCGCAGTCGTCAAAAAGTTTATAAGTCTGGCTTTTAGAGCGGGTAACCTGAGCGGTGACGGCATCGCCATTGACAAGATTGAAGCGCTTTTTTTGCGCCAGTAAGGCCAGCTTCAGCGCAACGCTGTCATGCGTGGCGAACACAAGGTCGATCTGGTGGCTCTCCAGCAGCGCCAGAAACCGATCGTCAAATTCATCGCTGTCGATATTAGGCAGATCGCCCAGATAATGTTCGAAACGAAATTCGCCATGATCGCTGACGCTGGATGCGCCTATCACTTTATTGATATGAACCGAATAGCGTAAAGCCTGATAAATTTCTCTGGCGTTTTCCGAGCCACAGGGAAAAACAAGGATATTCAGCTTATTCATCGCTAACGCTCTTTTGTCTTTCTAAAAACGCGATAATGGTTTCTGCAATAATGTTCATCTCATTCCCGGCGTAGCGCTGATCTATCGGCAATGCAATTAAATGATCGATCAGCGGCCTAGCTTTATCGTTTGGAGAAAGCCTGGCTGCCGCATCGCGCCAATAAACAGGCGTATAAATACGTTGTGTAGTTAAAAACTCTTTAAGACTGGGATGGAGCGTCAAAAACGGATAACAGAGCGCGCCATCAGCCCGTATTGTCTCAAGCGGAAAAGCATTATGCTGCTTCAACCGCTGATGCAATAACGCGAAATTCTCGTTTCGTCTGTTTTTACAAAATGCATAATCGACAGATTTTAAAAGTCTGTCAGTAAGCTGCGACATCGCAGCGGCGGGAGCATGATCGAAACTCGCTTCAGCTTGCTGGTACGCTGAAAAACCCTGTTCCGCATCCCAGGCGAGGCGTTGCAGCAAATGATCTGTCCGATTAAGCGATTGCCGGGGCTCAGTTGCCGGTAGCGGAATATCTAATGAAGTCGCCAGTAACCCGCCGTCGGGAACACCAAAGAATTTTCTTGGCGAGTAAAGCGTGGCCAGACACTTCTTCGGCGAAGAATAAAAAGCCTGCGCATGATCCATAATGACCTGCTGAGGAGGAAATCGTTGCAACATTCGCGCCGACTGCGCCTCGTGCAGGCCAAAATAGTTTACCCAGAGGATTAACTCATTTTCCCTGAGTACAATATCTTCTGTCGGTAGAAAATGGCTATCCAGGGAATAAAACCTGACCTGAATATTTAACTCCCACAGTACAGCGACCATCACATTGCAAATATAGCCGGGCAGCCATACCGCGGCAGGTTTGTAATGGCTAAGTAAACAGCGCCAGGCAGATCTTGCAGAAGAAAATAATAAGGTGTCAGGATAAAGATGTTCCTTCGCAGCGGGCAACTCCAAAGGAAAATACCCACCTATCGCCCTGCTGATTTTTACAAAATTCTTCATGGGGAATTCAGCAACTATTCTGTTTCAATCATAATAGGTTCCGCCGCAAGCCCCTGCTTATACTGACGCCAGGCGCGTTCCAGTAGTTTTTCAAAATAGAAGGCCATGCTGCCAACGTTTCTTTCTCTTTCAAGGATACGGTTACGCATATTGAGTCGTACCGAGCTGAGATAGTCATAGCGTTCATTGAACGCCACTGCTTTCGCAATATAATCTTCCTGGCTACCGACGATAAAATCATGCAGGCCGACAAAAGCCATCGCGGCGCTACCCTGCCTTGAAACCACGGTTTCCCCTGTCAGCGTCAGCGTAGGCACGCCCATCCAACTTGCATGTTGGATAGTTGTGCCGCCGGTATAGGGGAATGTATCGAGCATAACGTCGACTTCACCGTGCATCGCCAGATAGGCGATAAAATTGGTTTTTAGCCTGCCGATGATCTGTTCCGGCTTTGCGCCGCGTGCGACCAGCTCATCGGTAAAATAGCCGATCATTTTGTTATCGGTCATGCTGGCCAGCACAAGCTTCGCGTCAGGAAGCTTGCGTAATATCGCTCCCCAGCAATCAAGCGCTTCAGAAGTAATTTTTTGCGGTCGGTTAAAACTGCAAAACGTAATATAACCATTTTTCAATGCCGGCAATGCATCGACTTTCGGACTTAATATCGAAGGTTCGAACTGCTTTATCGGCGGCAGATAGGCTAATTTTTCAGTAAATTGATCGTCAAGCAAACCCGGCGGAGCAAAATGAGCGTCAATGATATAGTAATCCATTTCGCGCAGTCCGGTCGTGCCGGGATATCCGATCCACGACATCTGTACAGGCGCGGGTTTCAAAGCAAAAGTCAGTAAACGGTTGTGGCTGGTATGGCCGGAAAGGTCGATCAGAATGTCGATCTGCTCGTTAGCGATCAGCGCGGCCAGTTCAACATGGTTTAAGGCCCGAATATCATGCCAGCCTGTCGCCGTAGATTTTAGCAAGTTCGTGGCGTTGTCATTTTCAGGAGAATTATTAAAGGCAACGATCTCAAATTTCTCTCGATCGATAGCATGCCATATGGGCGAAATAAAGTTACTGACGGGATGATTTCTGAAATCCCCGGAAACAAAGCCGATTCGCAAACGTTGGGACGATCTCTCTGATGTGATTTTCCTTTCGGGCAGCGTCTGTTTTTTTACCCATTGCGCGGCTTTCAAACCAAACTGTTCATGCTCAGCGCGTATTTCCTGCGGAGACAGCGTGGAGTCGTGAATACTGACAAACAGAAGGTTAGTATAACAGGTATAGTAATCCGTACTGGATTCAGCTAAATCTAACCCTTTTTTAAGGTAATATCGGGCTTCCTGCATCTGGAAGTTCCCACTTAAGATATTGCCTAATTGCATTAAATAAGTATGGTGATTGCCGCACAACTCTACTGCTTTTCTGGCGCAAAACTCAGCTTTAACGGTGTCTTTTTTATCGGCATAGATATGACTTAGCAGATCCCATAATTTGGCGTCTCCCGGATGCGCTCTTAACAGATGTTGCACGAAAGCCGGCGAAAAATAGGTATCGGATTTTTTTACCAGAAGGCGGGCCAGAAAATAGAGGCACTCTTTCGACACTCCGTCTAACCCAAACGCTTCAGAAACAACGTCCAGGCACTCTTCTGGCTTATCGAGACGGAAATAGAGATTGGCGATAACATCCCTGAGTTCCGCATCGCGTGGATACTTGTTGAGTAAATCATGCGCCAATGCCAGCGCATCCTGCTTCTGTTCACGAAGGAACATCGCTTTTATTTTTTCTATTAACCGTTTTTCACATCCGTGGCGGCTTATGCTTTTTGTTTTTTTACCTTCAGCATTTTCCTTTTTAAAACCGCCCTGCTTTTCACTGCTGGAAAAGAGGATAAATTTTCTGGCGTTACGCTGAGTAATCGTTATGTTTTTCAACGCAATGCCTTTCTGAAAAACTTTCAGCCATGCGATGTCAGCCCCGGTCAGCAAGCCTTTGTTAATCAATTCGCTTAACTGCCGGTAATCCTCTTCATTTTCAACGGGAAGCCCAGCCAGAAGATAACCATATTCCGCTCTGGTCAGCGTCACGCTTTCTCCCCAGAAGTTGAACAGTTCGATATATTCTTGTTCAGCAAATGCTTCGTCAGGGATTTTACAGATCGGCCTGAGACTGGAATGGGTGGATCGATTATAAGGCGAGGCTTCCGCGCTGAGGTAGATACCCGGGATATTTTTCAGGTAAAGCGCTTCCAGCGTCTTTAGCACTTCTTCAGCATGGCCTTCAGGCTCTTCTGGCCGAAGCGTATTTTGTATAATCTGTCTGGTGGAAATGTTTAATGGCCAGCAATCTCCGATAACATCAAGAATACGCTTAAGCAGTTCATTTTTGGTATTGAGAAATTCGCCCTGCTGGTTGGAATGCGCGACCTTTTCGTCAGAGCGTTGAAAATTCCCGGCCCAGTAAAGATCTTTCAGCGGCTCCATCAAAGGCTTTGGACTAATAGCGCTTTGCGCATTTTGCGAAATCATTATGCTGAAACGACGCTGGCGCCCTACCGCGAAGTCGAGATATTGTTGCGCAGTAATAGCGTCTCTGACCTCGGCGACGGCTTTATGGACGGCGCTAACTTTGCTGCCATAAGATTCAGCCAGTTCGAATTGTGAAACGATATCGCCGACGTATTGCAGATTGCTGTTGCGCAAAAGCTGATTGAATTCGGTGAAATAACAGGCGTCGTTCCCGCTATAAAGATAGCGTAACGCCAGCTCCGCATCGGAAAGCGCCTGCGCCTCTTTAATATGCATTTGCAAAGTTTCATCGGCGGTTGCTGTCGCCATATATTTCAGCATCGAACGGGCGGAAACAATTTTCTTCTCTTCGCTTTCCGCATACTGAGTATGCAATGCGATGGCGGAACGCAGCGTATCGGTTATCTGCGCGCCGGGTAACACGTTCCATTTTACCGCTAAGATTCCATTTTCGGTTAAATGCTGTTCGCAAAATGACAGTAAGGCTTCCCGCGCCCCCTTATCCAGCAAAGCGAAAATATCATGAATGATGATATAATCGAATTTTCCCGGTTCAGAATTAAGCAGGTCCTGCAGATCGATGGTAAATAATTCAATATTTGCGATTCCTGCCTCAGAAATCACTTTATTGCCGGCGTTGATTTTATCCGCATCAATATCAATGCCGACATAAGAACTTTGCGGCCAGTTAAGCGCCTGGCAAATCAAATCCCTCCCGTCGCCGCAACCTATCGCCATGTGACTGGCCTTAGCAGGCGAAGCGCCGTTAACGCCATATAACTTAGCAGAAGTAAAAATTCCTGCGGGAGAAGAATGATAAGATGAATAAAGAGTATTCACGATCCAGCCTTACTGATATCAATTTAAATTCATGCCCAACAGGCATGGCTACCGCATGAGTTGCGATAAGCAGCCCGGAATGTTGAACATAATCCTTCAGAGCATAATACCATTGAGTATGAAAATTCGAAGGCGGGATAAGCGAACGCTTTTAATATTAAAAGTCAGCTTGAGCAAACGGGAATATAAAAAAACGCCAAGCCGAAGCATTACTTTTTGCTTCGGCCTGTTGTTAAATTAACATTGATGATTAAAACTCAGTCCATTCATCATCTTTCGAACTGGTAGACTTTTTATTGCTACTGGTTTTTTCTACGCTAATTCTTTGCAAAGGCGCCGCGACCTTCCGGTTACTTTCACGCGCTTTTTCCTGTTTGTAATGCGTTGTGTTTTCGACTTTAAACACCGAGACGGTATCGTAAAGGTCGCCTGCATTTTTATTCATATTACGTGTAATATGCGAGGATTCTTCTACCATGGTGGCATTATGTTGAGTCGCCAGATCCATTTCATTAACGGCCATCGCAATTTGGCTTACGCCTGAACTTTGTTCTTCAGAAGCCTGCGTAATTTCCTGCATAATATTGCTAACGTGCGTAACGGAAGTCACAATCTCATTCATGCTTTTGCCCGCATCGGCAATCAGTTTTGCGCCATCATCCACATTTTTTACCGATTCGCTGATCAAATGGTTAATCTCTTTCGCTGCGTCGGCGCTGCGCTTCGCCAGGTTTCGGACTTCAGTCGCCACCACGGAAAATCCTCTGCCCTGTTCGCCTGCCCTTGCCGCTTCTACCGCTGCATTTAGCGCCAGGATATTGGTCTGGTTAGCAATACCGTCAATAACGCTATTTATCTCGGAAATTTTACGTGCGCTCAGTGAAATTTTTTCCATGGTGCTTACTACGTTATTCATTACCAGAGAACCATTGTCCGCTGCGTTCCTCGCCTGCTGTGAGAGCGTATTCGCCTGTCGGGCATTCTCAGCATTGTTGGAAACGGTTGTTTTGATCTCTTCCATACTGGCGGCGGTTTGTTGCAGCGCGCTGGCCTGCTCTTCCGTTCTGGAAGCTAAATCAAGGTTGCCGCTGTCGATTTCGGCTGCATCTTTGCGGATAAGCTCTGAGATATGCCTGACGGAAACGATGATTTTTCCAAGCGAATTCTTCATGTTTTGCAGCGATGCCAACATAGTGCCGATTTCATTGGGTTTGCCAATGTCGAACTCATGGTATAGCTCGCCTGCGCCTATCTTTTCCAACAGTGTTGAAGCCATATTCAAACGCTCGAAAACACTTTTTTTAATAATAAAATGAGAAAAAATCGAAACAATCAGGGCGAAAACTAACAGAACAGAGGCAACAATAAAGAACGATTCCATTTCCGAATCAAATCGAGATATGGTTTGGTGCTCTATTTCTTCACTAAACAGGGCGTACTGAGCAATCGCCTGCTCCAACGCATTTTCCTGGACGCCATTATCAAAACCATGATTATTATAACGGGCAATAGATTGCATATCCTCAGTATAGTTTGTCAGGAGGGCTTGAAATTTAGCTTTAACCACGTCGGACAAACGTTTTCCTTGCTCATTAACTGCCGGGATTTTATCATAATTCTCAGCATACTTTTTTGCATTGTCCAGCGCTTTTTTAATTGCCTCGGCTTTTTGGGCTAAAAATTCATGCGTAGCGGTGTCATCATTATAGACATAATTAATATCACCACGTGCCAGCGCCAAACTACTGCTCATATTGCGCAGCTCGCGAATATCTTGCGTTAGATGGCTTATATTTCCAAATGAAATATTCGCCTGATACATTGATTTAAAGGCAAATCCAGTAATAATTACAATAAGCAAACAAAGTATAAACAGTATTGCCTTGATTAATGTAGATATCTTTAATGACTTCATTTAGCCCTCGACAAGCCTTGTCGGTATGATAAAAATGTTCCGCCTGTATAGGGGAACTGGAAAACGCGCTTACGTGTAACTGAGAAAAGCGGATTGCTTAAAAGATATAAAAAAATTCTACAGAGTCACCCTATACATAACCATACGGCTCGTTAACGTCATCGATTCATGCGCTAATTCGTATCACTGCTCATAAAAACCGGGACAGTCATACAAGAGCGAATTCATCACAGTAAAAACAAAACTTGCAAAAGATTTTCAAAATCCAATGTCATAATATTTTCAACAAAGCGGGGCAGCCGAAAAATAATCAGCGATAGCGCAACCATACCGATGCTCAATGTAAGAGGAAAACCGATAACGAAAATAGATAGCTGCGGCGTCAGCCTGTTTAATAAACCCAGCGCCAGGTTAATGCCAGTTAACAGCGTAATGATCGGTAGACCCAGCATTACACCGCTTCTGAAGATCATCGCGGCCGCCTGAATGAGCTGCATAAATCCTTCACGGTTAAATAACGAGCCGTCCGCCGGCAGCGTGGTAAAGCTGTCTGCCACGATTGAAATCAACCACAAATGCCCGTCGAAGGTCAGAAACAGCAGTGTTGCCAGCAAATTCAGTATTCGGGCGATAACCGGCGTGCTTCCCCCGGCGGAGGCGTCAAAAAAAGAGGCAAAAGAGAGTCCCATTTGCATGCCAATAACTTCCCCGGCATTTCGCACCGCGACAAACAGCAGCTGAACGGTCAACCCCATCGCGGCGCCAATGATCACCTGCTGCGCGCTTACCCATAATCCCGTCAGCGAAAAGATAGCGATATGCGTATCCGGGAGCTGGGGCGCAATCAGCCATGCAATAATAATGGCGAGAACAATGCGGTTCTTTTTCGCTGCGCTCTGCTCGTTAAATACCGGCGCGGTGCTGAATAGCGCCAGTACTCTTATCATCGGCCAAAAGCAGTGGCTGATAAAAGCGATCAGGCTATCGACCGAAAACGTCATTATTTTCAACCAATGACATAAGGCAGAGTGGCATATAAGCTTCTTACGTAGTCAAGAAAAGTATTTAACATCCACGGCCCTAATGCTACGCCGACAATCACCAGCGTAATGATCTTAGGAATAAACGAGAGCGTCATTTCGTTGATTTGCGTAGTCGCCTGTAAAATACTGACGAGCAATCCGGTAATCAACGCGGTTAACAGTAGAGGAGCGGCCATCATCAAGCCGACTTTAATCGCCTGAAAACCGATGGCGATAACGCTTTCCGGAGTCATTCTTTTTCCTGTTCAGCTAAAAAAGCTTTGCGCTAACGAACCCATTAACAACTGCCAGCCATCAACCAGCACAAACAGCATCAACTTAAAGGGCAACGAAATGGTGGCCGGCGGCACCATCATCATCCCCAGCGCCATCAGTACGCTGGCGACCACCAGGTCGATAATCAGAAAAGGGATAAAGATGGTGAAGCCAATCTGAAAACCCGTTTTAAGCTCGCTGGTGACGAAGGCAGGCAGCAGGATGCGCAAAGGCACAGCCTCGCGGGTTTCGAAATTCTCCTCATGCGCGATGCGGGCAAACAGCGCCAGATCGCTTTCGCGCGTTTGCGCCAGCATAAAGGTGCGTAAAGGTTCTACTCCCTTCTGCAAAGCGGTTTCCATCGAAATTTTATCTTCCGACAGCGGCTGCCATGCGTTGGTATAAATTTGATTGAAGACTGGCGACATGACAAAAAACGTCAAAAACAGCGACAGCCCCAACAGCACCTGGTTTGAGGGCGTAGACGACGTTCCCAACGCATTTCGCAACAACCCCAGCACGATAATGATGCGGGTAAATCCGGTCATCATCATCAGAACCGCAGGCAGAAAAGTCAGCGATGTCAGAAATACCAGCGTCTGCACCGGCAGCGTCCACCCTTCACCGCCCTGGGACTGGATAAGCGTGATGTCGCTGTTCGCCGCCCACCCCTGAGCGGCTGGCGTCAGCAAGCCGACCAGCGTCAGCGCCAGGGCTGCAGCCGACCGCGCTCCCGGTAAACGCAGCGTTGAAGCATTCATGACGTCGGCTTCCTTAACGAATTTTTTAACCGACCCATCAGCTCGCCATGGAAGCTGCCTTTCGCGCTTCCGGCCAGTTTGTCGCTTTCAGCTTCAGGCTTATCGAACGTAGCCAGACAGGTTATCTGTGAGGTGGTGACGCCCAGCAGAAGCCTTTTATCGTTGATATCGACAGTCACTAAGCGCTCTCGCTGCCCAAGTGAGTGAGTACTCACAACAAAACACGCCTCTGCGCCGTTCAGCCGCCGCGTCGCCAAACCGCTACGTCGGGCCAGCCAGACCAGCGCGGCGATAATAAACAAAATAAGCATTAGCGCGCCGCTGACGTTCAGCAACAGCGCGCCGGGCGTCATCGCATCGGCGACCGGCGCCTGAGTGGGTAAGAAATTAGTCATTAACGGCTCAGGCGATGCATACGTTCTGAAGGGGTAATAATGTCAGTGATGCGGATGCCGAATTTATCCGACACCACCACCACTTCGCCTTGGGCGATAAGATAACCGTTAATCAGAATATCTAACGGCTCCCCTGCCAGTCCATCCAGCGAAACCACGGCGCCCTGACTTAAACGCAGCAACTCTTTTACCGTCATTTTGGTGCGGCCCAGTTCAACGGTCATCTTGACCGGAATATCCAGAATCAAGTTCATATCTTCAGATAAAGAAGAAACCAGATTGTTGCCGGCGGGTAAGTTTTCAGCTGTTTGTTGTTCGCTCATAGCGTCCCCCCAAAGATTTTCCAGGGATTGTTGATCGGCATCAGACGATGATGAAATATTAGTCATGGGAGGTGGTTCTCTTAATTAACGGCAGCCGATCCTGATTCAGCATACGCTCAACTTTCAACGCATATTGTTTATTGACATAACCATATTTCCCGGTAAATACGGGCACGCCGTCGACCCGGGCTTCAATATTTTCCTGGATATCAATGGGAATAACATCGCCCTTTTTCAGCTTCATCACATGAGAAAGTCGGCTGGAAATATCTGAAAAACTGGCTACCAACTCGACGTCTGTTTCCCTGACCTGTGTGGCAAGCGAGCTTCGCCATACCCGATCCTCATGTTTGGAGTTTTCCATCGGCGGATTGGTCAATAATTCGCGTAACGGCTCAATAATATTAAAGGGAATGCAGATATGAATCTCTCCCCGGTGCGCGCCGATTTCGACATAAAACGGCGTCGTTACCACGATGTCATTCTGGGAAGAAGTAATATTAGTAAACTTAATCTGAATTTCCGCGCGAATGAATTCGGTTTTTAACTTAAAAATAGAACTCCAGGCGAAGTCGTAAGCTTCCAGCGCCATATCCAGCATACGTTTAATAACGCGCTGCTCCGTAGGGGTAAACTCGCGTCCATCCGCTTTAGTCGGAAACCGTCCGTCGCCGCCAAACAGGTTGTCCACCGCCATAAAAACCAGACTGGGCGAGAAGACAAACAGTGCGGTGCCGCGCAGCGGGTTCATATGAATCAAATTCAGATTGGTTGGAACCGGCAAATTTTTTGCAAATTCATGATAAGGCTGAATTTTAATACCACCTGCGGTAATGTCTGGGCTACGACGCAACAGGTTGAACAGCCCCATGCGGAACTGGCGCGCAAAGCGTTCATTGATGATTTCAAGCGAATGCAGTCGCTCGCGGATTACCCGACGCTGCGTGGTGGGATCATAAGGTTTAACCTCATCATCCCGCTTATCATCATGAGTAAAAATTTCGTTTTCAGTCGCATTGCCGCCATTTAAAAGACGGTCAATTTCTGCCTGAGAGAGAATATTGTCAGACATAAATTTTACCGTAAAATGAATTCATTAAACAGAACATCATTAATGGCGACGCGCTGATTTTTTACAAAAGGTTCGCTGATAGTCGTTTTAATTTTTTCAATGAGCTGGCGTTTGCCTTCTTGCGTGGAGAGTTCACGCGCCGTCTGATTGGCAAGCAGGATAAAAATGCGTCCGCGCGCTTCTGGCATAAATTTTTCCAGTGTTTTTTGCGAGATTTCATCGTTTATTTTGAGAGTAATACCAACGTAAAGCACGCGATCGGCATCATCAGGCTCCGGATTAAGGCTGACGGTAAAACTCTCCATTTTCACATATAAAGGAGCCTCGATCTTCTCAGCTTGCTCTTTTTTTCCGTCCTGTTTTTCAGTCGACATTGCCGCTTTAAAATTTTTCAATTCATAAAAAGTATAACCAGCAAGCACGCATGCCCCAGCGGCAATTAAAAGCATGAGTAGAATAACCAAGGTATTTTTTCTTTCTCCCCTGGCGGTTTTCGGGTTCTTTTTTGACATTATCTGGCGACCTAATTATGAAAAACTAAAAGCGGAAATGACATTCATTGAATCTGATTCAGCTATTTTATAACACTTAACCTGAGAAACAATTTCGCTATCAGATAAAATTAGTGTCAGCAATTCATCAGATAACATAAGTTAAATAAACATACTAATTCCGGTTGTATGAATGTGGGTCTGAGTTATTACTTTGTTACTGCTTTCAGCATTATTCTCCCTGCTGGCATGCTGTTGCGCCTGATGCTGCTGTCCTGGCGACTCACCGTGCGAGGCGTCTCCCTGCCACGACGACGTCTCCGCGCCGATGCTGCTCTGCCCCAGCTGGATGCCGGACTCCGCCAGCGAGCTACGCAGCTGCGGCATCGCCGCTTCCAGTGCCGCCTGCACCTGGTGGTTGCCCGTCATAAAGTGCAGCTGCGCCCGGTCGTTATTCAGACGCAGGCTAATTTGCAGGGAACCCAGCTCCTCGGGATGCAGACGCAGCTCGGCGTTATGCACGCCGTCACGGGTAAAACAGAGGATCTGCTGGCTCAGCGCCTGCTGCCAGGCCGGGGTACCGGTGCTCTGAGGCAGCGAGCCGGAAACCGTGTTCATTGCCGTAGAAGCGGTCCTCGCTTGCGCCGCAACGGCGGAGGAGAGCGCGGCGGCGGGCGTAGCCGCCTGCGGCTCCGTTGAGGCTATCGGCTCACGGGATGAAGGGTCGGTTTTGACGTTCGGCAGCATCGACGAAAGATTGTCGCCGTCGCCTTTCGGTATAAACAGCGCCTCCTGCTGCGTGCTGGCGGCAGATTCGCTTTCCGGGCTGCCCGATTTGATGTCATGAGCAGGACGGGTAAGCGGGTTAACGGCGGCTTTTATTGCAGAAGGCGTCCGTTCGCTCAGTTGCGTTGTTTCGGTCTGCGAAGCGGCGCCAGCCGCAGGCTGAACCGGCATGTTGCCGGCGTCGACGATGACGGCCGCTGTCAGCGGAGGAGTCGCCGCTCCGGCGGCGCTCGGCGTATTTTGCAGTAAATCAGCCACTGTGCGATCCCCCGGCTCGTTTTCCGTCAGGGTTTCCGGCTCGCTCGGCAGCGCCTGATTCGGCAATGCAGGCATCGGCATCAGCAGCAGCGCCCCGGTGGGTTTATCTGCGTCTTTACCGTCCGCTTTCCCGGCCGGGTTAGCCGGCTTTTTCACCATGGCGGGTTTGGCGTCGGCGCTGGCCTTAATCAGTGTCGTGTTGAAATCTGTCGGCGCGTCTGATTCCGTCTGCGGCTTGTTCGCGCTGACGGACGCAGGCATGGCGCTGGCGTTCGGGAGGGCTTTAACAATCATACTTCTCTTCTCATAGAGGCGCGCTGCGCAAATTCATCCATCATCCTCTGTTCCAGACGATGCTCTTTAAGTTGTTCTGCTGCTTTCGCGCGGCTTTGCAGGGTTTCGAAAGCGTTCAGCCGCTGCTTATCCTGCCGCCAGGTCTGACGGGTTTGGTCGACCTTCTGTCGGCAGTCCGCCACAAAGGCCGCGTGTTGTTTCACTGCCGACGTCAGGGAGTCAATAAACGACTGATGGTTCAGCAGGTCGGCCATCAGCACCCCCTGCTGCTGCATGCTGGCGTGAAGCTGCTGCTGATACTCAGACTGGTAGTTTTCCAGCTGATTGAGCTGCTGAGTCGCTCGATCGCAGGCGCGCTGCGCCTTACCCAGTTCAGCGGTGGTTTCGGTGAGCGTCTGCTCCGCCAGGTCGCGCAGAAGCCCCATTGGGCTGGTATTCGCCATTATTCACACTGCCTGTTGTGTTTCAGGGTTCAGCAAAGAGCGCGCTGAGCTTGTCGCTATCATCTTCAACGCTGCTGCTTTCAAAGATCGCCTGCTGCAAATAGCTCTCCATCGCGGGATAGAGCCGGATCGCGCGGTCGAGCATGGGATCGCTGCCAGCCACGTAGGCGCCGACGCTGATCAAATCGCGGTTACGCTGATACGACGAAAGCAGCTGTTTAAAACGCTGCACCTTTTCATAGCGCTCACGATCGATCAGCTCGGTCATGGCGCGGCTGATCGAGGCTTCAATATCGATCGCCGGATAATGGCCGGACTCCGCCAGACGTCTGGACAGTACGATATGGCCGTCGAGGATCGCCCTGGCCGAGTCGGCGATCGGATCCTGCTGATCGTCGCCCTCAGCGAGCACCGTGTAGAAAGCGGTAATCGATCCGCCCTCCTTCACGCCGTTGCCTGCACGCTCCACCAGCGCGGGTAGTTTGGCGAACACCGACGGGGGATAGCCTTTGGTTGCGGGCGGCTCGCCGATCGCTAACGCGATTTCGCGCTGGGCCATGGCGTAACGCGTTAGAGAATCCATAATCAACAGAACATCCAGCCCCTTATCGCGAAAATCTTCGGCGATACGGGTCGCGTAGACGGCGCCCTGCATGCGCAGAATAGGCGAAACATCGGCAGGCGCCGCGATCACCACCGCGCGTTTACGCCCCGCTTCGCCCAAGATATTTTCAATAAAGTCTTTAACTTCCCTGCCGCGCTCGCCAATCAACCCCACCACGATGACATCGGCTTTGGTGTAGCGTGCCATCATGCCGAGCAGCACGCTTTTGCCGACTCCCGATCCGGCAAACAGCCCCATGCGCTGTCCGCGCCCCACGGTCAGTAAACCGTTGATCGCTCTGACGCCGACATCCAGTACCTGCTTGATCGGCTCGCGCGACAGAGGGTTGACCGGCTGGGTAAAGAGCGATCCGAAGCGCTCACCGATCGGCGGCGGCAAGCCGTCAAGAGGGCGCGCGCTGGCATCCAGCACGCGGCCCAACAGCGCGGCGCCTAACGGCAGCTGTTTGCCGCGTGAAAGCGCATCGCCGTTTTCGCTGGCGTAGACCCGCGCGCCGGGTAAGATGCCGTCTACATTCTCCAGCGGCATCAGGTAGAGCGTCTGGTCGCGGAAACCCACCACTTCGCTCTCGACCTTATCGATGCCTTTGCGCGTCTGGCGCTCGACAAAACAGATCGTGCCGATAGGCAATTTCAGCCCTACCGCTTCCATTACCAGGCCGGTGGCGCGCGTCAGCTTGCCATAACGCAGAAAAGGAAAGAGCGTGGCGATTTGCCGCTCCCGACGATCGAGCGTTTCCAGCCAGTTTTTAAGACGTAACGTCATGCCGGATAATCCTCACGCGCGAGCTGACACAGCGCCTGCCAGCGGGTCGCGATGGTGGCGTCGAACTCGCCCTCTTCCGACGTGACCCGGCAACCGCCGGGCAGCAGCTGCGCATCGCCGTGCAATGTCCAGCCCAGGGTTGCCAGCCGCTCTCCGAGCTGCGCCTGCACCAGCGCCAGATCTTCGTTGCTGACCCACAGGCAGATGTTGCCGCGCAGCAGCGTCTCTTCCTGCAACAGCCGCTGGATGTTTTCCAGCAGCTGCATATTGTCGCAGGCGCCGTTTTTACCCAGCATCGCGCGCGCGGCAGTCAATGCGAGCTGCACCAGGCGGGAAGGAATAATGCTGTCCAGATTATCCAGCGTGAGCCTGAACTCTTCGCACAAGCGCGCCAGCCGTTCGGCGATTTCGCTTTGCTGCGCGCGCGCTTCGGCTAATCCCTGTTCGGCGCCCTGTGCTTTGCCCTCGGCGAAACCGGCGGCGAACCCCTGCTTTTTGCCCTCTTCCTGGCCGCGCGCCACTCCCTGCGCAAAACCCTTTTGCTCAGCCTGCTGGCGCAGCAGCGACAGTTCATGTTGCAACTGTTCGTCGCTGCCGGGATCGAGCTGCGCGACGTGGCTTATGTCAGACTCAGGCTGGAAATGTTCATCCAGTAAATTCTGCGGCTGCCAGCTCTGCCAGGCCAGCGGCGCGTCACGTTCAGACGTAGACATCGTCGTTGCCTCCAATCAGAATCTCGCCTGATTCCGCAAGACGGCGAATGATCTGCAGAATATTTTTCTGCTCCGCCTCTACCTGCGACATGCGCACCGGTCCGCGCGTGTTCAGATCGTCGATCATGATTTCAGATTGACGCTTCGACATATTGCGGAAGAACTTATCGCGCAGCGGCGCATCGGCGCCCTTCAGCGCGATAAGCAGCGACTCGCTTTCGATCTCCTGTAGCAGACGCTGAATACTGCGGTCTTCGATTTCGATGAGGTTTTCGAACAGGAACATCTCGTCGATGATTTTCTGCGCCAGTTCCTGATCGAATTCGCGCACCGCCTCGATTGCCGCCTCTTCCTGCTGGGTTTTCATCAGGTTAAGAATTTCCGCCGCAGGCCGTACCCCGCCCATTTTGCTGCGCTTGAGGTTTTGACCATGCAGCAGGTTGTTCAGCACCTCGGTCAGCTCCTGCAGGGCGGCCGGCTGTACGCCGCCGAAGGTGGCGATGCGCAGCATAATGTCGTTGCGCTCGTGATCATCGAATTTCGCCAGCACATCGGCGGCCTGTCCGCGTTTCAGATGGACAAGGATGGTGGCAATAATCTGCGGATGTTCGTCGCGGATAAGATCGAATACCGCCTGCGGCTCCATAAAGTTGAGGGTCTCTATGCCGTTGGCGCTGCTTTGCGAATCGAGCAGATCCTCCAGCAGGCTGGAAGCGCGCTCTTCGCCCAGCGCTTTCACCAACACGCTGCGCAGATAGTCGTTCATATTGATGCTCATCGCGGCGTATTCGCTGGAATCACGCCGGAATTCTCCCAGCACGCTGGCAAGCTGCTCGTGAGTAAAGCCGCTCATGTTCACCATCGCGCTACTGATCAGTTTCACCTCGTGGCTATTGAGATGCTTAAATACTTCAGCGGCCAGCTCATCGCCGAGCGTCAGCATGACAATCGCGCTTTTATCGGCAGCATTCATGATTGTTTCATCTCCTTATTCATCCACTGGCGAATAACCAGAGCGATAATTCGCGGCTCTTGCTCAGCCAGTTCACGCAGTTTTTGCGTATTAAGTTCAGCCTCGACGCGCAGCTCGGCACGATTTCTCTCACCGCTTTCGGCCTGATATTTCTGCGCGTCAAGTTCGGCCTGTCGCGCCTCTTTTTCCAGCTCCATGCGCGCCAGCTTCAGCTCTTCATGGCGCAGCCACGCCGGTCGTACCGTTTTACGCCACAGCACCCACGCCACGATGGCGATAAACAGGTAACGCGCGCCGGACATCAGCAGGTCGAAAAAGCGCGGTTGCTTCCAGAACGGCGGCGCCACATTGTCTTCGACGTCGTTGAAAGGCGAGTTAATGATGTTGATGGTGTCGCCGCGCGCTGCGGAGTAGCCCACCGCCTCTTTAACCAGCGCATCGATCTGCTCCAGCTGTTTCGGCGTCAGCGCGACGGCGGGCTTGCCCGCCTGCGACGGCAGATAGTTGACCACCACTCCTACCGACAGACGTTCGACGTTGCCGACGCTGCGCTTGATATGCGTCAGGGTGCGATCCAGCTCGTAATTGGTGGTGTTGTCGTTACGGCGATTGAAAGGCATAACGGTCGTCGTCTCCGATGCGCCGTTTTTCGCGCCGCCGTTTTTGGCCGTCGATGTCTGTGTCGCCGCGCCCAGAGGTTGCGTCAGCGGAGCGGTCGCCGGCGTGGGCGGCTGGTTGCTTAACGCGCCAGGTACGCCACCGACGCCGCTTTTACCGCCCTGCTCGGCATCGCTGCTTTGGCGGCTGCGGATCGCCATTTTCGCCGGATCGGTATTGGGCTGGTACTGTTCCGCTGTTTGCTCATGCTGCGTAAAGTCGAGCTGCGCCGTTACCTGCGCCTTGACGTTATTGCGCCCGACGATCGGGCTGAGAATAGCCTGGATGCGCTGCTGATAATCCGCCTCCACGTCGCTGATATACTTAAGCTGCGTGGTCTGAATATTCTGCGCGCCGTTTTGCGTCAGCAGATGGCCGCTCTGATCGACAATAGTGACATTGTCCGCGTTCAGGCCGGGCACCGCGCTGGCGATAAGATAGCCAATCGCGCTGACCTGACCGGCGTCAAGCGAACGTCCGTTATTGAGCGTCAGGGTAACCGATGCGGTAGGCTGCTTCTGTTCGCGCACGAACATAGTGGGTTTAGGCATCGCCAGATGCACCCGCGCGCCCTGCACCGGGCCAAGCGTCTCGATGGTGCGCGCCAGTTCACCCTCCAGGGCGCGCTGGAAATTGACCTGCTCGCTGAACTGGCTGATGCCGAGCTTTTCCTGGTCCAGCAGTTCAAAGCCGACCGATCCCCCTTTCGGCAGGCCAATCTGCGCGAGTTTCAGGCGCGCTTCATACACCTTATCCGCCGGCACCATGATGGCGCCGCCCTGGTCGGCGAAGCGATAGGGCACATTCATTTGCGCCAGCTGCGCAACAACCGCCCCGCCATCCTGATCGCTAATATTGCTATATAACACTCTGTAATCCGGCGTTTTCGCCCAAAACAGCAGCGCAAGAATAACGGATAACGCCGCAGCGACGCAGACCAACAAAATAACTTTAGGGCTGGAACGTAAACGCCCCCACTCCTCCATCAAAGTAGCCACAATGCTTTTTTTGATACCATTTTTTTTGGCATTCATGCCGTAATCCTGTAAAAAAATAAGTGACGCAATGTCGGCGCAATATCGCAATCGCGGTTCAGCACGCTGATTAAGGTTCGAGGGGACAAAGCAGCGAATAAACAGGTGAAATCCCGGACCCGTATTATCTGCTAATTCTTTTTTTTTGAAGTAGCAATAAGCTAAAACTTCTGTCAGCTATTCACATTATGTTGTTAAAACATTTTCGTGATAGCCTTAGTAAAATTAACGCAAGATACAAAGCGCTGAACATTCTTCGCTAAGGTTCTTTATAGAGGAATAAATGATGGCTATTCAAATGATGACGAGTTTATTGGACGAAATTAATCGTCAGGCATCCGCCGCGCAAAAACCTGCCATCTTCTCAACGCCGAAAAGCGATGAAGGCCGACCTGTGTTTTCTAACATGTTAATTAACAGCATTAACACGATGGATACAATGCAGCATCAGGCCAGCAGCCAGGCGGAAGATTATATGACGGGTGCCAGCGGCATCGGTCTTAATGATGTGATGGTCTTGATGCAGAAAGCCTCTCTGGGATTAAATTTCGGCATCCAGGTACGTAATAAATTAGTCAGCGCTTATCAGGAAATTATGAACATGGCGGTTTAACCGCAGCAATCGTTTCTCAACCAAAAGAATAACCGAGTCCGCAGAGGGAATATTTCCCTGTTTCAGGATGAAGCTGCATATGACTTTCGTCAAATCTGACGAAATGAAACCAGATAACGATGATTTCTGGTGCATGTCGCATGGTAACACTTCTTTTATTCACATCAGCAATTCTCATATATCGATACGAAATCTATGCGACTCTCGGAACGCCTGACCGATAAAGAACTCAATAAAATAAGCAGTTTGATTTATCAACGCGCAGGCATTGTGATAAATAGCCAAAAACGCGACATGGTCTATAACCGCCTCTCCAGGCGGTTAAAAGAATCAGGACTTACCAGTTTTACCGAGTATGTGAAACGACTGGAGGAAAATAGCGATAGCCGGGAATGGCAGGCGTTTATTAATGCCCTGACCACCAACCTCACCTCTTTTTTTCGTGAGTCTTATCATTTTCCTATTCTGGCGGAACATGCCAGAAACCGGAAAGAAAATTACAGCGTATGGAGCACGGCCGCCTCGACCGGCGAAGAAGCCTGTTCTATCGCGATTACGCTGGATGAAGTATTAGGCCCGAGCGCGGGAATCAACCGTGTCTGGGCGACGGATATCGATACGGACGTATTGCAGAAAGCCAGCGAAGGCATTTACAAACTCGCTGATATTGAAAACCTGAGCGCGGCGCAAAAACGCCACTATTTCTTGCGCGCGGCCGACGAGCATGACGAACGGGTAAAAGTCAGAAAAGCGTTGCTGTCGACGATTAAATATCAGCATCTGAATTTGCTGGATGTTAACTGGGACGTTCCGGCGCCTTTCGACGCGATTTTTTGCCGAAACGTAATGATCTATTTCGACCAGAAAACGCAGGAAAGATTGTTACAGCGGTTTGCAAAAATGTTAAAGCCAGGCGGACTTCTTTTCGCCGGTCATTCCGAACATTTCGGCAATCTGCAAAGTCCTTTTCGCCTGCGCGGTCAGTCAGTGTATTACCTGGCACAGGATAACTAATGGCAAAAATTAAAGTTCTCTGCATTGATGACTCAGCGCTAATACGCAGCATCATGAGCGAAATCGTGAATAGTCAGCCCGATATGGAGATGGTCGCTACCGCGCCGGATCCGCTTATCGCGCGTGATTTGATTAAACGGCTCAATCCTGACGTGCTGACGCTGGATGTGGAAATGCCGCGCATGGACGGCCTGGATTTTCTTGAGCGTCTGATGCGGCTTCGTCCCATGCCGGTGATCATGATCTCTTCCCTCACCAGTCGCGGCTCGGAAATTACCCTGAGCGCGCTTGAGCTGGGAGCAGTGGACTTTGTGACCAAGCCGCAGCTGGGTCTGAAAGAGGGCATGCTGCAGTTTTCCGAGCTTATCGCCGAGAAAATTCGCATTGCAGCCAAAGCGCAGATCAACCGCCTGAATCCGCCGCTCCCCGGGCGTAAGGCCCTGACTTCTCCGCTGGTAGGCAGCGAAAAGATTATCGCTATCGGCTCCTCGACTGGAGGTACCGAAGCGCTGCGCCAGGTTCTGCTGCCCATGCCGCTGACCAGCCCGGGCATCGTGATTACGCAACATATGCCGCCGGGTTTCACCCACTCCTTCGCGACGCGCCTGAACAGCCTGTGTCAGATCGCGGTAAAAGAGGCGGAAGAAGGCGACCGGGTGTTGCCGGGACACGCCTATATCGCTCCCGGCGACCGACATATGGAGCTGGTGCGCAGCGGCGCGAATTATCACATCCGGCTAAACGACTCGCCGCCGATCAACCGGCACCGGCCAGCCGTCGACGTGCTGTTCAATTCCGTGGCGGTCTCGGCCGGTAAAAACGCCGTCGGCGCGATTTTAACCGGCATGGGCAGCGACGGCGCACGCGGCCTGCTGGCGATGCGCAACGCCGGCGCCCATACGCTGGCGCAGAGCGAAAAAAGCTGCGTGGTGTTCGGCATGCCGCGCGAGGCGATCGCGCTGGGCGCCGCCTGCCAGATCGTCGATCTGGCTGATATGTGCGAATCCCTGCTTAGCAACGTCGTCGGCCAGGCGCGCCGAATCTGACAGAGCGGATTTTATCACTTCAACATCCGTGAGCGGATACTTACTTTTTTCAGGATATTACGATGGCAGATACTAACTTGCGATTTCTGGTAATTGATGATTTCGCCACCATGCGCCGCATTGTGCGCAACCTTCTTCAGGAGCTGGGATATAAAAACGTCGACGAGGCTGAAGATGGCCTGGATGCGTTAACCAAACTGCGTCAGACGCAATATGACTTCGTCATCAGCGACTGGAATATGCCGAACCTCGACGGCTTACAGCTGCTGTGCGAAATCCGTAAGGATGACGCGCTGAAAGCTATCCCGGTACTGATGGTCACGGCCGAAGCGAAAAAAGAAAACATCATCGCCGCCGCGCAGGCGGGCGCCAACGGCTACGTGGTTAAACCTTTCACCGCCGCCACGCTGGAAGAGAAACTGAATAAAATCTTCGAAAAGCTTGGGTGGTGAGCATGAATAAGCCATTGGAAGCCCAGCCTGCAGAAAACTTCAAAGATATTTTTTATCGCATTGGTCATCTTACTCGCCTGCTGCGCGTCAGCATGGCGAACCTGGGCTTAGATCGGGCATTGATGGATGTCGCCGAGGCGATGCCGGACGCGCGGGACCGTTTAAAATATGTGGTCGGCAAGACCACCCAGGCGGCGGAATGCGCGCTGACCTGCGTGGAGACCGCCCGTCCGCTGCAGGATGAGCTGAGCCGCAAGGCGACGGATCTGAATCTGCGCTGGGATGCCTGGTTCGATGAACCCGCGCCTCTCTCGACGGCGCGCCAGCTGGTGGAAGATACCCGCCAGTTCCTTTCCGACACGCCCACTATTGCCAGCCAGACCAATAAGCATCTGATGGAAATCATGATGGCGCAGGATTTCCAGGATCTGACCGGCCAGGTGATTCAGAACATGATGTCGCTGATTGAAAATATCGAAAATGAGCTGGTGAGCGTGCTGGTGGAGAACATGCCGGAGATCGCTCCGCAGGATAACGATCCCGGACAGAAGCTGAAAAACGGCCCGCAGATCAATCAGACCGCCGCCGGTATCGTTGCGTCGCAGGATCAGGTCGACGATTTACTGGAAACGCTGGGCTTTTAACGATCCTTCAGGCTTCAGCGCACGCCATTCTGAATCCTGGTTTGCCAGACTATCAATCCATTAAGTTTGAAATGTAATGTCAGACGAAAGTGATGTAGAAAAAACCGAAGAACCCACCCCCCATCGACGCGCCAAAGCGCGTGAAGAAGGTCAGATTCCACGTTCGAAGGAATTAACCTCGCTCATGATGTTGTTGGTGGGTTGGGCGCTGATCGTTTTCGGCGGCGAGCGGATGATCGGCCAGCTGCTGCAACTGCTGCATAACGGCCTGAATTTCGATCGCGGTCTGCTGCTGGATAACGGCGCGGCGGCGCGACGGATTTTCGGCCTGTTTACAGCGGCTGCTTTTGCCGTCGCCCCGGTTTTACTGGGTCTGTTTATTACCGCCATCGCCTCGCCCATCCTGCTGGGCGGACTCTATTTTAGCGCGAAGCCGCTGAGTATGGATTTTAAACGCCTCAACCCGCTGGCGGGTTTCAAACGCATGTTTTCGACTCAGGTGGTGTCCGAACTGGTCAAAAGCCTGTCGAAAGCGGTGCTGGTGGGCATCGCCTGCGCGCTGTTTATTTTCAGTAATAAGCTGGCGCTGCTTCAGCTGATTGATCAGCCTCTGCCGGTCGCGTTTCGCCATGCCGGAACGCTGATCTCAGGCTGCCTGCTGGTGGTAATCCTGACGTTGATCCCGCTGGTCGGCTACGACGTGTTTTATCAGGTGATGAGCAACCTGAAAAAGCTGCGCATGAGCCGCCAGGAGATCCGCGATGAATTTAAACAGCAGGAGGGCGACCCGCACGTTAAAGGGCGCATCCGACAGCTACAGCGCGCCGCCGCTCGCCAGCGCATGATGGCCGACGTGCCGCGCGCCGACGTGATCGTCAACAACCCGACGCACTATGCCGTGGCGCTCAGCTACAAAGAGGGCGCGATGGCCGCACCGACGCTGCTGGCGAAAGGCGCCGGCGAAGTCGCGTTACGCATCCGCGAGGCGGCGGCGGAACATGGCGTGCCGATGCTGGAGGCGCCGCCGCTGGCGCGCGCGCTCTATCGCCATTGCGAAATCGGCGAACAGATCCCGGCGGCGTTATACAGCGCCGTTGCCGAAGTGCTGGCCTGGGTCTACGGCCTGAAACGCTGGCGCAAAGGCAACGGCGCGCTTCCCAAAAAACCTGAAAATCTTCCGGTGCCTGCCGCACTGGACTTTGCACAAGAGAGTCACGAGTGATGGCTAATCTCGCCACCAAACTCCGGTTACCGGATTTTAAAAAGACGCAATGGCAAATGCTGGCCGGTCCGATCCTGATCATGACCATCATGGCCATGATGATCCTGCCCCTGCCGACCTTTGTTCTGGATCTGCTGTTTACCTTCAATATCGTGCTGTCGCTGATGATATTGATGGTCGCCATGTTTACGCAAAACACGCTGGAATTTTCCGCCTTCCCCACCGTGCTGCTGTTCGCCACGCTGCTGCGCCTGGCGCTGAACATCGCCTCTACCCGCATTATCCTGATGCACGGGCATACCGGCGAAGGCGCCGCCGGCCATGTGATCGATGCGTTCGGCCACTTCCTGGTCGGCGGCAATTTCGCCATCGGCATCGTGGTCTTTATCATTTTGATCATTATTAACTTCATGGTCATCACCAAAGGCGCCGGGCGTATCGCCGAAGTAGGCGCTCGCTTTGTGCTGGACGGGATGCCCGGCAAACAGATGGCGATCGACGCCGATTTAAATGCGGGGCTGATTGGCGAAGAGGAAGCGAGACGCCGTCGTCTCGAGGTGACGCAGGAGTCCGATTTCTACGGCTCGATGGACGGCGCCAGTAAATTTGTGCGCGGCGACGCCATCGCCGGAATGCTGATCATGGCCATTAACGTGATCGGCGGGCTGTTAATCGGCATTCTGCAACACGACATGACCTTCGCCCAGGCGGGAGAAACCTATACGCTGTTAACCATCGGCGACGGTCTGGTCGCGCAGATCCCGGGGCTGGTGATCTCCACCGCCGCGGGCGTTATCGTCACGCGCGTCGCGACGGAACAGGACGCGGGCGAACAGATGGTGAGCCAACTGTTCAACAACCCGCGCGTTATGGTGCTGGCGGCCTGCGTGGTCGGCCTGCTGGGGATGATCCCCGGCATGCCGAACTTCGTTTTTCTGCTGTTCACCGCCGCCCTGCTGGCGGCCGCCTGGTGGGTGCGCGGCCGTCAAATGGAAGGCGCGCTGACGGGCGCGCCGAGCCGGAGCCATAAAGCGGCCCTGCTGCCGGAAGAGCAGGCGGCGCAGGTAACGGAAGCCTCCTGGTCCGATGTGCAGCACGAAGATGTGCTGGGGCTGGAGGTCGGCTACCGCCTGATCCCCATGGTCGACAGCGAACAAAAAGGACAGCTGCTGACCCGTATTCGCGGCATTCGCAAAAAGCTGGCGCAGGAGATGGGCTTTCTGCCGCCGACGATACACATTCGCGACAATCTGGATCTGGCGCCGACGCAGTACCGCATCCTGCTGAAAGGCGTCGAGCTGGGTCGCGGGGAGACGCAGCCTGAACGCTGGATGGCGATCGATCCCGGCTGCGCAGAAGGGGAACTGGCGGGCGTGCCCTGCCAGGAACCCGCGTTTGGACTGCCGGCGGTCTGGATTGACGAGGTGCTGCGTGAAAAAGCCCAGACGCTGGGCTATACCGTGGTCGATCCCAGCTCGGTTATCGCCACCCACCTGAACCATCTGATTACGCTACACATCGACGAGCTGTTCGGTCGTCAGGAAGCCCAGCAGCTGCTGGATCGTCTCACCAAAGAGATGCCGAAGCTGGTGGAAGATCTGATCCCCGCCGTAATTTCGCTTACTACCTTCCATAAGGTTCTGCAAAATCTGCTGGCCGAGCGCGTGCCGGTGCGCGATATCCGCACTATTCTGGACGCGCTGGCCGAGCACGCCGGCACCCTGACCGATCCAGACGAACTGACCGCGCAGGTGCGTATTCAGCTTGGACGGGCGATCACCCAGCAGTGGTTCCCGGGCAACGGCGAGATTGAGGTAATTGGTCTGGATCTGACGCTGGAAAGATTGCTGATCCAGGCGGTGCAAAGCAGCGGAGCGATAGAACCTGGCGTGGCCGAAACCATTATGCGCCAGACGGAAAAAGCCGTTATGCAGCAGGAAGCGCTCGGCTTGCCGGCGGTGCTGCTGGTCAATCATGCCCTGCGCTTTATGCTTTCCCGTTTCCTGCGTCGCGCCTGGCCGCAGCTGGCGGTGCTCTCCAGCCAGGAGATCAGCCGCAACCGCACGGTGAAAATGACCCATGTGATTGGCGGCAAAGAGTGAGGCGGTTCATTCTGACAGGTCTGTTCGGGCTGCTGTTTCCGCTGGCGGCTTCGGCGGCCGGCGGCGCCTGGAGCGGCTATTCCGTCGGCGGCACGCTGAGCGTCGGTCATCAGACGTTAACCAGCCGGCCGCTGGCCGCCGCCCTGCCCGCTACGGCCGAACTACATCATATCGCCTGGCGCATCAGTCTGCTCTCGCCGCCGCCGCCGGGGTTACAAATTAAGCTGTGCAGCCAGCAGCGCTGCCTGCCGCTGCCCACGCTCGTCGGCCAGCGCGACGACCCGGCGCCCCTGACCGCGCAGGGTCCTTTCTATTTCGTCTATTCGGTGGAGAGCCTCGGCGCGCTTTTACCGCCGCTTAACGTGGTAAAAAACCAGCTTACGCTCAATTACCGGTAATCAGCGCGTTACGCAGCGGTAATAACAGCGCGGGGAGGAGAGGTTCAGGCTATTTTGCTAAATCAAAATAGCCTGTAAGGGGGTTTAATGTATAGCTGAAATAAATTTCGAAGCGTAAGCCTGACGGCATTTTTTCCCTGAATTCAGCGTTTGTAGCTCGTTCTTTAAAACGCCAAGCCGTTTTTCCAGCGATTTATTAATCTCATCCTCATTTTCAATCAGACGGGTTAACAGCGCGGCGACCTTTTCTTTTTCATCAGGCGCCATCTCGCCATGCTGATTTTCGATCAGGTTGCTTAACTGAAAAATATAGACCTGCGCTAACTCGATAAACTCATCCCACTGCCCCTGCCTTATTTTATCCAGCAGGTTAACATTCAATTGATAAATATTTTCGTAACGTTCAGATAATGTAGTAATCATTTTTCCCTATATTCCTCTGGGTTCGATCTCTTTCCATGTAGTCGCAAGGTCTTTCAATAATTGAATGACATGAGGAAGCCGGGCGGGGTCGTTGCGTAGGTTCGCTTCCAGCAGCGTACGCGACATATAATCATAAAGCCGCTCAAGGTCCTGCGCTATCTCCCGGCCTTTTTCATGGTCCAGGGCCGCCCGTAGCCCGTTGTCGATGATATTGATCGCCCTGGATATCATCTCTCCGCGCCGGGCGACCTGACCATTTTCAAAATAGATAGTGGCACGCAGCACCGCATTCAGGGCTCCATCAAACAGCATTACGATAAGCTGATGCGGCGATGCCCCCGCCAGTTGATTTTCAAGGTCAACCCGGTGATAGGCATGATTTCCCTGATTCGAGTACATAAAAACTCCCGTAATAGGCAGGAGGTCTGCGTCTCCTGCCGGATAAGTGGATGGTTAACCCATTACACTGAAGCCAGAATCGAAGAGAGCTGCGAGCTCAGGTTGTTGAGCGTCGACATGGTGCCGTCAAGGTTCTGGAACTGTACGCGGTAGCGTTCGACATCGGCATCGATAAGTCTTTGCGTTCTGGCTATTTGGTCATCCATAAGCTCGACCTGATCGTCCAGCCCATCAGTGGTACTCTTAATCAGGCCATCGGTGTGGGTGTCAGGCTCGCCAACATATTTATTGATGATGTCCTTAAGCGAGGTAGCGACGCCGTCGTTTTCTCCGGTGCCGGTAAAGAGATCGGCAATGCTTTCCGGGTTGTCGGCGATCGCCTCATCCAGCTTGCTCTCGTCCAGCGTCATCTTGCCGGTCGCCGCATCGATTTTAATGCCGATATCCGCCAGCGCGCTGAAGTCGCCTTCGCCGCCGTTATAGGAGCCGTTGACCGCGGCGCGGAACTCGCCCACCATCGAACGCAGCATGGAATCGCCCATCAGCGCGCCGTTCTGGTTGCTCTGAAGCGACATCTGATCGTCCTGCAGGCCGGAATTATCATTCGGCACATATTTGCTGGCGGAGGTGGTCAGCGACAACAGCGCGTTATATTTATCGACGAAATCCTTGATGTCCGTTTTGATCACCGAGGTATCCGGCGTCAGCGTTAGCTCTTCCGATTTAGGTTTCCCGTCATCATCCAGCTCGGAAACCGACTGCAAATTCAACGTTACGCCCGAAATAATATCGGAGATATTATTCGAAGAACGGGTGTATTGACTGCCATCAACGGTCAGTTTGGCGTCCTGCGCAGCGGTCACCTGCAACATGGCATCGCCGTTGTCATTCGCTCCGCCGACGTCGGTATTGCCGCCATGCGAGGTATTCAGAATACTGCCGAGCTTGTCGTCGCCCGTTACGCTCACCGACATTTCACCTGCGCTGCCGGTGCTTTTCGAACTTAGCACCAGCTGATAGCCGTCATCAGTGCGCTGTACCGACGCAGTCACGTCGCCGTCTTGCTTGTTGATGGCTTTAGCGATTTGATCCAGCGAGGTTTGGTCATCGGCCAGCTCAACGCTGGTGGTCTTGCCGTCGCCGGTGGTAATAGTGACGGTGCGCGTGCCGCGGGTGGTGTCGCCCAGCGCTTTATCAGAGCTGTCAAAGCCCTGAGTCTTTAGCTTATGCGCGGCCGCCAGCTGGTTCACAGTCACTGAGTGGCTGTCAGCCGTCGCGTCGGTGGTGGCGGTGGCGTTAAAAGCTTTGTTGCTGCTGACCTTCAGAGTATTGAAGGCATCGCCGCTCAACGCCTTGACGCTGGACTGTAAGGCGGACATGGCGCTGGAAATTTGGCCCCAGGCGGAAAGTTTTGCCTTATAGCTGGCCTGCATGATGGCATAAGGCTGCAGGCGGGTTTGTTCGCCTGCTTTAATCTGATCAAGCATACCCGCTGTATCGATACCGGAACCAATACCTAAGGATGACATCGTAGCCATTAAATTCTCCTGTTCAGGATGTAGAGTGCATTACATGGATGGTTATTTATTAGCTATCGGTTCAGATAATAAAAAGTTTAATCAGTTCTCCGTTTACAGGCAATGATATCTCCCGGCGAAACCATTCCCTTGCGCTTTTTACCCAATCGAGGCGCGTCGGTTTTTTAAACTATCTAGTTACATAAGATTAATTGCGATAAATAGCTGCATTTATGTCGGCTATTTATAACCTAAACCGCATCCCACTATTTTGATTCGCGCTCTGGCTAAAAAAATTCAAAAAATAATTTCAGTGAATTTCGCTGACGCCGATTACTTAGTTATGCGAACCAAACGGCGCATTACTGAATCGCTCTGCAACAATGCTGCAGCGTCTTCCCAAAATATAAAAAGGTAATTTTAATGTCTCAAGTTATTAATACCAACTCGCTGAGCCTGGTTGCTCAGAACAACCTGAATAAATCACAGTCTTCACTGGGCACCGCTATTCAGCGCCTCTCTTCCGGCCTGCGTATCAACAGCGCGAAAGATGACGCCGCCGGCCAGGCGATCAGCAACCGTTTCACCGCCAGCATCACTGGTCTGACCCAGGCGTCACGCAACGCCAACGACGGTATCTCAATCGCGCAGACCACTGAAGGCGCGCTGAACGAAGTCAACGACAACCTGCAGAACATCCGTCGTCTGGTGGTTCAGGCGCAGAACGGCACCAACTCAGAAACTGACCGTCAGTCTATCCAGGATGAGATCGACGCGCGTCTGGATGAAATCAACCGTATCTCTGAACAGACCGAATTTAACGGCGTGAAAGTACTGAGCGCCGATCAGACGCTGACCATTCAGGTTGGCGCTAACGACGGTCAGACTATCGATATCAACCTGAGCAAAATGGACTCCAATACTCTGGGCCTGGATAACTTCAAAGTAGCAAGCGGTTTGACTGCGGTTCATGATGGTGATGTTTACGCTGATTCAACGGGTAGTACTGCCACTATCGATCTGGATGCTGCGAAGGAAGCTGCGTTCGGCAGTGAGGGCAGCGGCGAAATTTACAAAACCGTTGATAGCACTGGCGCCGAGGTTTATGTCGCTATCGGTAAAGATTCAGCGGGTTCCGATGTTTCCGTTACTCTTACTCCGAGCTTCAGCGCAGGCACTAACGGCGAAGCGGACTCGGTTACCTGGGCTAAAGGCGCTGATTACACCCCGGCGGCAGACGATCTGCCTACCAATGACCCGCTGTCGACCATTGACGCTGCGCTGTCACAGGTAGACGAACTGCGTTCCGGTCTGGGTGCCGCCCAGAACCGCTTCGACTCAGTGATCAGTAACCTGAACAGCACCGTGAACAACCTGTCAGAATCACGCTCTCGTATCCTGGATGCGGACTTCGCTTCTGAAGTTTCCAATATGAGCCGCGCGAACATCCTGCAGCAGGCAGGCGTGACCGTGCTGGCCCAGGCGAACCAGGTGCCGCAGAACGTACTGTCTCTGCTGCGTTAATCGCCCCGCTCGTTGTTCTGTCGCCCCGCCCTCACCGGCGGGGTTTTTTATTGCCTGTAAATCGCGCCGGCCCGCCGGGAGGCGGATAGCAGGCGGCGACCGGGACGGCGTGACAATGCATCCGCGAGGCACCAAAGGTTGAAAGCAATGAGCTTGATAAAAGGAACACACGAAAAAGGGAAAATGCAGCGGCGGGAACTGAGGCTGGAACGGCGTCGGGAAAGGATAACGAACCCGACAGACGCACCGTCAGGTTCGTGAAAAAATCAGAAGGATTATGCCGGCTCCATCTCGGCAATCTGTTCGACAATCTCCATTTCCGCGCTGTTCAGCAGTTTTTCGATATCGACCAGAATCAGCATACGCTCCTCCACCGTCCCCAGACCCAGCAGGTATTTAGTGGAAAGCGTGGTGGAAAAGTCAGGCGCAGGCTTAATCTGTTCGCTTTTCAGCGAGAGCACGTCCGACACGCCGTCAACCACAATGCCCACTACCCGGTCGTTCAGGTTCAGGACAATGGTGACCGTCCGGTCGTCAATGGTGGCGGAGGACAGCTGGAACTTGATGCGCAGATCGATCACCGGAACAATCACGCCCCGCAGGTTGGTGACGCCGGCAATAAAGGCGGGCGTATTGGCGATACGGGTGACGCGATCGTAGCCGCGGATCTCCTGCACCTTTAAAATTTCAATGCCGTACTCTTCAGCCCCAAGCGTAAAAACCAGATACTCCTGGCCTTCGGCGCCCTCTACAGCCTGTTTATCTGTTTCAGAAAAATGCATATCTCTACCTCAATTAATGCGCATCTGTTTTCTTGCTAAGCATCGGCAGTGCGACCACGTCCAGAATCAACGCCACGCCCCCGTCGCCGAGAATCGTCGCGGCGGAGATGCCGCACACTTTGCGATAGTTAAGCTCAAGGTTTTTGACGACCACCTGATGCTGGCCGATAAGCTGATCGACCAGCAGGGCATAGCGACATCCCGCGCTTTGTAAAATCACCGCGATTCCCTCTTCGGGCCGCTGCATATCGCTGGGAATATCGAAAACCTGACGCAACTCCACCAGCGGCAGATATTCGCCCCGCACCTGCAACATCCGTTCGCCGCCCGCCATGGTATAGAGCGCGCTGGCGGAGGGCTGAAGCGATTCCATAACGGTACCCAGCGGTAAGATATAGATCTCCTTGCCGACCCGAACCGACATGCCGTCCAGGATCGCCAGGGTAAGAGGAAGCACGATGCGGATAGTGGTACCTTTATCCGGAGTCGACTGGATTTCGACATGGCCGCCCATCGCGACGATATTGCGGCGCACCACGTCCATGCCGACGCCACGCCCGGAGACGTTGGTCACCGCCTCCGCCGTGGAGAAGCCCGGCGCGAAAATCAACATCCAGACCTCTTCGTCGCTGGCGTTTTCAGCAATCGCAATGCCCTGCGACTGCGCCCGGGCGAGGATTTTTTCACGGTTGAGGCCGCCGCCGTCGTCGATAACGTCAATAATGATGCTGCCGCCATGATGCTCGGCTGAGAGGGTCAGGCTGCCCTTTTCCGGCTTGCCTTTAGCCCGCCGCACTTCAGCCGGTTCGATGCCGTGATCCAGGCTGTTACGCACCAGATGCGTCAGCGGATCGATAATGCGTTCAATCAGACTTTTATCCAGTTCGGCCGATCCGCCTTTCAGCGTCAGCTCGACCTTTTTATTCAGGGTTACGCTCAGATCGTGCACCAGACGCGGGAAGCGGCTGAAGACATACTCCATCGGCATCATCCTGATGGACATCACCGACTCCTGTAAGTCGCGCGCGTTGCGCTCCAGCTGCACGATGCTGCTGAGCAAGGTGTTATGCTGTACCGGATCAAGCGAGGCGGAGAGCTGCGAGAGCATCGCTTGGGTAATGATCAGTTCGCCGACATGATTGATAATCTGATCGACTTTTTCTACCGACACGCGCAGGCTGCCGGATTCAGCGGAAGGATGGGCTGCGGCCGCTTTGGCGGGCGCGGCTTTTGGGGCCGGGGCCGGAGTCGAAGGCTTGGCCGCCGCCTGCGGCTTTTGTTCCCCGACGGCGGCGACGGTGATCTGCTCCGGCTCGAGGATAAAACAGAGCACCGCCTGGATCTCGTCAGCCGACGCGGTGGTGCGCAGTTGGACCTGCAACAGATCATCCTGCTTATGCTGGCTGAGCACATCGCCCAGATTCGCCAGCTCCTCTAGCAAGATTTTCTCATCTGCGGCGGGAACCGCCTTCAGCGTCACATGCAAATCGGCAAGCGGAGAACTGGCGGGCCGGGCAGCCTCAGCGGGCGACGCAGCAGGCGGCGTTGGGCTGGCGCTGCGTCCCTGTTCGGCAAGCTGACGCAGCGCGTCGTAAATATAACGAAAGCTC
Organism: Enterobacteriaceae bacterium UBA2655; assembly: GCA_002359495.1. GTDB lineage: Bacteria > Pseudomonadota > Gammaproteobacteria > Enterobacterales > Enterobacteriaceae > Pantoea > Pantoea superficialis. Next base: position 63,527 of record DENB01000029.1, read on the forward strand.
TCTTCGTCAGGTTCCTCAGAGGACTTATACGCATCCAGTTGACCCTGCATAATATCCTTACTCTCCAGAAACAGGTTGATGATGTCGCTGGTTAAGCGCAGCTCGCCCCGTCGGGCGTCATCCAGCAAATTTTCAAGAACGTGCGTCGTCTCTTGCAGAACGGTAAAACCAAAGGTGCCGGCGCCTCCCTTGATGGAGTGGGCGGCGCGAAAAATGGCGTCCAGCATTTCCCGATCGGGAGAGAGGCAGTCCAGTTCCAGCAACGACCTTTCCATATCGGCTAACAGTTCGTCAGCCTCATCGAAAAAGGTCTGGTAAAAATCACTCACGTCCATTTTGATCAACCATTAGGTGTGGGGAACCCTGCTGTGGGGCAGGGGCTGAAGGGGAAGGCGTATTTTGCGGCGCCGTCATCGCTTTCAGTTGCGAAAGAATTTCTGCGCTGGTTTGCTTGTCCGACACGTTTTGCAGCGGGAGATCCTCTTGCAGGATCGCCTTCTCCTTATCCAGGCTCATAACCAGAATGGTGATGCGCCGGTTAACAGGCGCGTCCGGGTTGACGTTTTCCAGCCTGATGGTGTTCGCCGTGCCGACGACGCGCAGGAATTTGTTTTCCGCCAGCCCGGCGGCGGCCAATATCCGCCTTGAGGCGTTGGCGCGATCGGAGGAGAGTTCCCAGTTGCTGTACCCTACTTCGCCCTGCGCATAAGGCAGCGAGTCGGTATGGCCCGTCAGGATAATGTGGTTGGGCAGATCGTTGAGTACCGGAACCAACGCCTGAAGGATCCCTTTCATATAAGGTTCCGGCTCCTGACTGCCTATCTTAAACATCGGCCGATCCTGACTGTCGATAATCTGGATCAGCAGGCCGTCTTCCGTCAGCGAAATCCGCAGGTTGGACTGAAACTGGCTGAGACGCGGATCGCGCCGGATCAAGCTTTCCAGCTTCTCATGCGCGACTTTTAAATTTTGCAGATTTCGAATCCGGTCGAGGCGGTTCAGCTTCTCTTTAAACACCTCGCCATCCTGCTTCATCATGTCATCCCCACCTCCGGGGATTACGCTGTCGCTCAGGCTGTTCTTATTGCCATGCGACATCGCCACCTTGAGCGGCATTTTGAAATAGTCGGCGATCCTTTCGCGTTGCAGAGGGGTAGAGGAAGAGAGCAGCCACATCACCAGAAAAAAGGCCATCATGGCGGTCATGAAATCGGCATAGGCGATTTTCCATGAGCCGCCATGATGGGCATGTTTATTGCTCTTTTTTTTTCGAACGATAATAACGGTGCGGCGGGATTTACTCATGAGGTACGTTCCGACGCGCTGCTATTGGCTGACAATTTCACTTCGCGAACATGCTCCTCCAGTTCGGCGAAGCTTGGACGCTCGCTGGAAAACAGCGTCTTACGTCCGAATTCAACGGCGATTTGCGGCGCGTAGCCGTGCATGCTGGAGAGCAACGTGATGCGGATGCATTGCAGCATTTTGATCTGTTCGCTGCTTTTTTGACGCAGCAGGCTGGCAAGAGGCAGGACGAAGCCGTAAGCCAGCAGGATGCCCAGAAAGGTGCCGACCATGGCGTGCGCGATCAGCGCGCCCAGCTCGGCCGCCGGGCGATCCGCCGCCGCCAGCGCGTTGACCACGCCCATAACCGCAGCCACAATGCCGAACGCCGGAAACGCGTCGCCCAGCGCATTCAAGCTGCTGGCGGGTACTTCATGCTCATGTTCGCTGGTTTCGATATCCTCATCCATCAAGGCTTCGATCTCAAACGCATCCATACTGCCGCTGATCATCAGCCGCAGGTAGTCGACGACGAAGTTCATCAATGAGGCGTCCGCCAGCAGGCGAGGATAGGCGGAAAAGATTGCGCTGTTTTGCGGATCGTCAATATCTTTTTCCAGCGTCATCAGGCCGCTCTGACGACTTTTCGTTAGCACCAGATACATCATGGCCATCAGATCCATATAGAGCGCTTTGGTATAACGCGAGCTTTTCAGCAGGTGTGGAATGGCTTTCAGGGTGGCCCTGATGCCCTTGCCGTTATTCGCGACCAAAAAAGCGCCGACGCCCGACCCGCCGATAATAAGCAGCTCGGTTGGCTGATAAAGCGAGCCGAGCGCGCCGCCCGACAACGCAAACCCACCGAAAACGGTGAGTAAAACCACCAGATAACCGACAATAACCAGCACAATCACTCCTTAAATATTGATAAATTCTCTCCCCCCGTTTCTGGCAGAAATAAAATTAACAGACGGGGAGATCGCATCGACATGACGCTATTTTGGAAAGTTAAATGCAGAACCTTTTTTCAGATTTACTGTGCGTAGATTTTCGTTTCCGCAGGCAAATCGGAGACCTTACATTTTTTCACCGCGCGGGACGGCGGGCAGCACAGGCTGCAGGTAAATGAGTGTCTGACATGTTCGGTAGTGACGACGAAACCGCCACCGCAAATCGCGCATTGGGTTTGCTCAATCATGCCGCAGTCAATAAAACGCAGTAATGTCCAGGCGCGGGTTAACCCCAGCACCGGCTTTTCATCCGGCGGCGTCGGGCATTGCTCCAGATAGAGGCGATAGGCTTTGACAGTCGCCTCGATAGGACGGCAGTTTTCCGTTTTTTGTAAATAGAGGTAGATGTTATAAAACATGGAAGAGTGGATATTCTGCTCCCACGCCATAAACCAATCCTCGGAAAAAGGCAGCATGCCTTTCGGCGGAGGACAGCCGCGCAATTCTTTATAGAGTCGCAATAACCTTCTACGGCTCAGGCTGGTTTCGCTTTCCAGCATCTGCATGCGCGCACCGAACGAAATCAGCTCCATGGCGATCTGTATCTCTTTGATTTCATCAAGAAGACTTTTTTCACTCATAATCGTTCTCTCCAAAAAATAGTTATACCGGCGCCAGGTTTTGTTCAGTCAGTGAATTAAGCAGGTGCGTAGAGAGAATAATTCCAGTATGAATTTGTTGCAGCGCCTCAATACGCGAATCTTTGGTCAGGTTTTCAATAACCATTTCATTATCCACACGCAGGCGGCAAATAAGTTGGTTAGTAGAAGCCAGCTTAATCAACTGAGGAAGAGATAAATCCTTGATAACATTTAGGGTTTCATCCGTTAAACCCAAGCGAAAGCCTGCAGCGAATTTATCTTCCCGAATTAGCTGTTGAGCCAATAAAAGATAGGAAAGATTAATATCATGAATTCTCTGGAGCTGTTCATCGACATTGCTTGTGTTCATTTTTCATTACCATAACATCTGCCTTGATTAACAAGCAGATATAAATTAAGTGACTAAACTGGTTTTCTGCCATCAAAATAAGCGCAGCGCGTACGAAATATTTTTCGCACGATCTCTGCGCCTCTCTTTATGGCAGCGTTCATTGCCTTTGCCCGGATAAGTGCAAAGGCACCTGTCAGGTAATGGCAAAAATTTTGCGTAATGTTATTTCGCAGTTATAAGTGAAAATCCAAGGCGAGTATAATGCTGCCTGCTTTACAGAAAGGTTATATCGAAACAGAAAATGTGAAACCGTTCTGCCCATAGAATAACCACATCAGCCGTCAGACACAATAGATTGAATTATTTACAATGATAATTATTATCTTTATTTTGTATTGAATTTGTCGGAATTTTACCAATATTTAATAATTAACTAACAATATAATACGTATAAGACTTCGCTATCCGCTGCTGCTTAAAAACTATTGGTGCGCATGAGTCTCGCCTGTAACAGCTTGATTGCCTGACTGTGCAGCTGGCTTACCCGCGTTTCGGTTATATCCAGCAGCACCGCAATCTCTTTCATGTTGAGCTCTTGCTGATAATAAAGATTTAATAATAATTGCTCACGTTCTGGTAAGGTTTCTATTTCATGACTGATCTTCTGCAGCAGACCCTGCCGGACGACGGCGTGTAAAGGATTGAGGGTTTCCTGTTCCGGCCCGATGGATTCGACCCCCTCGCCAAACTCTTCCCGCAACTCTTCCAGCGAGTAGATCTGGCTGACGTTGGTGTCCATCAACATCGATTGGTATTCGTTCAGTGAAACGCCCATCGCCTCCGCAACGTCCGCCTCCGTGGCGACCTTGCCGCTCCCCTGCTCGATACGCTGTATCGTCGCCGCGATTTCCCGTCCGTTAGTGCGTACCCGTCGCGGTACCCAGTCGCGCTCGCGCAATTCATCTATCATGGCCCAGCGCACCCGCTGCATAATAAAGGTGCTCAACGAGGCCCCTTTTTTCGCGTCATACTGATCGATGGTGGTTAATAACCCCATCGCTCCGGCCTGAATAAGGTCGTCCAGCTCAACGCCCGCCGGCAATTTTGCCTGTAAGCGCAGCGCTTCGCGGCGAATCAGATAACGGTACTTCAACCATAACTCGCTTTTTTTCTCTATACCGTCGTGGGTATAAATACCACTCACCGTTTCATTACCCATCTGATAAAAACATACAGCATTATTAGGGATAATTTAAAAAACAAATAGCCTGATAAGATTACACATTCATGCGCAATCCTGATAATCGATAATTTACGTTGTTATGTTCGCCGAAAGGATAATTCACCAATAAATTCGGCGCTTTTGATTGTTATTAATGGGTGTCGCCAGAGAATAAAACAAACAAGCCCGTAACATAATGTCAGGGCCAAAGGAATTAGCGGAGAGGCACCTGGCTGAATTCGCTGCCGCTCAGCCAGGCGAAATCATAATGAAAACTACATATTAAAAATATTCATTTTCTGCATGCTTTGGAAAACCGCCATGGAGGAGCTCAGGGCGAAATCGGACATTTTAGATTCGGTGATTAAATTAATAATCGAACCGTAGTCGGAGCCCACGGTTTCCTGCAAACGCGATTCGACGTTAATTCGTTGCGTTGCCGAACTCAACGCCAACGAGTCGATCTGCTGCAAATTCGTCCCGACCTCCGCCTGAATTTTACCTAAGTTATCGATGCCATTATTGATGGTCTTTTTCGTTTTATCCAGCGTCTGCTGTAAAGCCTGGCGGTCCGCATCACTGGTAACTGGCGTATTCAGCGCGGCGATAGCGTTGTCCAACGCGGCGAAAAGATCGTCAGAACTGCCGCTCATAAAGACATCCTGCCCGGTATGGCCGACCTGCATGGTGGTGCTGTCCGCCACGTTTTGCATCATCGGGGTATCGCCGCCAACATAGGTGCCATCTTCCTGAAAAGGCTCGGTGCCGGTTTTATAGCCGGAGAAGATATAGCGGCCATTGCTGTTTTTGCTGTTCGCCAGATCCAACAGGTTGTCGCGGATACCCTGCAGTTCGGTCGCCAGCGCCTGGCGGTCCGCGTCGGACATCGCGCCGTCCCCGCCGGCAACAATTTTCTCGCTCAGATTGGTGGTCATGATATTGCCGATCGAGCTGAGCACATTATCTTCCTGCTCAAGCGCATCCTGAGCATAGAGCTGCGCAGTGTCATACTGGCTCAGGGTTGACAGCGCATTCTGATAAATCACCGCCTGGGACGCCCCTGCGGGATCGTCAGAGGGGGTCAGTAATACCCTTTGCGCCGAAAGGCGCGTATAGATGTCATTACCAGTGGTCATGGCATTAGACATGCTATCGATATTATGCTGGTACATATAATGAGTGCTGAGACGCATCGCTATTTCCTTAATCTCAGGTCACAGGTTTGTGACAAATAAACAGTGGCTTATTTAATACTTAATAAGGTGTCAAACAGCGTAGTGGCCGTTTGTAATACCTGCGCATTCGCCTGGTAATATTGGGTATACATCTGTAGATTCATAAATTCTTCATTCAGATCGACGCCTGAAACCGACTGCTGCTCAAGCGCCACCGCATTGTAGGTTTTATCCGCGGTGACAATATCCTGCTTCAGCCCGGACATCGACGAACCCACTGAGCTGACCAGGCTGGCGTAGGCTTCGGTCAGGGTGCCGTTATTGACCAAGGTGGCGCTTTTAATCGCGATCAGATCGGCGATATTTTCGTTATTGCTCTCATCCAGCAAATCGGCGGAGCTGGACGCCGCGATTTGATCGCCGTCGGTGATCGCCACGCTAAGGTTTTCCGCCGCGCCCGACACCGGATTGACGACAAAGCTGTCGCCGGCCTGCGGCGTGCCCTGAGGCGTAATGGAGATGCCCTCGAACTGCAGTTCGCCATTGGCGCCGATGGTTGGCGTTAGGGTGCGGCCATCTTCGGTCTGGACTTCCCAATCGTTCTGGCCCGGGCCTTTAAAGGTCAGTGTATAATCCTGCGCATTGACCTGACTGATATCGGTAAAGCTGACGTCCAGCGCAGCGTCACCCGCATTATTTCGATTCGCCTGCGCGGTCGGGTTGGCGATGCCGAAAATATCGCCGCCCTGATTGCCGGTTCGGTCGTAGCCGGCATGGTTGACCTCGTTGAATTTGTTGGCCATTTGCAGCGCGATCTGATCCAGCTGATTACGCGCGTCCACCAGATCCTCGTTGCGGAATTTAAACAGGCCGCCCAGCTTGCCGCTGGTGATTTTCGATTCATCCAGCTGCATTTTATTGCCGGAGGCGTCGACATAGGAAACGATGGTGGTGTTGGGATCTGCCGGCGAGGCGCTGGCTTCAAGCGAGTAGGCGTGGTTGCCGTTCACCAGCTGCATGCCGTTCGCCAGGGTGACGTCGACCCGGCCGTTAGAAGTGTTCTCATTCACCTTAATGCCGACCTGATCGTTAAGCTGGCTCAACAGAAGATCGCGCTGATCGAGTAAATCGGCCGGCACTTCGCCTGTTCGACCGTGAATCTTTTCGATTTGATCGTTCAGGTTCGCCAACTGTTTCGCGGCGGCGTTAATATCGTCGACGCTTTGGGTAATCTGCGTGTTGGTGCTTTTTTCCAGTCCGTTCAGCGTATTGCTTTCGGTATTAAACTGGTAGGTCACGGCTTTGAATTGAGAAAGTGCTTCCTGACGTGCCGCCGGGTTGACCGGGTCGCTGCTCATTTTTTCCAGCGCGGAGAAAATATTATTCAGGGAAACAGAGACGTTCGCCGTATCGTCGCCCAGCATATTATCGATCTGGCTGAGCTGGTCGTAGCGGCTGCCCAGCGCGGCATATTCCGTAGACGCATAACGTAACTGGTTGCTCACAAAGCCGTCATAAGAACGCTGTACGCCATTGACCTGGACGCCATAGCCAAAAAAACCGTACGGCGTGGTGCGTCCGCCCGCTTCTCCCAGCACAATCGTTTGGCGACTATATCCGGGCGTCATCGCATTATTCAGGTTATTGCCGACTACGTTCATTGCAGCCTGAGCGGAACTGAGTCCGCTCTGCGCAAGGTTCATAAGATTCATAATTCACCAATATTATTTGCAGAATATAATAGCGCCTTTCATAACAGGAAAATAAAGAAACGCTCCCGTTGTAATCTATCGGCGAAATAAAAATTAACTAAACTAACTGGCGCTAAAATAGTGAGGAAAGATCGCTGTTATAAGCGTTCAGCGCGTGACTGACATTTCCTTTCACCTGTTTAATAATATTAATTAACTTATCGGCATAATTCGGATCCGTCGCATATCCGCCGCGCTGTAAGGTATGCGCCGCTTTTTCCGCCGAGCCGGCACGCGAAATATCCTGATAACGCGGATTGCGGGTTAACAGACTGGCATAATCGGCGAGCGCGTCGGCATAAGAAGAGTAAACTCTGAAATTCGCCTTCACTTTTTGCGCGACGCCGTGCAGATATTCCGTTGTGACCACTTCGGTCGATTTTCCTTTCCAGTCCGGGGTGGCTTTGATGCCGAATAAATTATGGCTCGGTTTCCCCTCCGCCGTGGTAATTTCCCGGTTCCCCCACCCTGATTCCAGCGCGGCCTGGGCGATAATAAGCTGATGCGGTATGCCGCTCTGCTTCGCCGCATGGATCGCAGGTCCCAGCAGACGCGAAATAAAGTCGTCGTTGCCGCCCGCACCCATCGTCGCGTTATTCCCGCTGGCCGCCCCGCTCTGCGGCGACGCCGGAAACGGCGTGCGTTGCCTCGCGGCGTTCAGCGCGTAAGGGGCGGGCGCCGCCCCCGGCGCGTTGGTTTTCACCGTAGCGTCGCCGCCCCACTGTTTAATCATTAAATCGGCAAAGCCCATTTTGCCCTGAGCGGCGATATCCTGCGCGATCTGCTGGTCGTACATCGAAGTGAAGGTTTCCGATTCCTGACTGTTAAACAGGCCGCCCTTTAAGGATGCCTGACGCATGCTTTTCAGCATCATCTGGACAAACAGCCCTTCCATCTGTTTAGCCGCGGCTTTTATAGCGTCCGGCGAGCCGGTTTTTACTTCGCGCTTTAAGGCGTCAAGCCCGTGGGTGTCAAAGGCGGCGCCGCTGATAAGGGGGGAGGTGTTCATCAGTTCGCCTCCAGCTTAGCGCGCAGGCAGCCGGCGCTTTTCATCGATTGCAGAATCGAAATCAGATCGTTCGGCGTGGCGCCGAGGCTGTTCAGCGCCCTGACCACGTTATTGAGATCGGCGCTGGTATTGACGCGTTGCAGTGCGCCATTTTGCTCTCGTACGGCGATCTGGGTATTCGATGAAACCACCGTTTCACCACCGGCAAAGGGGGTATCCGGCTGACTGACCTCGTTGTTGTTAGCGACCTCAACGGTGAGATCGCCTTGCGCCACGGCGCAGGAGTCGAGCATTACATGCCGGTTCATCACCACCGACCCGGTGCGGGCGTTGACGATGACTTTGGCGTCCATCACCCCAACATGCACAGGAATGTCCTGCACATCGGCCAGAAAGCGCACCTTAGCCGCGCTGTCCGCCGGCGCATAGAGGCGAATCGTGCGCGAATCCTCCGGCGTCGCCGTCGCACCACCGAAGCGGCGATTAATTTCGTCGCTGAGTTGGCGGGCAAGAGAGAAGTCGTCTTCATTCAGTTGAAGCCGCAGCACATTCTGGCTGGCGAAATCGATCGGCACCTCGCGCTCAACCGTCGCGCCGCCGCTGATACGGGCACCGTTGAGCTGGTTGACCTGTACCCGGCTCCCTCCCCCTTGCGCGCCGGCGCCTGACACCAGCAGATTCCCTTGGGCGAGCGCATAAATCTGGCTGTCCGCGCCTTTCAGCGGCGTCATCAACAAGGTTCCGCCGCGCAGGCTTTTCGCATTGCCTAGCGACGAGACGTTAACATCTATCTTTTCGCCCGGCCGGGAAAAGGGAGGCAGTTCCGCCGTCACCATCACGGCCGCCACGTTTTTTAACTGCATATTGGTGCCGGCAGGCACGGTAATGCCGAGCTGGGAGAGCATGTTGCTCAGGCTTTGCGTGGTGAAAGGTGTCTGCATGGTCTGATCGCCGGTGCCGTCCAGCCCGACGACCAGCCCATACCCCATGAGCGAATTGTTGCGCACGCCCTGGATCGTGGTTAAGTCACGTATGCGCTCCGCCTGCGCACTTTTCGGCGTCGTAAAGAGCAAGCCGCAACAAAACAAGCCCAGGCAGAACGTAAAGAGTGAAGTTTTCATTGGCCATTCATTAAAAGGGAGAAATGTTAAGAAACAGGCGCTGCAGCCAGCCCATCTGTTGTGCTTCATTGATATACCCGTTGCCGACGTACTCAATACGGGCGTCAGATACCTGAGAAGAGATGACCGTATTGCTGCTGCTGATGGTGCGCGGATTCACGACGCCGGAAAAGCGAATGAATTCAGTTCCCTGATTAATAGCGATTTGCTTTTCTCCCACCACTCTGAGATTGCCGTTGACCAGTAGCTGTTTGACGGTAACGGTAATGGTGCCGCTGAAGGTATTTTTCGCCGCCGCGCCCCCTTTACCCGAAAAGTCGTTTTTGCCGGACATTGCGGTCGCTGCGCGACTGCCACCGAGCAACCCGTTCAGCATGCCCGGCACTTCATCCATCGCCAGTTCGCCCGAGCCGTTGCGGTTCGCGTTTGCCGACGAACTTTTACTGGCGCTAACGTTTTCCTGCAGCACAATCGTCAGCGTATCGCCGACGTTGCGCGGCCTGCGGTCTTCGAACATCGGCTGGTAGCCGTAGCTCATCGCTTGTCCCATCTGGAAAATCGAGCCGTTCGCCGTCGTGGTTAGCGTCTGCTCCGGGCTGGCTGTCGTCACTTCATCCACCAGCGGTTTTTGCGGCATATAGGCGCACCCGTCGAGCGTTACGATCAGCGCAGCCGGAACGATAAGCCTGCGACAAAGGCCGCGAAGCGCGACAGGTTGGGTAAAAAGGCGGAAACAAGGCTGGTTTTTCATCTCATTCACTGCGTTTAACGCAGTCGCGGCCCCGCCATCCGAAACGGGGCCGCGACTGCGACGACGATTAAAGTTGCGTCAGGCGCTGCAACATCTGATCGGATGTTGTCACCGCTTTACTGTTAATTTCATAAGCGCGCTGCGTCTGAATCATATTGACCAACTCTTCCGCCACGTTGACGTTAGAGGTTTCGACATAGCCCTGCTTCAGAGTGCCGCCGCCGTTCAGTCCTGGCGTGGTTTCATTCGGCGCGCCGGAAGATTGCGTTTCCCGGTAGAGATTTTCGCCGATGCTTTCCAGACCGGATTCGTTGATAAAGGTGCTGAGCGTGAGCTGGCCAATCTGCTGCGGCGCGGTCTGTCCCGGCAGCGTCACGCTGACGATACCGTCGTTGCCGACGGTCAGCGTGTCGGCATCCTGCGGGATGGTGATGGCGGGCTGTACCGGGTAGCCGCTGGAGGTCACCAGCTGACCGTTCTGGTCAAACTGGAAAGATCCGTCGCGGGTATAGGCAGTGGTGCCGTCAGCGAGCTGGACCTGAAAAAAACCGTGTCCCTGTATCGCCAGATCTTTACTGTTGTTGGTCTGCGTCAGACTGCCCTGGCTATGGATGCGCTCGGTCGCCACCGGGCGGACGCCGGTGCCGAGCTGCAATCCTGAAGGGATAGTGGTCTGTTCGGAAGATTGCGCCCCCGGCTGACGCAGGGTCTGGTAAAGCAGATCTTCAAACACTGCACGCTGACGCTTAAACCCGTTGGTATTCACGTTAGCGAGGTTATTGGATATCACATCCATGTTGGTCTGTTGCGCTTCAAGACCTGTTTTGGCTATCCATAAAGAACGGATCATACTGAAACTCCTCTGGTCCGGGTTATCCCAGACTCAATAACTGGTTGGCTTGCTTCTCGTTATCATCCACGGTGCTGATAGTTCTCATGTTCATATCGAAGCTCCGTGCATTGGCGATCATATCCACCATCGCCTTGACCGGACTGACGTTGCTGCTCTCCAGCGCGCCCGGGATAAGACTTAAATTCTGATCGGCCGGCAGTGCTGCCGGCGCGCCCTGCCCCGGAACAGCGGCAAGATGAAACAGGCCATCGTCGCCATGAACCAGATTCTGGATCCGGCTGTTCACCATTTTTAACCTGCCCACCTGCGCCAGCGCGCCCGGCTCGTCGCCTGCGCCGCGCGCGGTAATAGTGCCGTCAGGCGCAATCGTCAGCTCTGACTGAGGCGGCACGGTCAGGGGGCCGCCGTCGCCGAGCAGCGGCATGCCTCTGACGCTTAGCGCGCCTTCGCTGTCGACCTCGATGTTGCCTGCCCGCGTATAAGCTTCGCCGCCGTCCGGCAGCGCCACGGCGAGCCAGCCGTCCTGTGGCAGCGCGACGTCGAGGTTACGTCCGGTCTGATTGACCGCCCCCATGGTGTCGTCGTGCCAGGGGGTGGATTCAACCACCAGCGCGCGGGTTGGCACTGAGGGGCCATTTACCGGCACCGCGCGGTAGGCGGAAAGCTGCGCTCGGAAACCGGGCGTCGACGCGTTCGCCAGATTGTCAGAGGTCACCGCCTGCCGATTCAGCGCGGCGCCGGCGGCGCTTAGCGCGGTATAAATTGCGCGATCCATAGCCGACCGTTATCCGAGATTGGTCAGAACCTGCAACAGCTCTGATTGGGTTTTGATGGTTTGCGAGTTCGACTGGTAGGTGCGCTGATAGACGATCATGTTCACCATCTCCTGACTCAGATCGACGTTGGAGCCTTCCAGCTTGCCGCCGTAAAGGTTGCCGAGGCTGCCCGTTCCGGCGACGCCGGTTACCGGCTGGCCCGAATCCGGCGTTTCAATCCAGCTATTGTCGCCCTGCGAAGAGAGACCGCCCGGGTTGGTGAAGTTTGATAGCACCACCTGGCCCAGCAGCTGCGTCTGCCCGTTGCTGTAAGAAGCAAGGATTTGGCCATTGTCGCCGACCGTATAGCCATTCATGACCCCCGGGGCGTAGCCTGTGGTGGTCGGGCTTTCCATTGCCGTTTCCGATGCCTGCTGGGTGGTTCCGCTCAGATCCAGGTTGAAGTTCAGCGCTTCGCCGCCGTTATAGGCCGCGCCCTGAATACTTAGGTTGGCCGGATTGGTGGTGAGCTGGCCGGCGGTATCGAAGTTTAAATCGGTTTCCTGGTATTGCGGTTTACCGTTCCCGTCGAGCATCGGCGCGGTGGTATCGCTGGAATAGGCTTTCCAGCTGTTATCGCCGGTTTTAACGTAGTAGACGTTAATGGTGTGCTTGTTGCCCAGGCTATCGTAAGCGTCCACCTGGGTCACCGAGTTGTAGGTTTTATTATTGGCAGGATCAAAGGCGTTAGCGGGATCCGTCTGGTCGATCGCTTCCGTACCGGAATCCAGATTCCCTTTTAAGGTTCCGCTATCGGAAGCGCGGGCAGGCATCTGCCCGTTCGGGATCTGAATCGGCCCAATCGGCGCGCCCGGTTGGATAGTCGGCGGATTGCCGGTCGCCTGATAGCCGGTCAGCTTCATGCCTTGGTTATTAATGATAAAGCCGTTCTGATCCTGCTTGAACTGGCCGTTACGGCTGTAGTATACGCGACCGGCATCGTTGACCAGACGGAAGAAGCCGTTGCCCTGAATACCCATATCCAGCGGGCTATTGCCCATGCTCAGCACGCCGTCGTTAAAGTTCTGATTGACGCCGGAAACCTGCACACCCATGCCGACCTGCGAGCCGGCAAAAACATCGGCAAAGGCAATGGAACCTGATTTAAACCCCACCGTTTGCGAGTTAGCGATATTGTTGCCGACCACATCCAGCGCCTGCGACGCTGCGTTAAGTCCGCTGAGACCTTGAGAGAAACTCATTATTATCTTTCCTGCACGCTTAAAAATGATATTGGAAACGGATTATTCGACCTGGTAAATTTCGCCCAGCGTGGCATTGCCATCTTTGCCCAGCTGCAATAAAGCGCCGGTAGAGTTAAATGAAACACCGTCGACGGTCGCCTGTTTAAGAGAAACCACATTTGGTTTGGTGCCGTCGTCGTTTGCGGCAGAAAAAGTCACTTTAAACACGCCATCAGCAGGCGGTTCTGCCGGCTGGAAATTACTTAAATCGTCATAGCTGAATTTATTCACGCCCGCTTTAAGGTCATTTAGATCGGCTGTGTAAGCATTGCCTTGTTCATCCGTTAACGTCACGGTCACTTTGTCGCTGTCGCTTTCCAGCGCGAAGGCAAAATCTTTATTTCCGTCTGCGGCCAACGAAATTGTAGAGTCACCTTCCACCATAACCTTACGGCCAATCCATTCTGCGGCGTTCATTTGCTGCATGTTGTAAACCAGACCGCCGACCTGATTAAGCGTGGTATTTAAATCACGTATGCCAGAAGCCGTATTTAACTGGGCAAGCTGGGAGGTGAGCTGATTATTATCGAGCGGATTGGTAGGATCCTGATTTTGCATCTGAGCGACCAGCAACGTTAAAAAGCTGTCGGTAATATCTTCCGGGCTGCCGGAACTGGTATCTCCAGTGCCGCTGTCGGCAGTGGTTTTGGTCTTTGCGGTATGTAAATTAATTACGGGCGATACAGACATGGATGAATCCTTTATTGTCCGAGGGTCAAGGTTTTGAGCATCAGAGATTTCGCCGTGCTCATGACTTCCACGTTGGCCTGATAACTGCGTGAAGCGGAAATGGTGTTCACCATTTCACTGACGACGTCTACATTAGGCATACGGACATATCCCTTCCCATCGGCAAGCGGATTTCCCGGTTCATAAACCATGCGGTCCGGCGCGTTGCTTTCCACTACATCGCTGACGCGAACGCCGCCAATCTCTTGTCCTGCGGGGTTATCCACCGCGAAGACCACCTGACGGGCGCGATAAGGCTGGCCATCGGGGCCGACGGCGCTGTCGGCGTTAGCCATATTGCTGGCGCTGACGTTCAGGCGTTTGGATTGTGCCGCCATAGCAGAACCGGAAATATCAAAAATGCTAAAAGCTGACATATTTTTTATCCCTGGTTGATAACGCTCATCATATTTTTAATTTGCGAACCCAGCATTGTCAGACTGGATTGATATTTCACGCTGTTATCCGCGAAACTAACGCGCTCCCGGTCCATATCAACGGTATTACCATCCGCGCTGGGCTGATCGGGAATGCGATAAAGCAACTGCGCATCGTCAATCATCGGCGCCGTGCCTGGAATATGGGCGCCTGACGTGGTTTTTAATGTCAAAGGACCATTCTCATGCGTTCGCTTCGTTATGACATCTTTTAACTGCTGTGAAAAGTCGATATCTCTGGACAAATAACCCGGCGTATCAACGTTGGCTATATTTGATGCTAATATCTCTTGCCGTTTCGTCAGTAAACTTAATGCGCTCTGCTGAAATCGCAGCGCATTATCAAGTTTATCAAGCATGAAAATGCCTCTTCGCCATGTGAAATTTAACGCTTATAGTCTATGAGAGAATGATTCAATTTTATACTTCAAGGATGAAGCAGAAATAAGCGCAATTAGCCAATTAATCGGGAATAATTACATTTAAAAATAGTTATCCTTTAAATAGCTGACAAAAATGCGTTCATTAAACGCATTAATAAACACCGCTTTTAACGTATAATTCTGACTTCTTTACTTTCCTGACTCGCTTTTCCGCGCAGAGGGATATTATCCAGGCCTGCCTAATTCATGTTTTCTTTACGCCCAATTTTTGTCGGCGCTTTAGCGCTTTTCTGGACGCTCGCCTGCGGCGCCGTCGAACAGCACTCCGCAGCGTCTTTAACGCAACGCATTGCCGCGCTGCTTGACGCATTCCCCGCGGATGCCCATGCGACCCGGACGGTGGAAATCGTCACGCCGGCGCAACGGCTCGCCGACCTCTGTCAAACGCCTCTCCTCTCGCTGACAGGCAGCGCCCGTCGGCTGACGGGCAAGAAAACCCTGACAGCCCGCTGCGGCGCGCGGCGCGTCTTTATTCAGGTCGTCGTGCATGCCGAGGGAAACTGGTGGGTAGCCACCCGCGCGCTCACTCCCGGCAAGTCGATACAGCCCGAAGACATTGCGCTGCGCGCCGGATCGCTCGACCAACAACCGGAAGGGATGATATTCAGCAAAGAACAGATCCTTGGCCAAACCGTCAGCCGTTCCATTCGTGCCGGACAAACCATTGTACAAAATCAGCTGCGCCGCCCCTGGGTGATTATTTCCGGGCAGGAAGTGGATGTGGTCGCGCAGGGAGAAGGATTTTTGGTTCGCTCGCGCGGCAAAGCGTTGGACAGCGCATCCCTGAACGCGCCGCTGAGAATCGCCACCCGAACGGGACAAATCATTACCGGCGTCGCCGCCGCAAAAGGTAAGGTAACGATTAGCCTGAAAGAATGATTTTAGTTTTTTCAGGAGCCACCGATAGTTTACTTATACCCTTGTGGAAGCTATGTATTGTCGTAAGGAATCAAGATGAGTATCGACCTGAGTCAAAAAACATTGTCAGCCGCCAGCGTCCAATTTCAGCCCGATGTCGCGCTGCGCGTAAAATCCGGCGACGCTGAAAGGAAAAATAACGCCAGCGCCCCCGCTTCCGGCACCCAGGTAAAATTAAGCAAGCTGGCGCAAGAGATACAAACAGACAGCTCGCATGACATCGATTATGACCGCGTGGCTAAAATCCGCGCCTCTCTTGATGCCGGCGAGTTAACGTTGGACAGCAATAAGATTGCCGGCGCCCTGCTGGATGATATGTTTCAATTCTTTTGAGTCGTATTGAATGATGAAAACCGAAAACCTACAGACTATTTTAACCAAGCTGCTGGGTTCGCTGAGCGAATTAGAAGCGATTCTGATTGAGGAGGCGAATCAATTACATCGCCTCCAGATAAACCCGGTTTCGCTGCAGATTATTACCGACAGTAAAAGCCAGCTGTTATCGACCATCAGTTATTACGATGAACTGCGCAAGCAGCAGGCTTTAGCCGCGCCCTATGAGCAGGATGCGAAACTCGCAGCCTGCTGGAAAGAGATCGTGAAGAGATCGAAGAAGGCGCAGGAGCTGAACCAAAAGATTCATGACCTGCTGGATATCCACATGCAAAAAAGCAGCAGCTTTAAGCATTCACTGAATAAAGCGGGCAGCGCCTCTGCATTATACGGCGCTAACGGGCAATCCAACCAGGATCTCTCCGGCAAAATTTATAATATCAGCGTTTAACAGGTTCTTTTCAGTCAACGGTTCAGGATTAGTTCCTAATCGCCTTGAATCTGCGTCAGCACAATATTTGATGTCTGCTTGACGATCTATGTCCGCTGGATAGCAACATGTAAGAAACGAAGCTGGCTTCGCCTTTTCATTGAAAATGAAAAATGCCGTTCTTCCATCGTTAGCAATCTGAGTTTTTTAAAAATATGATAAGTGATTTTTTCACAATCCCGATGGCTGACTAAAAGAAGACGTAACAAAAAAACATACCCCATCAAATTATGGCTGACATACCAACCGTCAGAGAGCAGAGCAAATTTATTGTAAAAGCGATTGGCAATGCCCTGGATTTTATGCTTGCTAAAATAAAATAGCGAAGCAAAAAAACAGCCTCTTTCAGTTAGCATCTCCGCGCTATTGCAAGCTTACTCTGCGCATTCACTAGCTGAATTAATAAATACAGCGCGCCTTAAACTATTTTTAATGAACCAGAAACAGCAATTTAATGTTTTAATTTAGAAAAAGTATTTTATTTTCTTAAGATGGAAAACTCTATGTTAAGCCGTATTAAAATCGTCACAAGCTTAATGAGTATTATGTGCCTTTTTGGATTTTTACAAATTTCATCCAGCGGATTTTTCTTTATTTTTACAAAGGTGACAATCAGCATTTCACCGCCTTGCAGACGATTCGCGAGCAGCAGGATACGCTTAATCGTGTCTGGACCTCGCTGTTGCTAACACGTTCAAGTACGACTCTGGCCATCGCCACACTGATTGATGTGAAAGATGCCGATCAAACCGTGATTGACGCCAACGTCAAGCTTGCTCTGAAAACGGGCGGCGCGTCGCTTAAAAACGTTGAAAAATACTGGAAATCCTATCTTGAACAAACCGATCGGATAGGAAATCACTCTCCCGCGCTTGAACAAAATTACAAGACGATTCATAACGCATTGATTGAGCTGACCGAATTTATTCAGGAAAGAGACATTACGTCCGCTTACAAACAGCCGACGCAAAGTTATCTGGATAATTTGAGCGCGGAATACGATCGCTATGTCGAGCAAAACGACCAAAAATATCAGGCCGCTCTGGATGAAGCCAATCGCTCCTACCATACGACCTATTGGGTAACGCTGGGCGTCCTGCTGGTTTTGTTGGCGATCTCGGTGAGCGTATGGAAAGGCCTGAGAACGATATTACTGGTTCCGCTTAACAAAACGATTGAAGGCATTCGCCTGATAGCCGCCGGCAATCTGGATAGCGAAGTTGAGGTTTACGGCAGCAATGAGATGGGACAACTGGCTGACGCATTACGCCATATGCAAGCTGAGCTTTCACGTACCGTCGGCGATGTTCGCATCGGCGCAGACTCTATCCTGCGCGGCACCAGCGAAATATCTGAAGGAAACCACAATCTTTCCATACGCATCGTACAGCAGGCCACGGCGCTGGAGCAGACGGCCGCCAGCATGATGGAGCTGACGGCTACCGTAAAACAGAATGCGGAAAATGCCTCTCAGGCCAGCCAGCTCGCGCTCAACGCATCGGAAACGGCCCGCTGCGGCGGCAAGGTGGTCGACGATGTGGTGCAAACCATGGCGGGCATTGCGGATAGCTCGCGGAAAATCGCCGATATCACCAATGTCATTAACAGCATCGCCTTTCAGACCAATATCCTGGCGCTCAACGCGGCGGTGGAAGCGGCGCGCGCCGGCGAACAAGGACGCGGATTCGCCGTGGTCGCCAGCGAAGTGCGAAATCTGGCGCAGCGCAGCGCCGGCGCGGCGAAAGAGATTCAGGTGCTGATCGACGATTCCGTCACTAAGGTCAATTCCGGCTCGACGCTGGTGGGAAGCGCGGGCGAAACCATGGATGAGATTGTTCAGGCCGTAGCGCGGGTCACGGACATCATGACGGAAATCGCCTCCGCCTCCGACGAGCAGAGCCGGGGCATCGATCAGGTGGGCATCGCTATTACGGAGATGGATCGGGTCACTCAGCAAAACGCCCAGCTGGTTAAGGAGTCCGCAGTCGCCGCCGTCGCTCTGGAAGAGCAGGCAAGTCGCCTGAACCAGGCCGTTGCGGTGTTTCACATTCAGCAAGAGTCGGATAACGACACCTTTAACGTTGATAGTCAGAAAAGGCCTTGATGACGAAGCGGATGGCTCGCTTTCGGTCGGTTTAGTTAACTCTGGGTGTAAAAACAGAATCCGGTATTATGCCGACTGCTTGGTTCTGAAGCCGTTTCCCACTTTCAGTAAACGACGCCGAAGTGGGAAACGAATATTTAGTTTCCGAACGGTGAATTCCGCCACCGACTTTTTTCTGACTCACTGAAACGCTTTATTCGCGAACGCCGGACAGGACGCCTGTCGCAGTTCGCCTGCGCAGCGATTTTTTACACTGCGTCCGCCTTCCGGCACCAAAAAAAATTAAAAAGAGTGGTTAATATATTTGCATCTTGTCTTTATCAAGCTGCCGCTACTGCTCACACATTTAAAGACGCAGAAATTAACTTTTATCCCATAATTGATGCAGAAAAAGCCATTATTTACCGCACACAATGATAGACTTAACAAGGAACTCTCTTCCGCTTCGATAGCATAATATTTTTCTGCGCAAAACTAAACCCTTGACTCCAAACGTGCGTATTGAACTTTCTTAACCTCGTTGGAAGAATAGCGTTAAATAGTTAAAACCGCTCATGAAAAATATAAAAAAAATCAACCTCACTCGCTTCTCTATTGCTTTTAATGCAATAAATTCTGCGACTACTTAGAACAATTGTTATTAAATGCTTCATGATAAAGTAGCGTATAGCAACCCTTACAGAGGCAGAACGATGCGTAAAATATTTCTTAAAAAATTAAACTACTTTTTGCAGATGTTAGAATCTTCGCCCAATGACGCGTTGATTTCCAGTATCGAAGAATATATTCTATCCCAAAAGGGATTGTTAGATGAAAGCAAAAATTCTGTTATGTTGCTTGAATCACTGGCAAACAGGGAAAATGAAAGCGATAAAACCAAAAAAATATTTATCGCACTTTACTGTTTCTGGCTATCCGCTATGCAACACGCTAAACCAGAAATATTTTACTTTGGGCAACTTGATAATGCCCGAAAATTGATTGCACATTTAAACCCAGCCATATTGACCAACGTTCACTTTCTATCCGGAAAGGAATCCAATCAGGAAAATATTGATAAGTACTTTCATAAAATTGAGGGTAGTCATGCAGCCTTAGTTATTTATGATCCTGAAGGTTATAAACTGGCAAGCAAAGTCAACAACGATACTGTTTTAAGTTGTATTTCCCTGCTTGAATTATTTTATTTTAACCATATTCCAACATCCGATAAGTTAAATATAAACACGCTTTATTTAGCAAAGCAATATAGTACGCTTATCAATAAGGATCACCGTACAGTTATTATCGGCAACTCCTATGGCTATATGGCTTACCTAACCCACTTACCAATCGTTGCGTTAATTTGTCTACTCACAGCTTGGGTATTAAACAGATGCAGCTTTTTATGGAACATATCATTGAAGATTTTAGCCATATTGAAAATTATATTTTTTGCCTTGGCTATTTCGATCTTTATAGCGACCTATTGAAAACGCAAGATGCTTTTAATCGCACAATTATTGACGCAGTCAGCCAGCTTACTTCTCACTATAATATAAAAAGAAGCAGCTACCTTCTTAGCGACAATATCGCGTTATATTCCCGCGTAATTATGCATCCCTCTTCGCAGCCTAAGCCGATAGATGAACTTGAGAATATACAGGCCCAAAGAGAGGCATATGATAATACGTTAAGCATACTCACCAGCAATCATTACAGGGAGAAAGTACAACACAAAAATTTAGGCCAACAGCGTGCTACGATGCATTCAAAAAGTATTAAGCATAATGAGACGCTGAAAGAAAACATGTTAATCGTAAATGCTATGAACACTGTCATCGTGCAGGCAGGTAAAAAAGTATTTTGGCTTACCCCACCTTTTCCGGAAAACTATCTGAAAAACATTAACCCTGAAATGAAGTTGACGCATCGAGATTTTTTTTATAGAGCAAGCCATATACACTCAACTTTTATCGATTTATCTGAAAATAAAGACTTTCAACATCGTGACTTTCGTGATGGCGACCATCTGAATTTTAACGGTGCCGCTAAGCTGGTGAAAAAATTACGTAGGTTGCATGTTCCCGTGTAACCTTCCGCAGTAGCCGCTTTTAGTCTGGAAAAACGCCAAAGCGGTAGCCAATTTTAATTGATCCGCCAATGGTAACCGGGCTGTTGTCGCGAAAGAAGAAGACTTTATGTCAGTATATTCGCATGTGACGCTTGGTTCTCAATTTTTACATGTGGCAGTTTTATCGCCACCCTTAGATTTCCTTGTTTCGACATTTCTCGCAAAAAGAGAATTCCCCGCTGGTTTTCCTTCCATAGAGAGTCCGTTATCATGCTCCCTACATACTCGTGAAATGAATGTAGGTTGCCGCTCTTAAAACTGCATTTTCCTCATCTACAGTTTGGCAAGTAGTGCTTTAGCTTATCGCCAAAGACAGGATTTCATGAGATTCGGTGAGACCAAATATGCGTCAATGACAATCAAAAATTTACATAACTCACTACCTATTATGAAAATGGACATCACAAGCTGATGAGTACATTAGAGAATTTAGATTCCCACACGCCGATGATGCAGCAGTATCTGCGTCTGAAAGCGGAGCATCCCGACATCCTGCTGTTTTATCGCATGGGGGATTTTTATGAGCTGTTTTACGACGACGCCAAACGCGCCTCTCAGCTGCTGGATATCTCTCTGACCAAACGCGGCGCCTCGGCCGGCGAGCCGATTCCGATGGCTGGCGTGCCTCACCATGCGGTGGAAGGCTACCTGGCTAAACTGGTGCAGTTAGGCGAGTCGGTCGCCATCTGCGAGCAAATCGGCGATCCCGCGCTGAGCAAAGGTCCGGTCGAGCGCAAAGTGGTGCGCATCGTGACCCCCGGCACCATCAGCGACGAAGCCCTGCTGCAGGAGCGTCAGGACAACCTGCTGGCGGCCATTTTTCAAAGCCAGCGCGGCTATGGCTACGCCACGCTGGATATCAGCTCCGGACGCTTCCGCCTCAGCGAGCCGGGCGATCAGGAGACCATGGCGGCGGAGCTGCAGCGCACCAATCCGGCGGAGCTGCTCTACCCGGAAGATTTCCAGGCCATGACGCTGATTGAAAACCGCCGCGGCCTGCGCCGCCGCCCGCTGTGGGAATTTGAGATCGATACCGCGCGCCAGCAGCTTAATCTGCAGTTCGGCACGCGCGATCTGAACGGTTTCGGCGTCGAGCAGGCGCACCTTGCGCTGCGCGCCGCCGGCTGTTTACTGCAGTACGCCAAAGATACGCAGCGCACTTCCCTGCCCCATATCCGCTCGCTCTGCATGGAGCGCCAGCAGGACGGCGTGATCATGGATGCCGCGACGCGGCGCAATCTGGAGATCACGCAAAACCTGGCCGGCGGCAGCGACAATACGCTGGCGGCGGTGCTGGATAAAACGGTGACGCCGATGGGCAGCCGTATGCTGAAGCGCTGGCTGCACATGCCTTTACGCGATATTGACACCATCAATCGCCGTCAGGAAGCGATTGCTGAGCTGCAGGATCTGTGCGAAACCCTGCAGCCGGTGCTGCGGCAGGTCGGCGACCTGGAGCGCATTCTGGCGCGTCTGGCGCTGCGCACCGCCCGGCCGCGCGATCTGGCCCGCATGCGCTACGCCTTCCAACAGCTGCCGGCGCTGAATGAACAACTGGCCGATGTCCGCTCCCCGCAGCTACAGCTGTTGCGGGATCAGATGGGGGAGTTCAGCGAGCTGCGCGAACTGTTGGAGCGGGCGATTATCGAATCGCCGCCGGTTCTGGTGCGCGACGGCGGCGTCATTGCGCCCGGCTATCATGCGGAGCTGGATGAGTGGCGGGCGCTGGCGGACGGCGCTACTGACTATCTCGATCGGCTTGAAATACGTGAACGCGAAAAGCTTGGCCTGGATACGCTGAAGGTAGGCTTCAACGCCATACACGGCTATTACATTCAGGTGAGCCGCGGACAAAGCCATCAGGTGCCGATCCACTATGTGAGAAGGCAAACGCTGAAAAATGCCGAGCGCTACATTATTCCTGAACTGAAGGAGTATGAAGACAAAGTTTTGACCTCCAAAGGGAAAGCGCTGGCGCTGGAAAAAAGCCTCTACGACGACCTTTTCGATCAGCTGTTGCCTCATCTGGAGGCGTTGCAGCTCAGCGCCTCCGCGCTGGCGGAGCTGGACGTGTTAAGCAACCTGGCGGAGCGCGCCTGGACGCTTAACTACTGCCGTCCGGTATTGCAGGAGAAGGCCGGCATCAGGATTACCGGCGGGCGTCATCCGGTGGTGGAGCAGGTGCTGAAGGAGCCGTTCATCGCCAACCCGCTTTCGCTCTCCGCGCAGCGCAGAATGCTGATTATTACCGGGCCGAATATGGGCGGTAAAAGCACCTACATGCGTCAGGCGGCGCTGATCGCCCTGATGGCGTGGATTGGCAGCTTCGTCCCGGCCGACGAGACGGTGATAGGTCCATTGGATCGTATTTTTACCCGCGTCGGCGCCGCTGACGATCTCGCTTCCGGCCGCTCGACCTTTATGGTGGAGATGACGGAAACGGCCAATATTCTCCATAACGCCACGGAACACAGTCTGGTGCTGATGGATGAGATCGGCCGCGGCACCTCGACCTATGACGGGCTTTCGCTGGCCTGGGCCTGCGCCGAAAGCCTGGCGAACCGCATCAAAGCGATGACGCTGTTCGCGACCCACTATTTTGAGCTGACGACGCTGCCGGACAAAATGGAGGGGGTGGTGAATGTGCATCTCGACGCGGTGGAGCATGGCGATACCATCGCCTTTATGCACAGCGTGCAGGATGGCGCCGCCAGCAAAAGCTACGGACTTGCCGTGGCGGCGCTGGCCGGCGTGCCAAAAGAGGTGATCAAGCGGGCACGGCAAAAGCTTCGGGAGCTGGAGGCGATCTCCGGCGGCAGCGCGGCTTCTACCGTCGACGGTTCGCAGCTGCCGTTGCTGGTTGAAGAGAGTTCGCCTGCGGTAGAGGCGCTGGAGGCACTTGATCCCGATACGCTGTCGCCGCGCCAGGCGCTGGAGTGGATTTATCGTCTGAAATCGCTAGTGTAAGGCGAGAAAGCTGATGGGCTTTAAACCGTCGTCGCCTCTGCGAGCGGAGGCGGCTGAAAACAGCCAATAAAAAAGGCGACCGCATGGTCGCCTTTTTGTTGGATTCATAACCGGTTAACGATTATTCACGAAACAGCGCTTCGATGTTCAGGCCTTGTGCCTGCAGGATTTCACGCAGACGGCGCAGACCTTCAACCTGAATCTGGCGTACGCGCTCGCGAGTCAGGCCAATTTCGCGGCCCACATCTTCAAGCGTTGCCGCTTCATAGCCTAACAGGCCGAAACGACGCGCCAGCACTTCACGCTGCTTGGCGTTCAGTTCGAACAGCCACTTGACAATACTTTGCTTCATATCGTCATCCTGCGTGGTATCTTCCGGACCGTTGTCTTTCTCATCGGCCAAAATATCCAGCAGCGCTTTTTCAGAATCACCACCTAACGGCGTATCGACTGAAGTAATGCGTTCGTTGAGGCGCAGCATACGGCTGACATCTTCAACGGGTTTATCCAGCTGCTCTGCGATCTCCTCGGCGCTCGGCTCATGATCGAGCTTGTGCGACAGTTCGCGCGCAGTACGCAGATAAACGTTCAACTCTTTAACGATGTGAATCGGCAGACGAATGGTACGGGTTTGGTTCATGATTGCCCGTTCAATGGTCTGACGAATCCACCAGGTCGCGTAGGTTGAGAAACGGAACCCGCGCTCCGGGTCAAACTTCTCAACGGCGCGAATCAAGCCCAGGTTACCTTCTTCAATCAGGTCCAGCAGAGCAAGACCACGATTGCTGTAACGACGGGCGATCTTCACCACCAGCCTTAAGTTACTTTCAATCATGCGGCGACGTGAAGGGATGTCGCCTCGCAGAGCACGGCGAGCGAAGAACACTTCTTCCTCTGCCGTTAACAATGGCGAATAGCCAATCTCTCCGAGATAGAGTTGCGTCGCATCCAACACGCGCTGCGTCGCACCCTGTGACAACAACTCTTCTTCCGCTACATCGTTATCACCAGGTTCGTTTTCAACAAGAGCCTTCTCATCAAAAACCTCAGCTCCGTTCTCGTCGAATTCCGCATCTTCGTGTAACTCGGTAACTTTCAGCGTATTCTGGCTCATAAGCGGCTCCTACCCGTGATCCCAGGGCAGAACAGCAGGTTCTGCCGGTTTATCGCTGCGGTAAATAACGCAACGGGTTTACGGATTTCCCCTTGTAACGAATTTCAAAATGCAATCTTACTGAACTGGTGCCGGTGCTACCCATCGTAGCTATTTTTTGCCCCGCCTTCACTTCCTGTTGTTCCCGGACCAGCATAGTATCGTTGTGGGCGTAGGCACTCAGGTAGTCATCATTATGTTTGATGATAATTAAATTACCGTAACCCCGAAGTGCGTTGCCTGCGTATACCACCCTTCCAGATGCGGTGGAGACCACAGGCTGTCCGCGCGTTCCGGAGATATCGATGCCCTTGTTGCCACCTTCTGCGGCAGAGAAGTTATCGATAATCTTACCTTCGGTCGGCCAACGCCAGCTTCCGACTGGTGTCGAGCTGTTCGTCGTGCTGCTGACCGTAGGCGGTGCGGCAACCGGAGCTGTTGTCGTTGCAACATTTGCTCCTTTCGACGGCAACAATTTGCTGCCTGTCGAATTTCCTGAATCTTCAGAATACGTAATAACAGGTTGCTGTGCAACAGGGGCAGATTTAATTTGCGACGAGCCGGGAGTCACAGGCACGCCGCTCTGCGTCGCATCAGCGACCGTAATGGCATTTCCACCAGTAATCGGCTGGCCCGATCCGTTGTCTACCTGAAGAGTCTGACCCACGCTCAAGCCATACGGCGCAGGGATGTTATTGCGTTGCGCAAGGTCGCGGAAGTCGTTGCCGGTAATCCATGCGATGTAAAATAAGGTGTCCCCGCGCTTGACCGTATAGGTCGCTCCGCTGTAGCTGCCTTTCGGAATATTCTGATAACTGCGGTTATACACGATACGCCCGTTTTGCGTGACAACACTATTACCGCCGCTAACCATTCCGCCGCTTGTCGGCGCGGACGGAACGGTTCCGCTAATCATTCCGCCCTGGCTGGGCGTCGCAGGAACCCCGCCCGACGCGCTGCTCATTCCGGAGTTATCTCCAACGCTGCTTATGGGTGCCTGTGTGTTATCGCCGGAACTACATCCTGCCAGCCAAAAACCTACCAGTGAAAGCGCCGCCAGACGACGTAGTTGAAATAGAGTGCTTCCCGTGCTCATTGATCCCCCGTGATGGCAATCCTGTTGTCTCTGCGTTACTGCAGACGGCAGCGCGAACCACGCTGCGCGTCAAAGCTTGTTTGTCGCGGTAAAGAGAAGGGATAGTAACAATATCAACAGTGCCAGGCTACGGAACAGTTGTGAAGAAATACGATAGCGGCTCAGCCTCAGGCCAGATCGCCCTGCACCAGCGGCACAAAGCGCACCGGCTCGATCGTCTCTTCCATAAACTCGTCATCCTTGCGTCGGATGCGTTTCAGCACCTGATGATCTTCTCCCACCGGCAGCACCATAATGCCGTGGTTATCGAGCTGCGCCATCAGCGCAATCGGAATTTCAGGGGGAGCGGCGGTCACGATAATGGCGTCGAACGGGCCGCGGGCGGGCCAGCCCTGCCAGCCGTCGCCGTGGCGCGTGGAGACGTTATGCAGATCGAGCTGTTTCAACCGGCGTTTCGCCTGCCACTGCAAGCCTTTAATCCGCTCGACGGAGTAAACGTGATCGACCAGATGCGCCAGAATCGCCGTCTGGTAGCCTGAACCGGTGCCGATCTCCAGCACGCGCGAGGCGGGCTGCAGCTCCAGCAGCGCCGTCATGCGCGCCACGATATAAGGTTGAGAAATGGTCTGGCCGGACCCTATCGGCAAGGCGACGTTGTCCCAGGCTTTATGTTCAAACGCTTCATCGATGAAACGCTCACGCGGCACATCGGCGATCGCCTTTAACAGACGTTCGTCGTCAATGCCCTGCTTACGCAGTTGTGACAGCAACGTTTCAATGCGTCTGTTCACCATGCAAGATTGACCTCAGCTTTAGTTAACCAGTCAGCGACCACATCCTGCGCGCCGTGCGCGGTTAAATCGACATGCAGCGCGGTCACTGAAACATAACCTTCGTCGACCGCCGCAAAATCGGTGTCGGGGCCGGCATCGAACTTTTCGCCCGGCGGGCCGATCCAGTAGAGCGTATGCCCGCGCGGATCCTGCTGCGGGATCACCTGATCGGCCGGATGACGACTGCCGCAGCGCGTCACGCGAATGCCCTTGATTTCCGCCAGCGGCAGATCGGGCACGTTAATGTTAAGGATACGCCCGGTGCGCAGGGGTTCGCGCGCCAGCGCGCGCAAAATCGCGCAGGTCACCGCCGCCGCCGACGCGTAGTGCTGATGACCATCCAGCGACACCGCCAGCGCCGGCAGCCCGAGATGCCGCCCTTCCATCGCCGCGGCGACGGTGCCGGAGTAGATCACATCATCGCCCAGATTGGGCCCGGCGTTAATGCCCGATACCACAATATCGGGCTTTGGGCGCATCAGCGCGTTGACCCCAAGGTAAACGCAGTCGGTCGGCGTGCCCATTTGCACAGCGATATCGCCATTCTCATGGGTAAAGGTACGCAGCGCCGTTTCCAGCGTCAGCGAATTAGAGGCCCCGCTGCGATTGCGGTCGGGCGCCACGACCTGTACCTCGGCGAATTCGCGCAGCGCCTTCGCCAGCGTCTGAATGCCTGGCGCATGAATGCCGTCGTCGTTACTCAGCAATATCCGCATCGTCGCCTTCTTGTTGGAGAAGTTCCCGCACCACGCTGGTGGCGAAACTGCCTGCCGGAAGCCAGAACGTCATCTCCAGCGTCGCCTCATCCAGCCAGTTCCAGCGCATATCGCGCGGGATGACCAGCATGGCGCGCCGCGCCGCGTCGACGCGCTCCCGTTCAAGCAGTGTAATCAATTCTTCCGCCGCAGCCAGACTCTGCTGTTCAAGCGCCAGCGCCGCAAGCTGCGTGCCCGGCTCTCCCCGGCCCGCCAGCGGCGCGGTCACGCGCAGTTCGTTATCCAGCACGCGCTGCTGCAACACGGGCAGTTCTTCCGGCTGCGCGACGAACCAGCTGCCGCGACCGGTCAACTGTAGCGCATCTCCCGCCGCCACATCGGTCAGGTTGCCCTGCTGCTGCAGTCGATCGCTGACGACCTGATTAAACAGCGCGCTGCGCGCTGCAGAGAGGATCAGGCTGCGCTTATTGCGATCGCGTACCTGGATCTCATTGCGCGCCCACTGCCGCGCCATAGTCAGATTATGCCCGTCGCGGCCGAAACGCTGCTCGCCGAAATAATTAGGCACGCCTGCGTCACGAATTTTCTCCAGGCGCTGCGCGATCTCTTCAGGCTGCGTGATGCGGCGGATAACCAGACGAAACGCGTTGCCCGCCAGCGCGCCGGTGCGCAGCTTGCGTTTATGGCGCGTCGCCTCCAGGATTTCGCACCCTTCAAGGTGAAAGC
This sequence comes from Enterobacteriaceae bacterium UBA2655, assembly GCA_002359495.1. Taxonomy (GTDB): domain Bacteria; phylum Pseudomonadota; class Gammaproteobacteria; order Enterobacterales; family Enterobacteriaceae; genus Pantoea; species Pantoea superficialis. The sequence continues at coordinate 91,753 of DENB01000029.1, forward strand.
CGCTCAAATCGGGCATCTCTTTGCCGGGCAGGCGAAAACAGAGCGTCTGTTCGGTGACGGCATGACGATCCTTCATGCCGGCGAAGCTGAGGTCGCGCTGGGGAACGCGCAGGTATTTCGCCAGCGCCTCGGCGACGAAACGCGTATTGCAGCCGGTTTTGCGGATGCGCACCAGCAGCTGTTCGCCCTCGCCGTCGGGCGCGTAGCCGAGATCTTCCGTCACGATAAAATCTTCCGGCGCGGCTTTGATCACGCCGGTGGCGTGCGGCTTGCCGTGCAGCCAGCCATGTTGCTCCAGCATCAGCGATCCGCCTTAACGATCAGCGCCACCGCTTCGCAGGCGATGCCTTCGCCGCGACCGGTAAAGCCTAGCTTTTCAGTGGTGGTTGCTTTCACGTTGACGTCGTCCATATGACAACCGAGATCTTCCGCGATATTGACCCGCATCTGTGGGACGTGCGGCAGCATTTTCGGCGCCTGGGCGATAATCGTGACGTCCACGTTGCCGATGCGATAGCCCTTCTGCTGGATACGACGCCAGGCTTCGCGCAGCAGGCCGCGGCTGTCGGCGCCTTTAAACGCCGGATCGGTATCGGGAAACAGCTTGCCGATATCCCCCATCGCCGCCGCGCCCAGCAGGGCGTCGGTCAGCGCATGCAGCGCCACATCGCCGTCGGAATGGGCGATAAATCCCTTTTCAAAACGAATACGCACGCCGCCAATCACTAACGGACCTTCTCCACCAAAGGCGTGGACATCGAAACCGTGACCGATACGCATTATGCGCTCTCCTTTAACTGAATCTGATTAAGATAGAATGCCGCCAGCGCCAGATCTTCCGGCCTGGTGACTTTAATGTTATCACTGCGCCCGCTCACCAGTTCGGGATGGTAGCCGCAGTACTCCAGCGCCGACGCCTCGTCGGTGATGACCGCGCCTTCGTTGAGCGCGCGCGTCAGGCAGGCGAAAAGCAGCGCATGCGGAAAAAACTGCGGCGTAAGCGCGTGCCAGAGGTTTTCGCGCTCCACCGTATGGGCGATCACCGCTTTGCCGGGTTCGCCGCGCTTCATGGTGTCGCATACAGGCGCCGCCAGAATCGCGCCCACTTTGCTGGTGGCGCGCACGGCTAACAGGCGGTTCAGGTCATCGGGATGAAGACAGGGACGCGCGGCGTCGTGCACCAGCACCCAGCCCGCGTCTTCTGCCGCCTTCAGCCCGGCCAGCACCGATTCGGCGCGCGTTTCGCCGCCCGCCACGCTGACCACGCGGCTATCCTGCGCCAGCGGCAGAGAATGAAAGCGCGTATCGTCCGGGTTAAGCGCGACGATAACCCGCTTGACCGCCGGATGGGCCAGCAGGCGCGCGATACTGTGCTCGAGGAGAGTGTGCTGACCGATGGTCAGATACTGCTTGGGAGAGGAGGACTGCATGCGACTGCCGATACCGGCAGCGGGTACGACGGCAATCACGTCCGCAGGGGAAGCCAGCTTAGTCATGTTTTATCGTTGTTGGTTTTGCGCAGCGTGTTGCGCGTTACGTTTGTTCTGGTCCGGCACCAGGCGATAGAAGGTCTCACCGGGTTTAACCATACCCAGTTCATTGCGTGCGCGCTCTTCGATGGCTTCGGAGCCGCCGTTAAGATCGTCGATTTCAGCGAACAGCTGGTCGTTGCGCGTTTTGAGTTTGGCGTTGTTCGCCTGTTGTACCACCACGTCATCGCTGACGCGCGTGTAATCGTGAATACCGTTTTTACCCAGCCATAACGAATACTGAAGCCAGCCGAGCAGTAGCAGTAACAGTAGCGTCAGTTTTCCCATTTCCGCCCCCTGAAAATCGGCCCAATCATCCCATAACTTCGGCCCGGACTCCACTCCGGCGGCAAAATTGCCGCGCTTTCGGAATCGGCTGCGTAAAAAATAACAGAGTGGGCGGCGAGATTAGCGGGTAAAGTTTTGTAACCTGAAGATGCGTTTGCACATCTGCGGCTTACCAGCCGGAGAGAAAGGAAAAAAGCAGCCAGAAAAGAAAAACCACGGCGATCGCGGTCGCCAGCGCGGTCCAGAAAAGATGGCCGCGCAGCATCAGGCTCAGCGCGATGCCCAGCACCACCGAAACCGGCAGCAGCGCCAGAAAAAAAGGCCAAGTATAAAGAAAGAAAAACAGTGTGTTGGGGCCGTACAACAGGAAGGGGATCGCCAGCGCGCACCAGTAGGAGAGGAAGCCAATCACGCCGCCCGGCAAGGCTGAGCGAGGCTCATCCGGGGCGCGTTCATCTTTGCGTGCAAGCATAGGGGTAACATTCTGCATAAAAATCCTGTTGAGGCTGAATGCGGCAAATCACGCCGGATTTGCCGCTCTCGTTTCAGGATCTGATGATATCGCGGTCGTGCAGCAGGTCTAACAATTGGGCGGTCAGTTTTGTAACCAATTGTTCGCCATCAAGATGAATCTCAGGTTGTTCCGGCGCCTCGTAAGCCGAGTCGATGCCGGTGAAATTGCACAGCTCGCCGGCGCGCGCTTTCTTATACAGACCTTTGGGATCGCGCGCCTCGCAGACCGCAAGCGGCGTATCGACATAAACTTCGACGAAACGCCCTTCCGCCAGCAGGTCACGCACCATCTGACGCTCGGCGCGGTGCGGCGAGATAAAGGCGGTGAGCACCACCAGCCCGGCGTCCACCATCAGCTTCGCCACTTCGCCGACGCGACGGATGTTCTCTTTGCGATCGGCGTCGCTGAAGCCGAGATCGCGGCACAGGCCGTGACGCACGTTGTCGCCGTCCAGCAGGTAGGTGCTGACGCCGATCTGGTGCAGCGCCTGCTCCAGCGCGCCGGCGACGGTGGATTTACCGGAGCCGGAAAGCCCGGTAAACCACAGCACGACTCCCTGATGCCCGTGCTGCCGCTCACGCTCTTCGCGCGTCACGGCATAGGCATGCCACACTACGTTCTCGTCGTGCTGCGCCATTACTGACCACCCAGCAGGTCGCGCGCGCCCCAGTGCGGGAAGTGACGGCGGATCAGCGCGTTCAGCTCCAGCTCGAACTCGCTGAACTGACCGGCGTCGCGGCTCGTCTGCGCCTGCGGCGCGTTGATCATGCCGGCGCCGACGGTAACGTTGCTTAGGCGATCGATGAAAATCATCCCGCCGGTCACCGGGTTTTGCTGATACTTATCCAGCACCATCGGCTCGTCGAAGGTCAGTTCCACCAAGCCGATGCCGTTCAGCGGCAGGTTTTCCGCCGCGCGCTTCGCCAGGGAGTTGATCTCAACCTGATGCACAATTTTTTCAATGCGCGCGCGCGCTTTCTTGCCGGCGATTTTGATGTCATAGCTCTGGCCCGGCTGCAGCGGCTGTTCCGCCATCCATACCACGTCGACGGCGGCGGATTGCACGGCCGCCAGCTCAGCGTCCGCATCGACCAGCAGATCGCCGCGGCTGATGTCAATCTCATCCTTCAGCACCAGCGTGATGGCTTCGCCCGCGCCCGCTTCCTCCAGGTCGCCGTCGAAAGTGACGATGCGCGCCACGCTCGACTCCACGCCGGAGGGCAGCACTTTCACCCGCTGGCCGACGCTGACCACGCCGGACGCCAGGGTGCCGGCATAGCCGCGGAAATCGAGGTTAGGACGGTTAACATACTGCACCGGGAAACGCATCGGCTGATGATCGACCACGCGGTTCAGCTCGACGGTCTCCAGCACGTCCAGCAGCGTCGGGCCGCTGTACCAGCCCATGGTCTGGCTCGGCGTGGCGACATTATCCCCTTCCAGCGCCGACATCGGCACGAAACGGATATCCAGGTCTTCCGGCAGCTGCGCGGCGAAATCGAGGTAATCCTGTTTGATCTGCTCGAAAACCTCCTGCTTGTACTCCACCAAGTCCATCTTATTGATCGCCACCACCAGATGCTTGATGCCCAGCAGCGTGGAGATAAAGCTGTGGCGGCGGGTCTGATCCAGCACGCCTTTGCGCGCGTCGATCAGCAGAATCGCCAGATCGCAGGTCGAGGCGCCCGTCGCCATGTTGCGCGTATACTGCTCATGTCCCGGCGTATCGGCGATGATGAACTTACGTTTCTCGGTAGAGAAGTAGCGATAGGCGACATCAATGGTAATGCCCTGCTCGCGCTCCGCCTGCAGGCCATCCACCAGCAGCGCCAAATCGAGCTTCTCGCCCTGGGTGCCGTGACGCTTGCTGTCGTTGTGCAGCGAAGAGAGCTGATCTTCATAAATCTGACGGGTATCGTGCAGCAGACGACCGATCAGCGTGCTTTTGCCGTCGTCAACGCTGCCGCAGGTCAGGAAACGCAGCAGGCTTTTGTGCTGTTGCGCCGTCAGCCAGGCTTCAACGCCTCCCTGCTCGGCGATCTGTTGTGCAATAACGGTATTCATCAGACGTCTCCTTAGAAGTAACCCTGGCGTTTTTTCAGCTCCATCGAACCGGACTGATCGCGGTCAATCACGCGGCCCTGACGCTCGCTGGTCGTCGACACCAGCATCTCTTCGATAATTTCCGGCAGCGTCTGCGCTTCCGACTCCACCGCGCCGGTCAGCGGCCAGCAGCCCAGCGTGCGGAAACGCACCATGCGCTGCTTGATCACTTCGCCCGGCTGCAGATCGATACGATCGTCATCCACCATCATCAGCATGCCGTCGCGCTCCAGCACCGGACGCGGCGCGGCGAGGTAGAGCGGAACGATCTCAATGTTCTCCAGGAAGATGTACTGCCAGATATCCAGCTCGGTCCAGTTCGACAGCGGGAAAACGCGAATGCTTTCGCCTTTATTGATCTGGCCGTTGTAGTTGTGCCACAGCTCCGGACGCTGGTTTTTCGGGTCCCAGCGGTGGAAGCGGTCGCGGAAAGAGTAGATACGCTCTTTGGCGCGCGACTTCTCTTCGTCGCGACGCGCGCCGCCGAAAGCGGCATCGAAACCATACTTATTCAGCGCCTGCTTCAGCCCTTCGGTTTTCATGATGTCGGTATGCTTGGCGCTGCCGTGTACGAAGGGGTTGATGCCCATCGCCACCCCTTCCGGGTTGCGATGCACCAGCAGCTCCGCGCCCATCGCTTTAACGGTGCGGTCGCGGAATTCATACATCTCGCGGAATTTCCAGCCGGTATCAACGTGCAGCAACGGGAACGGCAGGGTTCCCGGATAGAAGGCTTTGCGCGCCAGATGCAGCATCACAGAGGAGTCTTTACCGATAGAGTACATCATTACCGGATTGCTGAACTCAGCCGCGACTTCACGGATGATATGGATACTCTCCGCCTCCAGTTGACGCAGATGAGTGAGTCGTTTTTGGTCCATAATTTTCCCTCAAGCCAGATTGACAACAGCGGACTCGCGAGCCCCCTGCTGCGCTGAATGTTGAAACCAGGCCAGTTGCCCGTGCAAATTTACCACTTCCCCGATCACCAGCAGCGCTGGCGTTGGCGCTGAGCGAGCCAGCGCGTCGAGTTGTTCTAAGGTGCCGGTCAGCACCTGTTGATCCTGGCGCGTGCCGCGCCCGATCACCGCTACCGGCGTATCCGGCGCGCGGCCATGGCGGATCAGCGCGGCGCTGATCTCCGCCGCCTTGACCGTTCCCATATAGATCGCCAGCGTCTGACGCGCGCGCGCCAACGACGGCCAGTCGATGCCGTCGCCGTCGGCGCGGCAGTGGCCGGTAATAAACAGTACGCTCTGCGCGTAATCGCGATGGGTTAACGGAATGCCTGCGTAAGCGGTGGCGCCCGCAGCAGCCGTCACGCCCGGCACCACCTGAAACGGAATCCCCGCTTCGCGCGCCGCCTGCAGCTCTTCGCCGCCGCGACCGAAAATAAAAGGATCGCCGCCCTTAAGGCGCACCACCCGTTTGCCTTCGCGCGCCAGCTTAACCAACAGGTGATTAGTCTCTTCCTGCGAAACCGAATGCGCGCCGGCGCGTTTGCCGACGCAGATGCGATCGGCGTCGCGCCTTACCAGCTCCAGCACCTCGTCGCTGACCAGATGATCGTAAAGCACCACGTCCGCCAGCTGCATCACCTGCAGACCGCGCAAGGTCAGCAGCCCGCTGTCGCCGGGTCCGGCGCCGACCAGAACAATTTCGCCCTGATTGTTCTCTTCGCCGCTCAGCTCGTTATCCAGCGTCTGTTTCGCGGCGCTGAAGTTGCCGGCCGCCATCTGGCTGGCGAACAGGCCGTTAAAGGCGCGCTCCCAAAAGCGGCGGCGGTCGGACATTTTGCCGTAGCGCTGTTTTACTTTGTCGCGCCACTGGCCGGCCACCTGCGCCATCTGGCCGAGATTGGCCGGCAGCAGCGCCTCCAGCTTCTCGCGCAGCAGGCGCGCGAGCACCGGCGCCGTGCCGCTGGAAGAGATCGCCACCACCAGCGGCGAGCGATCGACGATTGAGGGGAAGATAAAGCTGCATTTCGGCTGATCGTCGACGACGTTCACCAGCTTATGACACGCATTGGCCGCCTCGTACACCCGGCTGTTCAGCGCATTGTCGTCGGTTGCGGCGATCACCAGAAAAACGCCCTCCAGCTGTGCCTCGTCGAAGGCGGTCGCCAGCCAGGCTATCTGATTCTCCTCGCGCAGCGCCTGAAGTTCCGGGCAGAGCGTCCGGGCGGCAATCTGCACCTGCGCGCCGGCGCGGCGCAGCAGTTCAATTTTTCGCGCGGCCACGTCGCCGCCGCCGACAACCAAAACCGGTCGGCCTTTGAGATCGGCAAAGAGAGGCAGATAGTCCACGTTAACCTTATCGCAGTTACAATGAGTTAACGCGACTATACGACTCCGGGTTCAGGCAGATGAAATTACGAATTGGAATGAGTAGTTCCCTAATGGAATAACGATCTGCAATTGCTGATAACAAATTGTGCTTAACAAATGATATTGCTGGTCTTTCAGGACGATTCGAATTGTGTAATTGCGATCACAGTTTCATACTGGCGGAAAAATTTTTATGCCCCATTTGTCACAGGACGACAGGAAAGGATCGCGTTATGTTTGCCACTCTCCGCCTGACAGCGCTTGCCGTGCTGCTCAGCTGCGGTTTATCCCTGCACGCCCGGGCTGACGCAGCCCGCCCCGCACAGTTTGCCGAACAGCAGCTGCGCGACATCGCCACCCGCTTTCCCGGCAGAATGAGCGGCAGCCCGGCGGAGATGCTGGCGGCGGACTACCTGCGACAGCAGTTCAGCGCGCTGAGTTTTCAGAGCGATACCCGCCAGTTTGATACCAGCTATATCTGGCATGACGGCCAGGGCCAGCCGCGCCGGCATAAAGTGACCGCCACCTCGGTGATCGCCGCGCGCGCCGGCACGCAGCCGCAGGAAATTTTGATTCTGGCCCATCTGGATACCTGGACGCCGCTGAGCGACGCGCAGGCGCAGCGCAATGTAGGCGGCCTGCGCTTGCAGGGCGCGGATGACAACGCCTCGGGACTGGCGCTCATGCTAGCGCTGGCGCAGCGTTTGGGCGCGCTGCCGCTGCATTACGGCGTGCGCTTTGTGGCGCTCAGCGCCAGCGACGCCTCGCAGGGCGGCATGGAAGATTATCTGGCGCGCATGAGCGCTAAAGAGAAAAAGAACACTTTGCTGGTGATTAATTTGCACAGCCTGATTGTCGGCGATCGCCTCTGTTTCAACAGCGGCGTGCATATGCCGGGCGCGGTGCGCAAACAAACCAGCCAGCGCGCGCTGGCTCTGGCGCGCAGTAAGCACATAGCCGTCTGCGGCCGTCATTTGATGAAACGCGACGAGGCCGTCGTCAACCCCTTCGATAAAGCGGGCTTCCCTCTGCTGGAAGTGACCTCCGGCAAAGGTTTTGTGGATGAGAAAGCGCCGGGCTTGCAGCGCGCCCGCTCGGCGCATTTCCCTGAAGGCACGGTCCGTCACGAGACCGATCGCGACAATCTGGCTTACCTGGATCGCTGGCTGCCGGGCCGCATTGCCCGGCGTATGCAGGAAAGCGTCAGCATTCTGTTGCCGCTGCTAACGGAACTGACCAACCCGCAAAAATAAAGCCGGAAAAAGGCGTCTGCCCTTTCCCGGCTTGATCGGAGCCTTGCTGCTTAACCTTCGTGTAAACCACACTCGCGTTTCAGCCCGAAGAAGCGCGTCTCCTCTTCCGCCATGCCCGGCTCCCATTTTTTGGTGGTATGGGTATCGCCGACCGAGAGGTAGCCCTCGTCCCAGAGCGGATGGTATTTCAGGTTATGCTGCTTCAGGTACTGGTAAACCTGACGGTTATCCCAGTCGATGATCGGCAGAATTTTGAACACGCCGCGCTGAATGGCCAGCACCGGCAGGTTGGCGCGGCTGCCGGACTGATCGCGACGCAGCCCGGCGAACCAGGTGCGCGCGCCCAGCGTTTCCAGCGCGCGGTTCATCGGCTCGACTTTATTGATCTGGTTGTACTTCTCGATGCCCTCAACGCCCTGCTCCCAAAGCTTGCCGTAGCGCGCTTCCTGCCAGGCCGGCGAAGTTTCCGCACGGAAAACCTGCAGGTTGAGATCCAGCTTATCCGTCAGCTCATCGATAAAGCGGTAGGTTTCCGGGAACAGATAGCCGGTATCGGTCAGGATTACCGGAATGTCTGGCCTCAAACGCGTCACCAGATGCAGCGATACCGCCGCCTGAATGCCAAAACTGGACGAGAGCACAAAGGCGCCCGGCAGATTCTCCAGCGCCCAGCTGACGCGCTCCTCGGCGCTGCGCTTCTCCAGCTGCGCGTTGGTTTCGGCTATCGCCAGAATGCGCTCAACTTTTGGTAATTCATTCAGTGTTGCGAGATCGAGTACAGACATAATGCCTCCGTTATTCCCAAAAATCGCGGGCCGGATCCAGTACCGGTTTTACGATGCCGGCGCGAATGACGAAATCGCCGAAGCCTTCGTCGTTGTCGCGCTCTTTCGCCCAGCGCCCTATCAACTCATCAATAGCGGCGAGGATCTCGCCTTCGTTGATGTTTTCGCGATACATGCGCGGAATGCGCGTGCCGATTCGGTTGCCGCCGATGTGCAGGTTGTAGCGTCCCGGTGCTTTGCCTACCAGCCCGATTTCGGCCAGCATGGCACGGCCGCAGCCGTTAGGACAACCGGTGACGCGTAGCACTATGTGCTCTTCGCCTACGCCATGACCGTGCATGATCGCTTCGACTTTGGTCACAAAAGCGGGCAGGAAACGCTCCGCCTCCGCCATCGCCAGCGGACAGGTCGGGAACGCCACGCAGGCCATGGAATTTTCACGCTGCGCGCTGACATTTTCCATCAGGCCGTGCTGACGGGCGATCTGCTCGATACGATCTTTTTCGCTTTCCGGCACGCCCGCCACGATCAGGTTCTGGTTGGCGGTGAGGCGGAAATCGCCCTGATGCACCTTCGCGATCTCCAGCATGCCGGTTTTCAACGGGCGGCCCGGGTAATCGAGCAGACGGCCGTTCTCGACAAACAGCGTCAGATGCCATTTGTTGTCGATGCCTTTGATCCAACCGAAACGATCGCCGCGGGTAGTGAATTCATACGGACGGATCGGCTCAAAGGTCAGGCCTGCGCGCTTCTCCACTTCCGCTTTGAAGGTCTCGACGCCCACGCGCTCCAGCGTGTATTTGGTTTTGGCGTTTTTACGATCGGTGCGGTTGCCCCAGTCGCGCTGGGTCGTCACCACCGCCGTCGCGACGTCGAGCGTTTTATCCAGCGGCAGATAACCGATTTCGCTGGCGGTGCGCGCGTAGGTCGCTTTGTTGCCGTGCTCGATGGAGAGTCCGCCGCCCACCAGCAGGTTGAAGCCGACCAGCTTGCCATTTTCAGCGACCGCAATGAAGTTCAGGTCGTTGGCGTGCAGGTCGACATCGTTGTGCGGCGGGATCACCACGGTGGTTTTGAACTTACGCGGCAGGTAGGTTTCCCCGAGGATCGGCTCCTCGTCGGTGGTCGCTACTTTTTCCTGATCCCACCAGATTTCCGCATAGGCGCGGGTGCGCGGCAGCAGATGCTCGGAGATTTTCTTCGCCCACTCATACGCTTCCTGGTGCAGCTCAGACTCCACCGGGTTAGAGGTGCAGAGCACGTTGCGGTTGACGTCGTTGGCGGTCGCCAGCGCGTCAAGGCCCACTTCATGCAGCATCTGGTGCGCGGGCTTGACGTTCTTTTTCAGAATGCCGTGAAACTGAAACGTCTGACGGTTGGTGATACGAATGCTGCCGTAAATCGTTTTGTCGGCGGCGAATTTATCGATCGCGATCCACTGCTGCGGCGTAATGATGCCGCCCGGCAAACGGCAGCGCAGCATCATCGCGTGACGCGGCTCCAGCTTCTGCTCGGCGCGCTCGGCGCGAATATCGCGATCGTCCTGCTGATACATGCCGTGAAAACGGATCAGCAGAAAGTTATCGCCGTTAAAGCCGCCGGTCAGGCCATCGTCGAGATCCTCAAGGATGGTGCCGCGCAGATAGTTGCTCTGTTTTTTCAGACGCTCTGCGTCGGAAAGCTTGCCTTCGACGACCAGCGGTCCAGGGTGTTTTTCACTCATCAGTAAACGTCTCGCTGATAACGGCGCTCAACGCGCAGCTCACTTAAAAATTCGTCGGCCGTCTCACGATCCATTCCGCCGTGCCCGACCACCACATCCAGTAACGCCTGCTCGACATCCTTCGCCATGCGGTTGGCGTCGCCGCAGACATAAATATGCGCGCCCTCTTCGATCCAGCGCCACACTTCGGCGCCTTTGGCGCGGATTTTATCCTGTACGTACACTTTCTCTTCCTGATCGCGCGACCAGGCGAGGTCGATATTCGTCAGCAGACCCTGCTTCACATACTTCTGCCACTCCACCTGATACAGGAAATCGTCGGTGAAATGCGGGTTGCCGAAGAACAGCCAGTTTTTTCCGCCGGCGCTGTCGTTGTCGCGCTGCTGCATAAAGGCGCGGAAAGGCGCAATGCCAGTGCCGGGGCCGATCATGATTAACGGCGCCTCCGGGTTTTCCGGCAGGCGGAAGTTGTCGTTATGTTCGATGAAGACGCGGATTTCGCCATCCTCTTCCAGGCGATCCGCCAGATAGCTGGAGGCGCCGCCGGCGCGGGGGCGACCATCGATTTCGTAGCGCACCGCGCCGACAGTAATATGCACTTCGGTATCCGTTTCCGCCTGGGAGGAGGCGATAGAGTAGAGGCGCGGCGTCAGCGGACGCAGCAGCGCGGTCAGCTGCTCCGCGCGCAGCTCGCAGGGCGCCTGACGCACCATATCGACAATCGGCGTGCTCTGCGCATAGTGCTGCAGCTGCGCTTTGTCCGCCAGCCGCGCCAGCAGGGCTTCGTTACGCGCCAGCGCGGCGTACTGCTCGACAATCTGCGGCGTGTTGACGGTGAGTTCAAAGTGCTTTTGCAGCGCGTCGGAGAGCGTCAGGCTTTCGCCGTTGATCTCGACCTGCTCGCTGCCGTTCAGCCACAGCAGCTCGGTCAGCTCTTTCACCAGCGCCGGATCGTTCTCATACCAGACGCCAAGCGCGTCGCCCGGCTGGTAGCGCAGACCGGAGTCGCCGAGGTCGATCTCAATGTGGCGCACATCCTTGTCGGAGTCGCGGCCGGTGATTTTCTGATTCACGGCAAAGCTGGCGGTCAGCGGCGCCTCTTTGCTGTAAGGGCTGGTGAAAACTTCGCTTACAGTGCCGGTCGCGCCCAGCGCGGCCTGCGCAGGCGAAGCCGCCGGCGCGCGCGCTTTAAGCACCTCGGTAATCTGCTGGCGCCATGCGGCGGCCGGTTCGGCATACTCAACGTCGGCGTCGACGCGATCCAGCAGACGCTCGCCGCCCAGTTCGGCCAGACGCGCGTCAAAATCTTTACCTACCTTGCTGAAGAACTCATAGGAGGTGTCGCCGAGACCGAACACGGCGAAGGCGGAGCCCTCAAGCTTCGGCGCTTTTTTCGACATCAGGAATTTATATAACGCGACGGCTTCTTCCGGCGGATCCCCCTCTCCCTGCGTCGAGGTCACGATAACCAGCAGCTTCTCCTGACCAATCTGCTTGAACTTATAGTCGCCTGCATTCACCAGGCTGACGTTCAGCTTCGCCGCCAGCAGATCGTCGCGCAGCTGTTCTGCGACGCGACGCGCGTTGCCGGTTTGCGAAGCGGAGATTAACGTAATGGCTGGCGCTTGTGCCTGAGCCGGCGCGCTGGCCGCCACGCTGCCCGGCGTCTGGTTGAGCATGCCCCAGAAATAGCCGGAGAGCCACGCCAGCTGGGTGGTAGAGAGATCGGTTGTCGCCGCCTGCAAGCGCGCGAGTTGCTCCGGCGTTAGCGGGAGCAGAGAACTTGGGGGTGCCTGAGTCGTCATCGCGTTAAGAATTCCAGTATCAAGAGTCCGGACCGTAAAATAGCGGAAGAGTGGATAGGTTACCGGCCCGTATATTAACGATTAAATAAAGCTTCGACATAATAAATAACCAAAATGACTAAACGGTTTTACACGTAACCTTAATCGACAAAAGTGGTAAAGAAAGGCTTTTCTATTCAACAGGATGCTATGACGACAGCGCGGTTAGCGCGAAAAAAGCGCTTTTCCCCGGCAACGGGTGCGAAAATTCCGCTTTTCAGGTAGACTTTGCAGGTTTTTATCTCTGAGAACCATTATGTCTACCACGCTGTTTAAAGAGTTCCAGTTCGAAGCGGCTCACCGCCTGCCCCATGTGCCTGAAGGCCACAAATGCGGGCGCCTGCATGGCCACTCGTTTCTGGTGCGTCTGGAAATTACCGGTGAAGTGGATGCGTATACCGGCTGGGTAATGGATTTTGCCGAACTGAAAGCGGCTTTTAAGCCAATCTACGATCGTCTCGATCATCACTACCTGAATGATATTCCGGGTCTTGATAATCCCACCAGCGAAGTGCTGGCGCAGTGGATCTGGGAGCAGATGAAGCCTCGCCTGCCTGAGCTGAGCGCGGTGATGATTAAAGAGACCTGCACCGCCGGCTGCGTCTACCGCAGCTGAACCCAACGGATCGACCTGTTCGATCCGTTTTTCTATCCCGTCATCCTGCTGTCATCTTCGCTCTTTACGTTGTTGCCTCCTTCATTAAAGATCAAGAGAATCAACAATGAATCTGGTCAAGAAACTTTCCCTTATTGCGCTTTTCGTTTCCGCCTCTGCCGCCGTTCAGGCACAGAACGTGCTCGATTTTCCGCAGCCGGAGAATAACCCTGATGAGTTTTATGCCGTGACTGAAATCCCGGCGGGCGGGATCATCAAGTATGAAACCGATGCCAAAACGGGATTTATCGTCACTGACCGTTTTCAGTCGATGCCTGTCGCTTATCCGGCTAACTACGGCTCGCTGACCCAGTCGCTGGGCGGCGATAACGATCCGCTGGACGTCATTTTTTATACCCGCGCGCCGATGCAGCCGGGCACCCTGATCAAGCTGCGCCCGATCGGCGTGCTGAAGATGATCGACGGCGGCGAAGTGGACGACAAAGTTGTCGCTGTGCCGGCCAACAAAATCGATCCTACGTATGATGAGATTCAGGCCATCAGCGATCTGCCGAAAATCGAGCAGGAGCGCCTGCAGGCTTTTTTCCGCGTGTACAAACAGCTGCCGGATGGACGTAAAAAAGTGGAGCTGAACGGTTTACAGGATGCGGCGACAGCCAAAACGGAGATTAAAAAAGCCTATGACGCCTGGAAGGCGAAGCAGTAAGACGGTAATGCCGGAGAGTACGATCGGGGCGGCGTTGAGCCGCCCTGTTTGTTCAGAATCAGGCGATGTTCAGATACTTGTGCGTCTGCATCGACAGACGCCAGTTGCGGGCGATGCAGGTATCGATGCAGAGTTTGGTCGCCGCCTCTTTACGGCTGATGGGCTGCAACGCAATCACGCGCTGTTTGTCATCGTCGATGCCCGCCAGCAGTTCATCCAGCGCTTCGATGTCGCGTTCGCGCCCGACCGGATGTTTGATCTCGTCGGCTCGCGTCAGCGCCTGCGGCAGCACGTCGTAGCCGCCGCGCATATTCACTTTAGGAGATACCGTTACCCAGGTGGCGTCTGAACAATGGATGCTGTGCGTGCCGCTGGTTTCGATCTGGCAGCCAAAGCCCGCCGCTTCCAGCGCCGTGGTCAGCGGACGCAGATCGTAAATCGCCGGTTCCCCGCCGGTAATCACCACATGGCGCGCCGTCCAGCCCTGCTGCGCGATGGCCTCGATCAGCATCGCCGCATCGGCGTCGCCCCAGGCGTCGTTTTCAATATTTTTAACCAGAATGTCGCCCAGCGAGGTCTCCCGATCCGCACGCTTTTCCCAGGTATGTTTGGTATCACACCAGCTGCATCCCACCGGACATCCCTGCATACGGATGAAAATGGCCGGCACGCCGGTGTAAAAACCTTCGCCCTGCAGCGTCTGGAACATTTCGTTAATCGGGTAGTGCATTTTTTACTCACCTGGATAAATCGGGGCGCTGATTATGGCAGAGATTCGCAGCGCGACAAAATGAACATTGTCAGCAAAAGAGAAGAAAGAAAGGAAAAGCATGGAATGAAAAAGCCCCGCGCGACGGCGAGGCTTTTGTCAGGCAGTGGCGCGGCAGGACCGCGCCCGCAGGTGATTACGCCTGGCCTTTCACTTCTTTCAGGCCGTTGAACGGCGCTTTTGAACCCAGCGCTTCCTCAATACGGATCAGCTGGTTGTATTTCGCTACGCGGTCAGAACGGCTCATAGAACCGGTTTTGATCTGACCCGCCGCGGTGCCGACCGCCAGGTCAGCGATGGTCGCGTCTTCGGTCTCGCCGGAACGGTGAGAGATAACGGCAGTGTAGCCAGCGTCTTTCGCCATTTTGATCGCCGCCAGAGTTTCGGTCAGAGAACCGATCTGGTTGAATTTGATCAGAATGGAGTTCGCGATGCCTTTCTCGATGCCTTCTTTCAGGATCTTGGTGTTGGTCACGAACAGGTCGTCGCCGACCAGCTGGATTTTGTCGCCCAGCACCTTGGTCTGGTAGGCGAAGCCTTCCCAGTCAGACTCATCCAGGCCATCTTCGATAGAGACGATTGGATACTGTTTGGTCAGATCTTCCAGGAAGTGGGTGAACTCTTCAGAGGTGTACGCCTTGCCGCCTTCGCCGGCCAGCACGTATTTGCCATCTTTGTAGAATTCAGACGCCGCGCAGTCCATCGCCAGGGTGATATCTTTGCCCAGCTCGTAACCGGCTGCTTTTACCGCTTCCGCGATAACGGCCAGCGCTTCGGCGTTGGAACCCAGGTTCGGCGCGTAGCCGCCTTCGTCGCCTACGGCGGTGTTCATGCCTTTGCCTTTCAGCACTTTCGCCAGGTGATGGAACACTTCAGAACCCATGCGGATCGCTTCTTTCACGCTGGAAGCGCCGACCGGCTGGATCATGAATTCCTGGATGTCGACGTTGTTGTCAGCGTGCTCGCCGCCGTTGATGATGTTCATCATCGGCAACGGCATTGAGAATTTGCCCGGGGTGCCGTTCAGTTCAGCGATGTGCTCATACAGCGGCTGGCCTTTAGAGGCGGCAGCGGCTTTCGCAGCAGCCAGGGAAACGGCCAGGATGGCGTTTGCGCCGAAGTTGGATTTATTGTCAGTACCGTCCAGGTCGATCATGATCTTGTCGATGTTCGCCTGATCTTTAGCATCTTTGCCTTTAACCGCATCAGCAATCGGACCGTTAACTGCCGCAACCGCTTTGGTCACGCCTTTGCCCAGGAAACGCGATTTGTCGCCGTCACGCAGCTCCAGCGCTTCGCGCGAACCGGTAGAAGCGCCTGACGGAGCCGCTGCCAGACCAACGAAACCGCCTTCCAGATGCACTTCAGCTTCAACGGTCGGGTTACCACGGGAGTCGATAATTTCGCGACCGATGACTTTAACGATTTTGGACATTAGTTTTTCCTCAGTACAAGTTAGTCAATCCTAAGACAAACAACGCGCGGAAAGTTCGCGCGTCGCTCGTGAAAACTTACTTCGCTAAACGCTTCTGGTACTCGTGTGCCGCCTTAACAAAACCGGCGAACAGCGGGTGGCCGTCGCGCGGGGTGGAGGTGAACTCCGGGTGGAACTGGCAAGCCACAAACCACGGATGGTTCGGGATTTCGATAATTTCCACCAGCTGGTCATCGCCGGAGCGACCCGCCACGCGCAGGCCCGCCGCCTCAATCTGCTTCAGCAGCAGATTGTTGACTTCATAACGATGGCGATGGCGCTCGACGATGGTGTCGGAACCGTACATCTGACGCACCAGGCTGTTGTCGGTCAGCTGACACTGCTGGCTGCCAAGGCGCATGGTGCCGCCCAGATCGCTCTGTTCGGTACGCACTTCCACGTTGCCGTTTTCGTCGCGCCATTCGGTAATCAGCGCCACCACCGGATATTTACAGTCTGGCACAAATTCCGTCGAGTTGGCGCCTTCCATCCCGGCGACGTTGCGGGCGAACTCCATCAGCGCGACCTGCATGCCGAGGCAGATGCCCAGGTAAGGCACGTTGTTTTCACGCGCGTATCTGGCGGTCATCAGCTTGCCTTCCACGCCGCGGTAGCCGAAGCCGCCCGGGATCAGAATGGCATCTAAATCTTTCAGTAATTCGACGCCGCGCGTTTCCACATCCTGCGAATCGATCAGCTTGATGTTAACAGTAACGCGATTTTTCAGGCCGCCGTGCTTCAGCGCTTCGATCACCGATTTATAGGCGTCCGGCAGCTCAACGTATTTGCCCACCATGCCGATGGTCACTTCGCCGCCCGGATTCGCTTCTTCGTAAATCACCTGCTCCCACTCGGCCAGGTTGGCTTCCGGCGCGTTCAGGTTGAAGCGTTTGCAGATATAGTCATCCAGACCCTGAGATTTTAGCAGGCCCGGGATTTTATAAATGGAATCAACATCTTTCAGCGAGATAACCGCTTTTTCCGGCACGTTGCAGAACAGCGCGATTTTGGCGCGTTCGTTAGCCGGCACCGCGCGATCCGAACGGCAGATCAGCACGTCGGGCTGAATGCCGATCGACAGCAACTCTTTCACGGAGTGCTGGGTCGGTTTGGTTTTCACTTCGCCCGCCGCCGCCATATAGGGCACCAGCGTCAGGTGCATATACATGGTGTGCTCGCGGCCCACGTCCACTGCCATCTGGCGAATCGCCTCGAGGAACGGCAGCGACTCGATATCGCCGACGGTGCCGCCGATCTCCACCAGCACCACGTCGTGGCCTTCGCCGCCTTCGATGATGCGCTCTTTGATGGCGTTGGTGATGTGCGGGATAACCTGAATCGTGGCGCCGAGATAGTCGCCGCGGCGCTCTTTGCGCAGCACTTCAGAGTATATGCGGCCCGTGGTGAAGTTGTTGCGACGGGACATTTTGGTGCGAATGAAACGCTCGTAGTGACCCAAATCCAGGTCAGTTTCAGCCCCATCATCAGTAACGAAAACTTCACCATGCTGCGTCGGGCTCATGGTGCCGGGATCGACGTTGATATACGGGTCCAGCTTCATGATGGTCACGTTAAGACCACGGGCTTCGAGAATGGCTGCGAGGGAGGCTGCGGCAATGCCTTTACCCAGAGAGGATACGACCCCGCCGGTCACAAAAATATAGTTCGTTGTCATGCTGAACCTGAGAGTTTAGGTTTAAAGATGGTGGAATAACCAGGACGGGAAAACAGTATACCGGAAACCACTATCTGCGACAATTGATGAATCAACGCCATCCTCCAACGCAGTGCTGAGGTAACATAGCGGATTGCCCTGGCGGAAATGTTGACCTGCGTCACAAAGTTACCGCCCGGCTGAATCGAGTAAGCGCAAACGGTGAAATTATGACCGTCGAAGGAATAATGGCGGTAATAAGGGAAAAGGATCGCCGTCAGGCGCAGGGCTGACGGCGCGGCGGCTACGCCTTTTCCAGGGTTTTGACCTGCTGCCAGGCCGCTTCCATCTGATCCAGCGTGGCTTCCGGCAGAGTCAGGCCCTGTGCGGCGATGATGGCTTCAACCTGACGGAAGCGGCGCTCGAATTTATCATTGGCCTTCTGCAGCGCGGTTTCCGCCTTGCTGCCCAGATGGCGGGAGAGGTTTACCGTAGCGAACAGCAGATCGCCGATCTCCTCCTCCAGCTTCGCCTGATCCACGACCGCCTGCTGCGCCTCGAACATCACTTCGTCGATCTCTTCGTGAACTTTTTCCACCACCGGGCCGAGCGTGGTCCAGTCGAATCCGACGTGGCTGCAGCGCTTCTGGATTTTATGGGCGCGCATCAGGGCCGGCAGCGCTTTGGGGATATCGTCAAGCGCGGAGTGCTGCGCTTTGTCTGCGCGCTCGTCGCGTTTGATCTGTTCCCAGTTTTGCAGCACTTCGCGGCTGCTCGTCACCTGCGCGTCGCCGAAAATATGTGGATGGCGGCGCTCCAGCTTGTCGCTGATGGCGTTGCAGATATCGTCAAAGTTAAAGCGATCCTGCTCGCTCGCCATCTGGGCGTAAAATACCACCTGAAACATCAGGTCGCCCAGCTCGCCGCGCAGATCGTCGAAATCTTCGCGCTGAATGGCGTCCAGCACTTCGTAAGTTTCTTCCAGGGTATAAGGCGCGATAGTGGCGAAAGTCTGTTCGCGATCCCAAGGACAGCCCCGTTGCGGATCGCGCAGGGTTTGCATGATGTTAAGCAGGCGTTCGAGAGAAGACATAGGCAGTTCCGTTAAAAAGCATAAAGGCGCAGCCCGCCTGAAGTCTCGGGCTGGCTGCGTAAGCCGAAGGCGGATCAGTGCAATCGCTTCGCGTCGATGATATCCGGCACCTGATTCAGCCGCGCCAGCACGCGTCCCAGCACCTGCTGGTTATAAATCTCGATATCCATATCGATGGTGGCGAGCTGCTTTCTGGTATCGCTGCGGCTGGAGACGCCCAGCACGTTGACCTTTTCGTTGGCAAGGATGGTGGTGATATCGCGCAGCAAACCGCTGCGATCGTTGGCGGTAACGCGCACCACCAGCGAGTAGCCGCTGGAGTAACTTTCGCCCCAGACCGCGTCGACGATGCGTTCCGGCGCATGGCTGATGAGTTCGGCCAGCTGCTCGCAGTCGGCGCGGTGAATGGAGATGCCGCGTCCCTGGGTGATAAAGCCGACGATATCGTCGCCCGGGATCGGCTGGCAGCAGCGCGCGATATGGTGCATCAGGTTGCCGACGCCCTCCACTACCACCCGGCCGCTCTCTTTACGCGGCGAGGCCGGCGCGTATGATTTTTGCGTCAGCTGGCGCAGCGCCTCGCGATCTTCCTCTTCCGCGCTCGGCTTGTTCAGCTTCGCCTGCAGATAGTTGATCATCTGGTTGAGACGAATATCCCCGCCGCCGATGGCCGCCAGTAGTTCATCCAGCGAGCTGACGTTGTAGCGCGGCAGCAAGACTTTTTCCGCCTCTTTTAGACTGATGTCGAGATGGCTCAGCTCGCTGTCGAGAATTTGACGTCCGGCGATAATGTTTTTATCGCGATCTTGCTTGCGGAACCAGGCGTGAATTTTCGAGCGTCCGCGACTGGTAGTGATATAGCCGAGGTTGGGGTTCAGCCAGTCGCGGCTCGGGTTCGGCTGTTTCTGGGTGATAACCTCGACCTGATCGCCCATTTGCAGCTGATAGGTAAAGGGCACGATGCGACCGCCGATTTTCGCGCCGATGCAGCGGTGGCCGATATCGCTGTGAATATGGTAAGCGAAATCGAGCGGCGTGGAGCCGGCTGGCAGATCCACCACGTCCCCTTTGGGCGTAAAGACGTAAACGCGATCGTCGAAGACCTGGCTGCGCACCTCTTCCAGCATTTCGCCGGAATCCGCCATCTCTTCCTGCCAGGCGATCAGCTTACGCAGCCAGGCGATACGTTCTTCATGCCCCGCCGCGCCGCGCGCATTGCTGTTGCCCGGCCCTTCTTTGTATTTCCAGTGCGCGGCGACGCCCAGCTCCGCATCTTCATGCATCTGGCGGGTGCGGATCTGAATCTCCACCGTTTTGCCCTGCGGACCCAGCACCACGGTGTGAATGGATTGATAGCCGTTGGGCTTGGGATTGGCGACGTAGTCGTCAAACTCGTCCGGCAGATGACGGTAAAGCGTATGGACAATGCCCAGCGCGCCGTAGCAGTCCTGCAGACGATCGGCGACGATGCGCACCGCGCGCACGTCGAACAATTCGTCGAACGCCAACGACTTCTTCTGCATTTTGCGCCAGATGCTATAGATGTGCTTGGGACGGCCGTAGACTTCCGCGCGCACGCCCTCTTTCGTCATCTCTTTGCGCAGCCCCGCGACAAAATTTTCGATGTACTGTTCGCGATCGATGCGGCGCTCATGCAGCAGCCTGGCGATGCGCTTGTACTCGTCGGGGTGCAGGTAGCGGAAGCAGTAATCCTCCAGCTCCCATTTCAGCTGGCCGATGCCCAGTCGGTTGGCCAGCGGCGCATAGATATTGGTGCTCTCTTTCGCCGCCAGCACGCGCTCATCTTCGGGCGCGTCTTTCATTTCGCGCAGATGGGCGATGCGCTCCGCCAGCTTGATCACCACGCAGCGGAAATCTTCCACCATCGCCAGCAGCATGCGCCGCACGTTATCGACCTGCTCGGAGGCCATCGAGTCGTTATGAATCGCTTTCAGCTGGCGAATGGCGTCCATGTCGCGCACGCCGTGCACCAGCGAGACGATTCCTGTGCCGACGGTCTGCTCCAGCTCCTCTTCGCTGACCACCTCGGCATGAGCCAGCGGAAAAATCAGCGCGGCGCGCAGGCTGTCGATATCCATGCTGAGCATCGACAGGATTTCGACCATCTCGATGCCGCGCCACAGCAGCAGCGTCTGATCGGGGTGCCCGCGCGTTTCAGCTTCACAGTAGCGCCAAGTGTCAGCGAGACGGGCGCATGATTGCGGGTTGGCGATGCCAAGGCTTTCGATCCACTGATCGAGAGCAAACTCCCCGGCCGTATTTAAATGCGCACTTCTTACCGCAACCATATCCTCTCCTGCCACAGCCGCTTAACGGCAGCTTATGTTTTGCTGAACAGCACCATGGATTCCAGATGGCTGGTATGAGGAAACATATCCAGCATCGCGACCCTTTCCAGATGGTAGCCCGCCGACAGCAATGTCTGACTGTCGCGGGCAAGCGTTGTAGGGTTACAGGAAACGTAGACCACACGTTCCGGGGCAAGTTTAACGATATGCGACATTACGCCCGCCGCGCCGGCCCGTGCCGGATCCAGCAACACCTTGTTAAATCCCTGCGCCGCCCAAGGCTGGCGCGAAACGTCCTCTTCCAGGTTGTGCTGAAAAAAGGCGACATTTTTAAGATTATTCAGGTCGGCATTATACTCTGCCTGCCTGACTAATGCTGCAACGCCCTCCACACCAACCGCATTTAATATAAATTTTCCTACAGGAAGTGTGAAGTTTCCCATACCGCAAAACAGATCGAGCACGCGGTCCTGCGGCTGTAAATCCAGCCAGTCGATCGCCTTCGCCACCATCTGCTGGTTCACCGCATCGTTCACCTGAATAAAATCCTGCGGGCTGAAGGTGAGCTTCAGGTTATGGGACTGATAAAAAGGCGTTTCCCGGCTCAGCGCGGTCAACGTCTCGCCGCCGTCCGCCAGAAACAGCATCAGCCGATGGTCATGCGAAAAGCGTTCCAGTTTTTGCCGATCGTCGCTGGTCAGCGCATCAAGATGGCGCAGCACCATCAGCGGACCGTTATCCGCCAGCACCAGCTCAAGATGTCCGAGCCGCTTTGCCGCCTTAAGCTCGCTCAGGCAGGCTTTAATCGCCGGCAGCAGCGCCTCAAGTTCGGGCGCCAGAATGGGGCACTGCGCGATATCCACCAGATCGTTGCTCGCCGCCTGACGAAATCCCATCGCCAGCCGCTGCGTTTTCGGCTGCCATTGCAGCCCTAAACGGGCGCGACGTCGATAGCGCCAGGGCGCGCCGGCGATGATTTCCTCCACCGCGACCGGCTGCTGCGTCTCGCGGCTGAGCATGCGGGCCAGCGCCTGCGCTTTGCTGCTCTGCTGCAGCGCTTCGCTGACGTGCTGCTGCTGGCAGCCGCCGCAAACGCCGAAGTAAGGGCAGCGCGGCGCGACGCGCACCGGACTTCGGCTCAGCAAACGCGTCGCTTTCGCGCGCGCGAACTGCCGCTTATCCTCCAGCAGCGTGACTTCCGCCTGTTCGCCGGGCAGTGCGCCGGCGACGAACAGCGTCTTGCCCTGATGCCGCGCGACGCCCTGACCGAATTGATCCAGGTCGTCAATGGTGACGGTAATGCGCTGCCGGGTCGTCACACGCTTTTTTGCGGAGTAAAATTGCGCCATAGTGTTGTGAATTCTCTATAAACTTGTCACGTTGCGTCTGCACGGGAGTTTCCCGTCAGGCACAGGGATCGTAATGCCAGGAGTAGCCAGGCGACTATTATGACGAAATACAGCCTGCGGGCGCGAATGATGATTTTGATTCTGGCGCCGACCTTGATGATTGGTCTGCTGCTCAGCACATTTTTTGTGGTGCATCGTTACAATGAACTGCAGCGCCAGGTGATTGACGCCGGCGCCAATATTATCGAGCCGCTGGCGGTCTCCAGCGAATACGGCATGGCCTGGAATAATCGCGTTGCGATCCATCAGCTGGTCAGCCTGCTGCATCGCCGCCATTCCGATATTGTCCGCGCCATCGCGGTTTTCGACAACCATAACCGCCTCTACGTCACTTCAAATAATCTTCATACGCCCGACCTGATGCAAAAAGAGGACTCCGCTATCCTGAGCGACACGGTGTCGATTGAGCGCAGCGGCAACCTGATGATCCTGCGCACGCCGATTATCACGGAGCGCGCGGCGCCGGACGAGCTGACCGGCACAGAGGCCAAACCGGCCGGCAATCCGCTGGGCTACGTGGCGATTGAGCTGGATCTGCAATCGGTGCGGCTGCAGCAGTACAAAGAGGTGTTCGTCGCGACGCTGCTGCTGCTCTTCTGTCTCTGCATCGCCATGCTATTCGCCTATCGTCTGATGCGCGACGTCACCGGCCCGATCCGCAACATGGTGGCGACGGTGGACCGCATTCGCCGCGGCCAGCTCGACAGCCGCGTCGAGGGCTATATGCTGGGCGAGCTGAGCATGCTGAAGAACGGCATTAACGCCATGGCGATGTCGCTCACCGCCTACCACGAGGAGATGCAGCACAACATCGATCAGGCGACCTCCGATCTGCGGGAAACGTTAGAGCAGTTAGAGATCCAAAACGTCGAGTTGGATCTGGCGAAAAAGCGCGCGCAGGAAGCCGCGCGCATCAAATCGGAATTTTTGGCCAATATGTCTCACGAGCTGCGCACGCCGCTGAACGGCGTCATCGGCTTTACCCGGCAGATGCTAAAAACCGGGCTTAGCACCACGCAGCGCGACTATATGCTGACCATTGAGCGCTCGGCCAACAACCTGCTGAGCATCATTAACGACGTGCTCGACTTCTCCAAACTGGAGGCAGGCAGGCTGGTGCTGGAGTCGATTCCTTTTCCGCTGCGCGCCACGCTGGATGAAACGGTGGTGCTGCTGGCGCCGTCCGCCCATGAAAAATCGCTGGAGCTGACCGTCAGCCTGGATAAAACCGTGCCGGACAATGTGATTGGCGATCCGCTGCGCCTGCAGCAAATTCTCATCAACCTGATGGGCAACGCGATTAAATTCACCGAGCAGGGCACCATCGAACTTCAGGTGAAAAAACGCGGGCAAAACAGTACCTGCGTCGAGCTGGAAATCCAGGTCCGCGATACCGGCATCGGCATTTCGGAACAGCAGCAGTCGCAGTTGTTTCAGGCGTTTCGTCAAGCGGACACCAGTATTTCCCGTCGCCACGGCGGCACCGGCCTCGGGCTGGTGATCACCCAGCGGCTGGTGAAGGAGATGGGCGGCGAAATCGCTTTCAACAGCCGCCTTAACCAGGGCTCGACCTTCCTGGTCTATATTCAGCTCGATCTCAATCCTAACGCCCCCAGCATGCCGCGCGCGCTGGATGCGCTGAACCAGTCGCGCCTCGCCTATGTCGAGCCTCATCCGGCGGCCTCCAGAGCCGTGCTGCAAACCCTGAGCGCCACGCCGTTGCAAGTGCATTACAGCAGCACACTGGAGGCGCTCGGCGATAATTACTTCAGCACTCTGCTGATTGCGCTGCCGATCGACGTCACCCGCAAAGAGATTTTCGCCGAAGGCCGCATCCCGGCGCTGCTGGAGCACGCCGACTACGTGGTTATGGCGTTGCCGAGCCAGATGATGATCTACGCTGACGAGCTGAAGATGCGCGGCATCGACGCCTGCATCACCAAGCCGGTTTCGATGACGCGCCTGATGCCGATTCTGCTCGATCTGCATGCGCGCCAGCATGACGAACTGCCCGCCAGCCCGCGTTTACCGCTGACCGTGATGGCGGTGGACGACAATCCGGCCAACCTTAAACTGATCGGCGCCTTGCTGGCGGAACAGGTTGAAAACAGCATACTGTGCGACAGCGCCGAACAGGCGATTCAGCAGGCGCGTCGCCAGAAGCTCGACCTCATTTTGATGGATATCCAGATGCCGGATATCGACGGTATTCGCGCCAGCGAAATTATCCGCAACCTGCCGCTGCATGGCGGCACGCCTATCGTCGCGGTCACCGCCCACGCCATCGACGGCGAGCGCGAACAGTTAATCAAAGCCGGGATGAATGACTATCTGGCGAAGCCGATTGAAGAGAGCAAGCTGAGCCTGCTGTTGGCGCGTTACGCCCCCGCGCCGACGCCGTCCGCGCCGTTGCCGCATCTGACGATTTCTCTCGACTGGCCGCTGGCGCTGCGTCAGGCCGCCAACAAGCCGGAGCTGGCGCGCGACCTGTTGCGGATGCTGCTCGACTTTATGCCGGAAGTGCGTGAAACCATGGAAAGGTGCATGGCGACCAACGATGCGGTCTCGCTGCGCGACATCATCCATAAACTGCACGGCAGCGCCAGCTACAGCGGCGTGCCGCGCATGAAACAGCTTTGTCAGCAGCTGGAAAAAAACCTGCACCAGGCGAGCGACATCGCGGCGCTGGAGCCGGAGCTGCTGGAGCTGATCGACGAGATGGAAAACGTGGCGCGGGAAGCACGCAGCCTGCTGGAGGAATAATTCCCCCTTCCCGGCGGGAAAGGGGTGAGGTTAACGCGTCGCGCCCGTCAGATAAGCTGACCGACTTTCAGGCTGGCGGCGATATTGCGCGCCGTCATGCGCACATTCTGCCCGGCATTATCCAGCGCCTCTTCCAGCGAGCAGATGCTGTAAAGCACGCTGAATACCGCATCGATGCCGTGCTGATGCACCACGCCGACATCCGCCGTCAGGCTGCCGGCGATGCCGATGACCGGCTTGTTGAAACGCTTCGCCACATTCGCCACGCCGATCGGCACCTTGCCGTTGATGGTCTGGCTGTCGATGCGCCCTTCGCCGGTGATCACCAGCGTCGCGTCTTTGACCTGCTCCGCCAGCCCCAGCGCTTCGGTGACGATCTCAATGCCGCGCCGCAATTCGGCCTGACAAAAGGCGTGCAGCGCCGCGCCCATGCCGCCAGCCGCGCCGCCGCCGGGAATATGCAGCACGTCGATATCGAGATCGCGGCGAATAATCTCCGCGTAGTGCGCCAGCGCCTGGTCAAGCTGCCGCACCCGTTCAGGCGTGGCGCCCTTCTGCGGGCCGAAGATCGCCGAGGCGCCCTGATCGCCGATCAGCGGATTGGTGACGTCGCAGGCGACTTCGAAGCGACAGTGAGCGATGCGATCGTCCAGGCTGCCGATGTCGATGCGATCCAGTTTGGGCAGCGCGCCGCCGCCAAAGCCGATCTGCTCGCCCTGCTTATCCAGCAGTCGCGCGCCGAGCGCCTGCATCATGCCGGCGCCGCCGTCGTTGGTGGCGCTGCCGCCGATGCCGATAATAAAATGCTCCACGCCCCTGTCGAGCGCGTTTTTAATCAGCTCGCCGGTGCCGTACGAGGTGGTAATGAGCGGATCGCGCTTTGCCGTCGGCACCAGTTCCAGCCCGCTCGCCGCCGCCATTTCAATAAATGCGGTGCGTTCATCGCCGGAGAGGCCATAAAACGCATCGACCTCTTCGCCAAGCGGACCGGTCACCGCCAGCCTGACGATTTTTCCCTGGGTCGCCGCCACCATCGCCTCTACCGTTCCCTCGCCGCCGTCGGCGACAGGCAATTTTACGTAGCTGGCGTCGGGAAAGATGTCGCGGAATCCCGCCTCAATCGCCGAAGCGACTTCCAGAGCGGTTAAACTTTCTTTGTATGAATCCGGTGCGATAACGATTTTCATAGGCAATCCGAGCGCAGATAGTTGACTGAAGTCAGTCCTGACGTGGCAGAAAGGCTGTCCGGCATCGGAAGGATGCCGGACGCGGGATCTACCGTGAAATCTCGACCTTTGCTAACTGTTCATAATAGCAGGCGAGCGCGCTATGGTCGGCGCTGCCTTTACCGTCGGCCTTCAGCGCCTGCATCATCTCCATCACCGAGGCCGTCAGCGGCAAGTGCGCGCCCAGCTCATGCGACGTATCCAGCGCGTTCGCCAGATCTTTGATATGCAGGTCGATACGGAAGCCCGGCTTGAAGTTGCGATCCATCACCATCGGCGCTTTGGCGTCCAGCACCGTGCTGCCCGCCAGGCCGCCGCGAATCGCCTGGTAAACCAGATCGGGATTGACGCCCGCTTTGGTCGCCAGCGACAGCGCCTCCGACATCGCCGCGATGTTAAGCGCGACGATCACCTGGTTGGCCAGTTTGGTAACGTTGCCCGCGCCGATGTCGCCGGTATGCACCACCGAGCCCGCCATCGCCTTCATGATGTCGTAGCACTGGTCGAATAGCGCCTTGTCGCCGCCCACCATCACCGACAGGGTGCCTTCGATCGCCTTAGGCTCGCCGCCGCTTACCGGCGCATCCAGCATTTTCACCTGTTTTTTCGCCAGCGCGTCATGCACTTCGCGGCTCGCCAGCGGAGCGATGGAGCTCATATCGATCACCACCAGCCCCGGTTTCGCCCCGTCGATAATGCCGTTTTCTCCCAGGCAGACTTCCTTCACCTGCGGCGAGTTAGGCACCATGGTGATGATCACGTCGCACTGCTCCGCCACCTCTTTCGACGTTTTCGCCACGGTTGCGCCCAGCTCGGTCAGCTCCGCTTCGTTTGCCTGATTATGGTCGCGCACCACCAGGCTGTAGCCCGCTTTGATCAGGTTCTTACTCATCGGTTTGCCCATGATGCCGAGGCCGATAAATCCAATTTTCATGCCGTATTCCCCTTAGTCAGTTACTTCTTAAAACGGTCGCATAACGCCTGCGTCGCGTTGCGGAAAACCCCTAAATCGCTGCCGACGGCGACAAAGCTGGCGCCCCATTCGAGGTAACGGCGCGCGTCCGCCTCCACCGGGGCCAGGATGCCGCTCGGTTTGCCCGCCGCTTCGGCGCGTTCGAAGAGGTATTTGACCACTTTCAATACTTCCGGGTGCGCCGGCTGGCCGAGGTAGCCCAGCGCCGCCGACAGATCGCCCGGTCCGACGAAAATGCCGTCGACCCCTTCTACCGCCGCGATGGCGTCGATGTTATCCACCGCCTGCTGCGTTTCGATCTGCACCAGCACCGTAATGTTCTCGTTTACCGTGGCGTTATAATCGGGCAGCGTGCCGTACATATTGCTGCGATGCGAAACGGAGACGCCGCGAATGCCGGCCGGCGGATAGCGCGTGGAGGCCACCGCGCGCCGCGCTTCCTCTTCAGTTTCCACGAAAGGGATCAGGAAGTTATAAAAGCCAATATCCAGCAGGCGCTTGATGATCACCGGCTCGTTACAGGGCGGCCGCACCACCGGCGCGCTCCGGCTCCCCTTCAGCGCCATCAGCTGCGGCACGAAAGTGGTGATGTCGTTAGGGGCGTGCTCGCCATCCAGCACCAGCCAGTCGAAGCCGGCGAGACCCAGCACTTCGGTGGTAATGGGGTTGGCCAGCGCGCACCAGCTGCCGATTAATGTTTCGCCGGCCAGCAGGCGCTGACGAAACGGGTTAGGCCAGGCATTGCTCATCTGTTTTGCTCCTGTCGCAACGGCGCCCGCGACGGGCGCCGGAGAAGTTAGCGCACCAGGCAGGGACGCTTGTTATCGAACGTCCAGCCGGGCACGAGGAACTGCATGGCCTGCGCGTCGTCGCGCGCGCCAAGCCCATGTTTCTGGTACAGGGCGTTCGCCTGCATCACCTGATCCATATCCAGCTCGACGCCCAGTCCCGGTTTTTGCGGCACCTGCACCATGCCGCCCTTGATCTGCAACGGCTCTTTGGTCAGGCGCTGGTTGCCCTCCTGCCAGATCCAGTGGGTATCGATAGCGGTAATGGCGCCCGGCGCGGCGGCGGCGACATGGGTAAACATCGCCAGCGAAACGTCGAAGTGGTTATTGGAGTGCGAACCCCAAGTCAGGCCGAAGTCGTGACACATCTGCGCCACCCGCACCGAACCCTGCAGGGTCCAGAAGTGCGGATCCGCCAGCGGAATATCCACCGACTGCAGCGACAGGGTATGCCCCATCTGACGCCAGTCGGTGGCGATCATATTGGTGGCGGTCGGCAGGCCGGTGGCGCGGCGAAACTCCGCCATCACCTCGCGACCGGAATAACCCTGCTCGGCGCCGCAGGGATCTTCCGCATAGGCCAGCACGTTTTTTAGCTGCTTGCCCAGCAGGATCGCTTCATTAAGCGACCAGGCGCCGTTGGGATCGAGCGTAATGCGCGCCTCGGGAAAACGCTGCGCCAGCGCGGTCACCGCCTCCGCCTCTTCTCCGCCGCGCAGCACGCCGCCTTTCAGTTTGAAATCGTTGAAGCCATATTTGTCGTAAGCTGCCTCGGCCAGGCGCACCACCGCTTCAGGCGTCAGCGCCTCTTCGTGGCGCAGGCGATACCAATCGCATTTGTCGTCCGGCTGGCTTTGATACGGCAGGTCGGTTTTCTTGCGATCGCCGACATAGAACAGATAGCCGAGCATCTCGACCCGCTCGCGCTGCTGCCCTTCGCCCAGCAGACTGGCGACGTTGACCTCCAGGTGCTGGCCCAGCAGGTCCAGCAGCGCCGCTTCGATGCCGGTCACCACATGAATGGTGGTGCGCAGATCGAAGGTTTGCTTGCCGCGTCCGCCGGCATCGCGATCGGCGAAGGTGGTGCGCACCAGGTTGAGAATATTTTTGTATTCGCCGATGGGTTTCTGCGCCACCAGCGCAGCGGCGTCCTCCAGCGTCTGTCGAATTTTTTCGCCGCCGGGGATCTCGCCGACGCCGGTGTGGCCCGCGTTGTCCTTGATGATGACGATATTACGAGTAAAGAACGGCGCATGTGCCCCGCTCAGGTTCAGCAGCATGCTGTCGTAGCCCGCAACCGGGATCACCTGCATTGATGTGACTTTAGGTGTGGTACTCATCCTCTGCTCCTTTATGCTGTCGCGCGGCCAAACGCCGGGCGCTTGCGGTCAAAAGTCCAACCGGGAATCAGGTACTGCATCGCCGTGGCGTCGTTACGCGCGCCGGCCGGCAGCGATTGATAGAGCGCGTGCGCCTGACGCAGGCGGTCCCAGTCCAGCTCAACGCCCAGACCCGGCTTATCCGGCACGGCGATCTTGCCGTTGCGGATTTGCAGCGGCTCTTTAGTCAGGCGCTGATCGCCCTCCTGCCAAATCCAGTGGGTATCGATGGCCGTGGGTTTGCCCGGCGCCGCCGCGCCGACATGGGTAAACATCGCCAGAGAGATATCGAAGTGATTATTGGAGTGGCAGCCCCAGGTCAGGCCCCAGTCGTCGCACAGTTGCGCGACGCGCACCGCGCCGCTCATGGTCCAGAAGTGCGGATCCGC
>DENB01000029.1:121923-139047 GCA_002359495.1 Enterobacteriaceae bacterium UBA2655
CGCCGCGCTGTCCAGCGCCTGCTGATGGCGCAGGCGATACCACTCATGGCTCGCCTGTTCGCCGTCGAGATAAGGCAGGTCGGTTTTGCGGCGATCGCCGATATAGAAGAGGTAGCCCAGCACCGTCACTTCATCGCGTTGCTGACCTGGCCCCAGCAGCTCCGCCACCGGCACGCCCAGCGCCTGGCCGAGCAGGTCGAGCAGCGCCGCTTCCAGCGCGGCCACCGCGTTGACGCGCAGCTCGAATGTCCAGGCGCCCTTGCCGAAGGTGTCGAAATCCGCCGACTGGTTCCCTTTGTGCACCTGCTGCACCAGACGGTTCATCCGCGCCACCTGCTGCCCTTTTACCTGCGGAATCGCCGCCAGCAGCGTCTGATAGATGGTCTCGCCGCCCGGCGCTTCGCCCACGCCGGTATGGCCTGCGCTGTCGGTCAGCACCACGATATTGCGCGTAAAGCAGGCGCTGTGGGCGCCGCCGATGTTTAGCAGCATGCTGTCGTATCCGGCGACGGGGATTACCTGCATATCGGTAATCACGGGCGTGCTTTGCGTATTCATACTCTGTCCTTATGTCCGGTGTTTCAGTTCGATGCGTTTAATATCGCCTGCAATGACCAGGAAGCTGAACGCGGCGACGAACGCGTGAATGCCGACATAGATCAGCGCGCCTTCAAACGAGCCGCTGGTGGCGATGATGTAGCCGATAGCGATAGGCGTCACGATGCCGGAGAAGTTGCCGAACATATTGAACAGACCGCCGCTCAGGCCGCTGATCTCTTTCGGTGCGGTATCCGCCATCACCGCCCAGCCCAGCGCGCCGATGCCTTTACCGAAGAAAGCGAGCGCCATAAAGAACACCACTACCCACTCGGTGTCGCTGTAGTTACACATCACCATGCTGATGGAAAGCAGCATGCCCAGCACGATAGGCGTTTTGCGCGCGATATTTAGCGAGCCGGTTTTACGCATCAGGTAATCGGAGATAACGCCGCCCAGTACGCCGCCGAGGAAACCGCATACCGCTGGAATCGAGGCGATCATTCCCGCTTTCAGAATCGACATGCCGCGCGCCTGCACCAGATAGACCGGAAACCAGGTGATGAAAAAATAAGTCAGCGCATTAACGCAGTACTGGCCGAGGTAAATACCCAACATCATGCGCGAGCTGAGCAGCTGTTTGATCTGGAACCACTTTTCATCCCAGCTTACTTTGTGCACGGACTTCTTCGCGTCCATGTTGATCAGCGCGCCGCCCCGCTCCATGTATTCCAGTTCAGCTTTATTCACGCTGGGATGATCGTTGGGATCGTGGATTACTTTCAGCCAGATAAAGCTAAGGATGATGCCGAGGCCGCCCATAAACCAGAACACATGCGCCCAGCCCACCTCAGCGACCAGCCAGCCCATGATCGGCGCAAAGATAACCGTGGCGAAATATTGTGCAGAGTTGAAAATCGCTACCGCGGTACCGCGCTCCTGCGCCGGGAACCAGGCCGCGACAATACGGCTATTGCCCGGGAAAGATGGCGCTTCGGCCAGACCGACCATAAAGCGCAGCATGAACAGCGAAACGACAATGCCAAAGCCGCTGAAAATATCTACGAAGCCCTGCAGCAGGGTAAACAGCGACCAGGTGAAGATACTCCAAAAATAAACGCGTTTTGAGCCGAAGCGGTCGAGCAGCCAGCCGCCAGGGATTTGGCCTATTACATAAGCCCATGAGAACGCCGAGAAGATATAGCCCAGTCCGACTGAATCCAGACCGATATCCTTAGACATGGCGGAACCGGCAATCGAAATGGTGGCGCGGTCGCCGTAGTTGAAAGAGGTGACGATAAACAGCATCACCACTATCCAGTAGCGGGCATTAGTGCGTTTCTGCACCGCTGCCGCAGTCTGGCTCACTGTATTCATGTTGCACTCCTGAAATATAGCCTGCGCTACATTCACTCTGACTGCATACACATCGCGTTGGGTATCAGAATGATGTCGGGTTAAACACGGCGATTAAGTGTTGGGCAAACCGATGATGCGTCGTGACGAATAACCTGACGTTGTGTAAACGAAAGCCAGTATAGGAACTGGGCAGTGGCGAGGCATTGGCGCAACGCCTGAGGATTACGCGCTATTAACGCTGTTTTTATGGCATATGCACATAAGGTTGCGCGATGGCTCACGGAACGGAGGTTTTAAGGGGCTTTTTGAACAAAAATTAACCACAACGTCGGACCTTTGTGAGTCCCTTCACTTGCT
Source organism: Enterobacteriaceae bacterium UBA2655 (assembly GCA_002359495.1). GTDB lineage: Bacteria > Pseudomonadota > Gammaproteobacteria > Enterobacterales > Enterobacteriaceae > Pantoea > Pantoea superficialis. The sequence continues at coordinate 124,177 of DENB01000029.1, forward strand.
TTTGGGAAAACGACCCAAAAAGCGCAGAGAAAGAGTTTTAAAGCCAGTCAACTGCACAATGCTTAGCGTCCGGCGGCTCCTTATACTCAATTCTGGCAACCCTGATCGTCAACGAATGACCCTATTACAGCGCGCCGCTGTGTACGGCGCGATTAACCGGAAGGCGAGCGATGAAGCGAACTCTTACCGAGCAACCGCTCTACATTAAAGTTCACGAGGCCGATAACGTGGCTATCGTGGTGAATAACCAGGGACTGCCGGCCGGCACCCTGTTTGCTGATGGTCTGCAACTTACCGAACATGTGCCGCAGGGCCATAAGGTCGCCCTGCAGGATATCGCCCGCGGTGCGGAGATCCTGCGTTACGGCGAAGTGATCGGCTATGCGCTGCGCGATATCGCGCGCGGCGGCTGGATCGACGAGTCACTGGTAGCGCTGCCCGAAGCTCCGCCGCTCGACAGCCTGCCGCTGGCGAATAATGTTCCTCCCGCCTTGCCGCCGCTGGAAGGCTATACCTTCGAAGGCTACCGCAACGCGGACGGCAGCGTCGGCACGCGCAACCTGCTGGGCATTACCACCAGCGTTCACTGCGTGGCGGGCGTGGTCGATTACGTCGTGCAGATTATCGAGCGCGATCTGCTGCCCAAATACCCTAACGTCGACGGTGTGGTCGCGCTGAACCACCTTTACGGCTGCGGCGTAGCGATTAACGCCCCGGCGGCCGTGGTGCCGATCCGCACCATTCATAACCTGGCGCTCAACGCCAACTTCGGCGGCGAAGTGATGATCGTCAGCCTCGGCTGCGAAAAATTGCAGCCCGATCGCCTGCTGACGGGCACGCCGGACGTTCAGGCGATTTCGCTGGGCGATGAAGATATCGTGCGTTTGCAGGATGAGCGGCTGGTGGGATTCGGCGCCATGGTTGAGGAGATTTTGCAGGTTGCCGAGCGCCACCTGCAGCGTCTGAACCAGCGCAAGCGGGAAACCTGCCCGGCGTCGGAACTGGTTGTCGGCATGCAGTGCGGCGGCAGCGACGCCTTCTCCGGCGTCACCGCCAATCCCGCCGTCGGCTTTGCGTCCGACCTGCTGGTGCGATGCGGCGCAACGGTGATGTTTTCCGAAGTGACCGAAGTACGCGACGCCATCCACCTGTTGACGCCGCGCGTGGTGGACGAAGCCGTCGGCAAGCGGCTGCTGGAGGAGATGGCCTGGTACGATAATTATCTTGATCAGGGTAAAACCGACCGCAGCGCCAATCCCTCCCCCGGCAACAAAAAAGGCGGACTCGCCAATGTCGTCGAGAAGGCGCTGGGTTCTATCGCTAAATCGGGACGCAGCCCGATTGTCGAGGTGCTGTCGCCGGGCCAGCGCCCGACGAAGCGCGGTCTGATTTACGCGGCGACGCCAGCCAGCGATTTCGTCTGCGGCACGCAGCAGATGGCATCAGGCATCACGCTTCAGGTTTTCACCACCGGACGCGGCACGCCCTACGGCCTGGCGGCGATCCCGGTGATCAAAATGGCGACGCGCAACGCGCTGGCGGAGCGCTGGCACGATCTGATGGATATCAATGCGGGAACTATCGCCACCGGCGAGGAAACCATTGAACACGTAGGCTGGCGGCTGTTTGAATTGATTCTGGATATCGCCAGCGGACGCAAGCAGACCTGGTCGGATCGCTGGGGCATCCGCAATCAGCTGGCGGTGTTTAACCCGGCACCGGTGACCTGATCGTCCGCGACGCGCTGAGCGCCTCTTCTTTTTTCAGCAGAGGCGCCGGCCGTTTAAAGCATTTTACCCCAAGCCTCAACCCAAGGCGAAGTCACGCTTTCCGGCTCCGGGTTTTCCATCGCATCCACCAGCAGCACCTCGCCGACGCGCTGCGCGCCCTGCTCCTGCAGCAACGCATCGAAGGTTTTTCCCGCGCCGCAGAAGTTGTCATAACTGCTGTCGCCCAGCGCGATAACGCCGTAACGCAACGCCGGCTGATGGCCCAGCTTATCCTTCACGTCGTGAAACAGACTGGCGATGCTGTCAGGAAAATCCCCCTGCCCGGTGGTAGAGGTGATGATCAAGGCCACATCGCTGCTGTAATTTTGCCATTGCGCCAGCGTCGCATCTTCAAAAATAGCGACGTCATGGCCCTGCGCCTGCAACAAAGGCTCCGCCTCTTCTGCCGCCAACAACGCATTGCCGTATACCGTACCCACAAAAATGCCAATTTTCGCCATTCGCGCTCTCCTTATTCTGAAACGCTATCCTGACTCGCCTCAGCGGCAAACTCAACCCTGGGAACCTCAGGGAGCTGCGACTGCCAGCCAAACTGGCGCATCATTTCCTGCCAGACGCCGTCAAGCCCGGCGCGCAGGACCAGAGGCTCGCCGGTGACCGGATGATTCAGCGTCAGCGCGCTGGCGTGCAGCATCAGGCGCTGACAGCCAAAATGTTCCGCCGCGCCGCGATTCTGGCGCAGATCGCCATGGGTGGTATCGCCGATGATCGGATGGCGCAGATGCGCCATATGGCGACGCAGCTGATGCTTGCGGCCGGTGCGCGGAGAAAGCTCGACCAGCGTGTAGCGCGCGGTCGGGTAGCGGCCAATCGCCACCGGCATCTCCGCGCAGGCCAGCGCGTGATAATCGGTCATCGCCGGCTGCGCGCCGCGCGCTTCAGTGGCGAATTTATCGGCGATCTTATCCAGCTCCTCCACCAACGGATAGTCGAGCGTGCCGCTTTGTTGCAGCCAGCCGCGCAGCAGCGCATGGTAGGTTTTCTGAATCTGATGACGTTCAAACTGCAGCGACAGCAGGCGGCCCACCTCGCTTGACAGACCCATCAGCAGCACGCCGGAGGTAGGGCGATCGAGGCGGTGCGCGGTAAAAACGTGTTGCCCAATCTGGTCGCGCACCGTTTGCATCACTACCACTTTCTCTTTGCGATCGAGCCAGCTGCGGTGCACCAGCCAGCCGGCCGGCTTGTTGACGGCCACCAGCCATTGATCCTGATAGATAATTTCCAGCATCAGCGCGGCTCTTTCAAAAATAGCGCATCCAGCTGGTTCAGACTGAGCAGCAGCGGCGCGAGACCCGGCGTCGCCTGTTCCAGCGCCACCTCGAAATAGGGCGCGATGGCGAAGTTCTCCGGTAAGGGATGGCGGGCGGCGATAAGCGCGTGCATACGGGGAATCAACACCCATTGCAGCCATTCGAGCGGTTGCAGGGTATCGAGACAAAAAGGTTCCGTGCTGTTGAAAGCGTCGGCGGCGGGCGCGGCGTTCTGCCAGAGATCGTGCTCGCGCATCACCTGTTCGACCTGCTGCAGCCGCTGGGTAATCAATTGTTCCGGCGTCATACGCCACCTCCGGATGCCTGTAAATTCGGGCGGCAAGCATACCACTTGTCACAGCGCGGACAAAAAATTCCCATAAAAAAGGGAGCACTGTTAAACAGTGCTCCCGGTTCGTTTGCAGCTATCCGGCTACCCTGATGCTCCCTGCTCATCCATGAAAACTAGTCCTGTGCGAAATCCTCTCGCGCGTCATCCTGACGTTCATCCTGTGGCATCCTGGCCCGCGACACATCCTGTGTAGCTCTCATTCTCCATCCTGGAGGTGTCCCTGACTCTATCCTGAGCGTCCTGCTTCTTCCTAAAGCCTTCCTTGTGCCGTAAACTCCGTTACGTTCTTGGTCATCCTGACTCGCTCTCTTCCGAAAGCGTTTTAGTCCTGTGGCTTCCTGCCAACGATGCCTATTCTGGCAAAGTTCCCTCGGAAAACAAGATACGAAAAAATGTTACAAAACCTTTTTACTGCCCAAATTAAAATGGCTTTACGTAAGTATATGATTCACATTATTTTTACATTTTGGCTTGCTGATAATCTGAAAAACGTAATGCCGATCTCTTACAAAATCTGTAAGAGATATCTCACAAAGCTAAAGGCCAATATCTGCACATTACTCACTAACTGGTTGTAAATGTTCAAGAAAATCCTTAATCTCACAAGACAAAACTTCACGTTTTTTTACGCCCAACTGCTCAAGAATAACTTCACCGCTCAGGTTACAGATCGAGATAATCTCCGAGTCTGAATCCGTGGTAGCGATAAACAGCGTCGGCGTCTCTTTCAGTCGTCGCTTCATAACCAGATGGCCGATCAGGTTCTCCTGCATACGGATAAAATCCGCTTCGCTCCAGACCTGGAGCAGGCTCAGCGCGCGAGTCCCGTGCTGCGCGCGCATATCGCCGGCGAACTGGCTGGTATAGAATTCGGTAATGGCCGGCTGCAAACGGATATCCAGCGCCCGCTCGACGGCGTCCAGCGAAGCGGGCAGCGAAAAAGGCTGCGGTCGCCAAAGCACCGCTTCTCCCCGCGTCTCACTGACGCAGGGAGAGGCGATGCCGAAAAGATCCTCGCTGGCCGGAAGGTGGCCATGCGTTTGTTGCCAGTGTTCCAGATAGCGCAACGTAAAGTCTCGCAGCGCCTCAGCAGTCTGCTGCATCTTTCATATTCTCACTTCTGATGGGTTACACTACCCACATTGATAAATTTTGTGGTAACCGTTATGTCTTCATACGACCGACACCAGGTGCTGAGCGGCCTGACCTTAGGCAAACCGACAGCCTATCGCGACCATTACGACAGCAGCCTGCTGCAGGCAGTGCCGCGCAGTCTGAATCGCGAACCGCTTGGACTCTATCCCGATACGCTGCCATTTGCGGGCGCCGATATCTGGACGCTCTATGAACTCTCCTGGCTGAACAGCAAAGGCGTGCCGCAGGTCGCCGTCGGCGAAGTGATTCTCTGCGCGCGCAGCCAGAATCTTATCGAGTCGAAAAGTTTCAAACTCTATCTTAACAGCTTTAATCAGACAAAATTCGCCGACTGGGGCGACGTGCGTCAAACCCTGGAGCGCGATCTCAGCGCCTGCGCACAAGGCGAGGTGCGCGTCGCCCTGTTCCGCCTAAGCGAGATCGAAGGACAGCCCATTGGCCAGTTCGCCGGTCACTGCATCGATGAACAGGACATCGCCATCGACGATTACGGCTTCAATGCCGATTATTTGGAAAATGCCGCCGGGCCGGAAGAGACCGAGGAAACGCTGGTCAGCCACCTGTTGAAATCAAACTGTCTGATCACCAATCAGCCGGACTGGGGTTCGGTGATGATTCAGTATCGCGGCCCGCGTATCGATCGCGAAGCCCTGCTGCGCTACCTAATTTCGTTTCGCCAGCATAATGAATTTCATGAACAGTGCGTGGAGCGTATCTTTAACGATCTGCAGCGCTTCTGCCGCCCGCAGGCGTTGACGGTTTACGCACGCTATACGCGCCGCGGCGGTCTGGATATCAATCCCTGGCGCAGCAACGTTCCCTTCACGCCCGGCTTTTCCCGCCTGGTGCGCCAGTAAGCATTTGCGAGATTTCTCGCAGGCTGATGGCGCAGTATGCAGATTCACTTGAGTAACCGCAGCCGACGAGGCTACTCTGGTTTAGGCGGCGGCTTTCAGGGCCGTCGACCAGGGATTTCCGCCGCTGCGCGCTGTCTGGATCGGGCGCAGCGTCATCAGTCACCCTGGCGGGTGTAAAGGAGTTCACTTGATTACACATATCAGCCCTCTGGGCTCGATGGATCTGCTTTCCCAGCTGGAAGTCGACATGCTGGCGCGCACGGCCAGCAGCGACCTTTATCAACTGTTCCGCAACTGTTCACTTGCCGTGCTTAACTCAGGTAGTCAAACCGACAGTAGCAACGAACTGCTTTCCCGCTTTGAAGATTTCGACATCAACGTGCTGCGCCGCGAGCGCGGCGTCAAGCTTGAACTGATCAACCCACCGGAAGAGGCGTTTGTCGACGGCCGCATTATCCGCTCGCTGCAGGCGAACCTGTTCGCGGTGCTACGCGATATTCTGTTCGTTAACGGTCAGCTTGCCGGCACGGAACGCGTTACAGCGCCTGACCCGGAAGATTCCGCGCATATCACCAATCAGGTGTTTTCCATTCTGCGCAACGCGCGCGCGCTGCACGTCGGGGAATACCCGAATACCGTGGTCTGCTGGGGCGGCCACTCGATTAACGCGGTGGAATACCAGTACTGCCGCAACGTCGGCACGCAGATGGGCCTGCGCGAGCTGAATATCTGTACCGGCTGCGGGCCGGGCGTTATGGAAGCGCCAATGAAGGGCGCGGCGGTCGGCCACGCCCAGCAACGCTACCGCGACAGCCGCTTTATCGGCCTGACGGAGCCGTCGATTATCGCCGCCGAGCCGCCGAATCCGTTGGTCAACGAACTGATTATCATGCCGGACATTGAAAAGCGACTTGAGGCTTTTGTACGCATCGCGCACGGCATCGTAATCTTCCCCGGCGGCGTCGGCACGGCGGAGGAGTTGTTATATTTGCTCGGCATTCTGATGAACCCGCAGAACGAAGATCAGGTTCTGCCGTTGATCCTGACCGGCCCGCAAGAGAGCGCGGACTATTTCCGCGTGCTGGATGATTTTATCGTCAGCACGCTGGGCGAGCAGGCGAGACGGCATTACAGCATCATCATTGATGACGCGGCGGAAGTGGCGCGCCTGATGAAGCAGGCGATGCCGCAGGTGAAAGAGTACCGCCGCGAAACGGGCGACGCCTACAGCTTTAACTGGTCTATTCGCATCGTGCCCGATTTGCAGCGGCCTTTCCTGCCCACCCATGAAAACATGGCGAACCTGAACATCTACACCAACCAGCCGGCAGAGAAGCTGGCGGCGGATCTGCGCCGCGCCTTTTCCGGCATTGTGACGGGTAACGTTAAGGAGATCGGCATTCGCGAAATCCGTGAAAAAGGACCTTATAAACTGCATGGCGATGCGGACATCATGCACCGAATGGATGAACTGCTGCAGGGCTTTGTCGCCCAGCACCGCATGAAGCTGCCGGGCACCGCCTACATCCCCTGCTACGAAATCATTAAATAACTCAGGAGGCAGCCGGCTGGCTGCCCATTTCTATCATGGCTTTTCATCTTCTTATTGTGGATGCGCTGAACCTGATTCGCCGCATTCACGCCGTTCAGGGCTCGCCCTGCCAGGAAGGCTGCGTCTCCGCCCTGCGTCAGCTATTGGGCCATACCCAGCCGACCCACGCGGTCGCCGTTTTTGATAGCGCAAGCCGTCATCAGGGCTGGCGTCACCAGCTGCTGAGCGACTATAAAGCGGGCCGTCCGCCGATGCCGGAGGATCTGCAGGCCGAACTGCCCGCGCTGCAGGCGGCGTTTCGGGCGGCAGGCATAAGCGACTGGATAGCGGAAACCGACGAGGCGGACGATTTGGCGGCGACGCTGGCGGTCAAAATGGCGGAAGCGGGTCATTACGCCACTATCGTCTCAACCGACAAAGGTTATTGTCAGCTGCTGGCGCCGGAGATTCGCATTCGCGATTATTTTCAGAAGCGCTGGCTCGATCTGCCGTTCATTGAAAAAGAGTTTGGCGTCGCGCCGCAGCAGCTGCCCGATTACTGGGGATTGTGCGGCATCAGCAGCAGTAAAATTCCCGGCGTGGCCGGTATCGGTCCCAAAAGCGCCCGCGAACTGCTATTGCAGTTCGGCTCGCTCGACGGGATTTATCAAAACTTACTGGCGGTGCCGGAAAAGTGGCAGGCGAAGCTCGCGGCGCAGCGCGAGATGGCAGAGATTTGCCGTCAGGTTTCTACGCTGAAGCGAGATCTCAGGCTGCAAGGCAACCTGAAGACCTTGCGCTATCAGGGCTGAGCGCGGATACGCCCGCCCTGGACGTTAGCGCTCGTCGCGACGGCCGGGATGGGCGCTCCAGATGCGACGAACATGCACCGTCACCTCTTCGCGATCGTGATAGAGCTGGCGCGCCTGAATTTGCGCATTAATGCCCTGCTCCTTCAGCTTTTCGTCAATCATCGCCAGGTTTTGCGTCACCTCTTCATAGCGCTTTTTCATCGGCAGCTTGAGGTTAAAAATCGCTTCGCGGCACCAGCCGTTGACCAGCCAGTCGGTCATCAGACTGGCTACGCGCACCGGCTTCTCCACCATGTCGCACACCAGCCAGGTGATGTTGTTGTGCGGCGGGCGGAATTTAAAGCCGTCTTCGCGATAATGCATTACCTGTCCGCTATCCATCAGGCTGGGCGCCATCGGACCGTTATCCACGGCGCAGACCATCATGCTGCGTTTCACCAATTGATAAGTCCAGCCGCCGGGGCAGGCGCCGAGATCGACGGCGTACATGCCGCTCGCCAGACGTTCATCCCACTCGTCGGCAGGAATAAAGACGTGGAACGCCTCTTCCAGCTTCAACGTAGAACGGCTGGGCGCATCGGCCGGGAACTTCAGGCGCGGAATTCCCATATAGAAGGGAGAATTGTTTTCCGGGTAGGAGTAACCGACATAGCAGGTGCCGGGCGCGATGAAAAAAACATGCACGACCGGGCGTTTGGCGCTTTCATAGTTCAGTAAGATTTTGCTGGCGCGCAGGCTGGCGCGCAGCGGCACGGTAAACTTACGGCAGAACTTCGTCAGCTCTTTCGCTTCGTTGGTGTCAGGCACCTCGACCCGCAGCTCGCCGCCCTTCTCCACCACGCCGGTCAGCATGCCGACAACAGGCGTAATACGATCGTCCGGCGGCAGGTCGCGCAGCAGTTCGCCGACCACCAGCATCTGACGGGCAAAAATCAGCTGAGCGAACGGCAGTTCGCGCGCCAGCTTATCCGCCTCTTCATGCTGATAACATTCAAACAGCACATAGCCCGCGTTCTCTTTTACGCGTGCGAAGCCGTAAATTTCCCGCTCTGCGGCTTTGGCGCTGATTTCCGCCGCGCACTCTTTCTCAAACCCGGGACGGCAATATAACAACACTTTATTCATGGCGATCTGCCTTTCGTTTCAGACGCAGCGCGCCAATCAACATCAAAAACCAACCGATCAGGAAGCAAAAGCCGCCGATCGGCGTCACAAACACCCAAAATTTCAGGTGCGACAGCGCCAGACAATAGAGACTGCCGCTGAACAGCACCACGCCCAATGCCAGAAACGCGCTGCTCCAGTAAAACCAGATATTGGCGCGGCGCAGCATCGCGGCGCCCAAACCGATAATCGCCAGCGTATGGTACGCCTGATACTCAAGGCCGGTGTGGATCCACGCCATTTCCGGTTGGCCCAAAGATTTGCTTAACACGTGAGCGTCGAAAGCGCCAAAGGCCACCAGCAAAAAGCCGCTGATGGCTGAAAAAATAAACATGGCACGACTGGACATCAAACTATCCTCAAGGTGCATCTGCGCGTCACTGCACAGAGATCAATGGCTTAATGATTATAACGAAAGCGGAATTTTTCTTGTTCGCTTGCGGCTTTCGCCAGAATCCACTGTCGGAAGGCGGCTATTTTACCCAGTTCTGCCTGACTGTCATGACAAACCAGATAAAAAGCGTTTTTACTGACTAAGACGTCATTAAACGGGCAAACCAAACGGCCCGCTTCCAGCTCGCTTTGCGCCATCACGTTATTGGCCAGCGCTACGCCCTGACCATGAATGGCCGCCTGGAGCACCATCGCGCTATGGCTGAAAATCGGTCCCTGCTGCACGTTAATGTGCTGCAAGCCTAGCTGACGGATATAAGATTGCCAGTCGCGACGGGACGCGTCGTGAAGCAGCGTGCATTTTGCCAGATCGGCCGGCGCTTTTAACGGATGATCGCCGGTAAGCAGCGCGGGCGAACAAACCGGCAGCAGATACTCCGCATACAGTTTTTCAACGCGCAGACCGGGCCAGTTGCCGCGCCCGTAAAAAATCGCCACGTCGACATCGTCCGCCAGTTTCTCCTCGTCGCGGTCGACCGCCTGGATACGCACATCGATTCCCGGATAAGCCAGATTAAAGCTGGAAAGCCGGGGCACCAGCCACTGAATGGCGAAGCTGGGAAGCAAGCTGACGGTCAGCGCGCCCTTCGCGCTGCGCGCCTGCAGTTTACGCGTGGCTTCGTTCAGGGCGGTAAAAATCTCCTTAATATCGAGATAGTAGCTTTGACCCTCTTCGGTGAGCAAAAGCGAACGATTCCTCCGCCGAAACAGCTTTAACCCCAGAAAATCTTCCAGGGATTTAATTTGATGGCTTACAGCCGCCTGAGTGACGAACAGCTCTTCGGCGGCTTTGGTAAAGCTTAAATGGCGCGCGGCGGCATCAAAAACCCGCAGGGCGTTAAGGGGAGGAAGGCGCTTTGACATGGTTCCCGTCGTCCGGACAGTGGCAAAAATACGTCAGCTTATACGAAGCCTTAACGTATTAGTTTTTTTTATCCGAGGCATTATAAATTGTCCGTTGAGGAAGCTCCAGCAAATACCTATAGTTGCCGCACTTCCTGAGCCGGAACGAAAAGTTATTTAGAGTCAGGCGAGATTTCGCGGTTTTCTGAAGAGCTTTTGGCTTGTGGTCGTGATGTTGTGTTTGCATTTGATCTGACTTTTTCAGATCTTATTTTTTATTTCCTGTAGAAATACCTGTCTGTCCATAGTGATTTTTAAACAGCACCGCAATTGCGGTGCTTTTTTTTGCGCAATCACTAATCGGTTTTACCCTTACTGATCGATTTCCACCATCTCTTTCACGTCAGAGCGGTTGATCTGCTGCTGGTTGCCATTCGCATCTTTATAGCTGATCATACCGGTCTCATCGTCTACCTGCGGTTTGCCGTCGGAAACGATGGTGCGGCCGTCATTGGTATGCATAACATAGTTGCTTGAACAGGCAGCTAAGGTAAAGGCCATAGTACAAACGGCCAGCACTGCGGCGAGTTTTTTCATCTTCTTTCTCCTTGCAGATTAAGTTGCATCAAACCTCCCGCCCTACGCTGACCCGAGGCAGCTGAAAAGAAAAAACGACTGGTATCAGTCGCGTAGCTATGCGGGAATGGGTTCAAACCTTGCAATAATTAGCATAACTCGCTTTTTCAGCTTTGCCAGGCGACCGGCCTGCTTTACATAGAGACCTGAATTTTCCTCACTACGAGCCGAGCATGACTGCATTCAATCCTTCCGCATTTCGCCAGCAGTTTCCCGCGCTGGCCGATGCTGGCGTTTATCTCGATAGCGCCGCTACCGCGCTAAAACCTCAGGCGGTTATTGAGGCCAGCGAACGGTTCTACAGCCTGAGCGCCGGAACCGTTCACCGCAGCCAGTTTGCCGCCGCGCGTCAGTTAACCGAGCGCTATGAGCAGGCGCGCGTGCAGGTTGCGCGCTGGCTCAACGCTGCCGATGACAAACAGATCGTCTGGACGCGGGGCACGACCGAAGCGATTAATCTGGTGGCGAACAGCTGGCTGGCGCCGCGTCTGCAGCCGGGCGACGAGATTCTGGTCAGCGAAGCCGAGCATCATGCCAATCTGGTTCCCTGGCTGATGGTGGCACAGGCGAAAGGCGCTAAGGTGGTAAAATGGCCGATCGGCGCCGATCGCCTGCCCGATATCGCGCTGTTGCCCAACCTGTTAAACAGCAGAACGCGCCTGCTGGCGATCGGCCAGATGTCCAACGTCACCGGCGGCTGTCCCGACCTGGCTACGGCGATCCGCCTGACGCACGCCGCAGGTGCCAAAGTGATGGTGGACGGCGCGCAGGGCGTGGTGCATTGCGCCCCCGACGTGCGCGCTTCCGATATCGACTTTTACGCTTTTTCCGGCCATAAGCTCTACGGCCCGATGGGCATCGGCGTGCTGTACGGCAAGGCGGAGCTGCTGGAAGCGATGGCGCCCTGGCAGGGCGGCGGTAAGATGCTGACGCAGGTCGATTTCGACGGTTTTACGCCGCAGCTGGCGCCCTGGCGTTTCGAAGCCGGAACGCCGAATGTCGCCGGAGTCGTAGGGCTGAGCGCGGCGCTGACCTGGCTGGGACAGCACGATCGGCAGAAGGCGGAGAGCTGGAGCCAACAGCTGACCAGCCTCGCCGAAGAACAGCTGGCGGAGCTGCCGGGTTTCCGCAGCTTTCGCTGCGGCGCATCCAGCCTGCTCTCATTCGATATCCAGGGGATCCATCACAGCGATATCGTTACGCTGCTGGCTGAACACGGCATCGCGCTGCGCGCCGGTCAGCACTGCGCCCAGCCGTTAATGAAGGCGCTGGGCGTCAGCGGCACGCTGCGCGTCTCGTTCGCGCCCTATAATAACTTGCAGGACGTGGACGCGCTGGTGCGCGCCATGCACAGCGCCATCCGCTTACTGACAGAGTGACAGCCATGAGTACAACGCCGCTAGCCCCCCATCCCTTTGGCGATTTAATCACCGAAGCGGGCCTGAAAGAGAAATTCGCCAGCTTTCATCAGTGGGAAGATCGTTACCGCCAGCTGATTCAGCTCAGCCGCCAGCTTCCTGCGCTGCCGGAGGCGTTGAAAACGCCGGAAATCGAGCTGAGCGGATGTGAAAACCGCGTCTGGCTCAGCAGTCAGCGCCTGCCGAACGGCACGCTGCACTTTTACGGCGACAGCGAAGGCCGTATCGTGCGCGGCCTGCTGGCGGTGCTGCTGGCGGCGGTAGAGGGAAAAACGCCGCAGGCGTTGTTAACCGGCGATCCGCTGCAAATTTTCGATGATTTGGGATTACGCGCCCAGCTCAGCGCCTCGCGCAGCAGCGGTTTGCAGGCGTTGGCCGATGCGGTGCAGCGCGCCGCCAGCGACGCGCTGCGCTAAGCCTATTGGCGCTGCGCTTTGGCGAGAAATTTCTTCAGCGCATGGGAGACCGCCACAAAGCCGAAGGTCGCCGTCACCATGGTGGCGGCGCCGAAGCCGGAGGCGCAATCCATACGTTTCGGTCCTTCCGCCGTGCTGCGCGACGCGCAGACGCTGCCGTCCGGCTGCGGATAGACCAGTGCTTCAGTAGAAAACACGCAGTCGATTCCCAGCTTGCCCTTGCTGTTTTTCACTACGCCAAACTGCTTCAGACGATCGCGCAATTTGGCCGCCAGCGGATCCTGAATAGTTTTCGCCAGGTCAGCGACCTGAATTTGGGTGGGATCGATCTGTCCGCCCGCTCCGCCGGTAGTGATCAGCGGAATTTTATTGCGTCGACACCAGGCGAGCAGCGCCGCCTTTGGCCGTACGCTGTCGATCGCATCGATAACGTAGTCGAATTTTGTCGCCAGCAACTCAGCCGTGTTATCCGGCGTGATGAAATCATCCACGCAGATCACTTTGCATTCAGGATTGATTTCGTGGATGCGCTCCGCCATCACCTCGGTTTTCGCTTTGCCGACGTTGTCGCGCAGCGCGTGGATTTGCCGGTTGGTATTGGTGATACAGACATCGTCCATATCGATCAGCGTCAGGTTGCCGACGCCGGTACGCGCCAGCGCTTCCGCCGCCCAGGAGCCGACGCCGCCGATGCCGATTACGCAGAAATGGGCGTCCGCCAAATGTTGCAGCGCGTCCTGCCCATAAAGACGCGCCGTCCCGCCAAAGCGCTGCCGCCAGGCGTCGGTTACCACAGTCATATCAAACCTTATAAAAGGGTGCGGGCCGAATGGCCCGCAGAAGAAAATCAGTTGGAGCTCAGCAGCTCATTATTACCGCTTTGCGGCATGCTGAACAGCGGTTGCCCGATGCCCGGCGCCGCTTTCAGCACCCAGACGCGGCCATAGTGATTATAGAAGCCCGCCAGATGGGCGGCATCCGGGCCGATGCCCTGATAGATATCGAAGTGCTGGCCTTTAATCGCGCCGCCCACGTCCAGCGCCACCATCAGGCGCATCTCATATTTGCCGTTGAACTTGCCCTTTTCGTTCAGCTGTGGCACTTCCGCCAGCAGCACAGTGCCCGGCGGGATCAGCGAACGATCGGAGGCGACCGAGGCTTTCGCCACCAGCGGGACGGCGCTGGCGCCGCGCACCGGCGCAAAGCTCTCCGGCTTGAAGAAGACGAATGACTGGTTGGTTTCCAGCAGCGCGCGCACCTCTTCCGGCGAGTGATCCGCCGCCCACTGACGGATCGCCTGCATCGACATATCTTCGCGCTTCACTTCGCCGCGATCGATCAGCTCTTTGCCGATGCTGTGATAGCTCCAGCCATTTTTGCCGCCGTAGCCGAAGAAGGTCAGCGGACGTCCATCGCCATAATCGACATAACCGCTGCCCTGCACGTCCATCATAAAGTTATCGATTAACGAGTTGCTCCAGGCCACGACGTAGCGGTCGTCCAGCGCGCCGCTGTAGATCGACGAACGGCTCGGCAGCTTCTGTCCGCGCTTGCGCGGCGGCATACGGTAAATCGGGTACTGGAATTCACCCTGGCGCGTGTAACGCGCTTCGACCACCGGCGTATAGTAGCCGGTGAACTGCACGTTGCCGTAGTTATCGGTGCCTTCCATCTGATAAGCGTTAAGGCCGAACTGACGCAGCTGGCGCGTATCGCCGCCCGACATCAGCCAGCTCTCTACGGCGCTGAAGGTGCCGCTGTAACGGCTGAACAGCCCGGAAGAGGCGCCCTGAATCTGACGCACCTGGTTGCCGAAATCGGCGCCGTTGACCGGGCGTCCTTTGGCGTTGGGTTGATTCACCAGCGCCAGCGGCTGCTCCAGTTTGCCATCTTTATATTGTTGACCGCGATCGGTCGGCTTTGAGGTACAGCCCGCAAGCAACGCTAAAAATGCGCCAGTAAGCGCATACTTCGCCCAGGATCCTTTCATCACTTTCTCTTTTAATCAGTGTTCGCAGAGCGAAGATAGCAAAGGCACGGACAGAATGACATCCATCGGCTTTGACGTCGGCCGCATCTGTACAATAAATAACCCGTCGGCGGAATATTTCGGCAAGCGACAGATAAATTGCGTTTTTATTCCAAAAGGGGTTGCATCAAAACGCACGGAGAGTATAGTGCGCTTCCACGG
>DENB01000029.1:139152-172199 GCA_002359495.1 Enterobacteriaceae bacterium UBA2655
CGGACGCGGGGTGGAGCAGCCTGGTAGCTCGTCGGGCTCATAACCCGAAGGTCGTCGGTTCAAATCCGGCCCCCGCAACCAATTTTAAACACCTTCGGGTGTTTTTTTGTTTTTACGCCGTCGAAAACGCTGCGGCTTCCCTGCCGCCCCGACTTTCGCTTTAGCGATGCGCCAGCACCCCTCCGTTGGCGAAATAGCCCTTTATCCCTTTAAAGATCGCTTCCGCCACCTGTTGCTGATAACGCGCGGTGCGCAGTTTGCGCTCCTCCGCCACATTGCTGATAAAGGCGGTTTCCACCAAAATCGACGGGATATCGGGCGCCTTCAGCACCGCAAATCCGGCCTGATCCACGCTGCGTTTGTGCAGGTGGTTAATCCTGCCCATATGGCCCAGCACCTCTTTGCCGAACTTCAGGCTGTCGTGAATCGTCTGACGCTGCACCATATCGAACATGGTATGGTCGAGATAAGGATCACCGCTCATGCTGACGCCGCCGATCAGATCCGATTCGTTCTGCGTGCGGGCGAGAAAGCGCGCCGCCGCCGAGGTCGCGCCTTTGGTCGACAGGGCGAACACCGACGAACCGCGCGCCGCCCGACTGGTAAAGGCGTCCGCATGAATAGAGACAAACAGATCGGCGCGCTGCTTGCGCGCTTTCGCCACCCTCACCCGCAGCGGAATAAACACATCTTCGTTGCGCGTCATATAGGCCTTCATGTTCGGCTCTTTCTCAATCAGCGCGCGCAGCCGCCGTCCAATCTTCAACACGATGTCCTTTTCGCGCGTGTTGAACTTGCCGTGCGCCCCCGGATCCTCGCCGCCGTGGCCGGGGTCGATCATGATGATAATCGGACGATCGCGTCCGGCCTTGCCGGGCAGCGGCGCCTGTGAGGGCTGGGTTCGCTCCAGTTCGCCCTGGTTATAATCTTTCAGCAGCCCCAACAGCGGATCGTCCCCGGTATGATCCTGACTCGGATAGAGATCGATCACCAGACGGTTTTTAATGCCGGCCACCGGCGCCAGGGTAAAGGTGCGCGGCGAGGCGTTGCGCTTCAGTTCAAGCACGACGCGCACGGTATTGGCGTCAAACTGGCCGACGCGCGCATTTTTAATGTAGGGATCGTCATCGCGCACCAGATTGCCGACCCCTTTCAGCACATGGTTGAGATGCAGGTTTTCGATATCGATCACCACCCGTTCGGGATGGCTGAGGGCGAACTGCTTATATTTGAGCGGCGTGCTGGATTCCAGCGTCACGCGCGAATAGGTGGAAGAAGGCCAGATACGCACCGCCACGATATGGCTGCTGGCCGCCAGCCCCGCCTGACTGACGCTCAGTAACCATAAGGCGCCCGCGCCCTGCAAAAATCGTCGTCGGGATAGAAATGAATTTGCTTCGGACATGCCGCTCCAACTGCCATGTTATGTCTAAAAAAACGCCAAATACTAAAAATGTGACGAAAACTTTACCCAATCCCTTGCTGACTGTCATCCTGGAAAAGCCAGATAATGCAGGCTGTTAGCCGCTTTAGCACCTTAAAAATCGTAAACTTACGTCAGGAATGCGGCTTGCAAAAGCGCGCGCAAAAGAATAAAAATACATAAATTACGAATAATCATTCACTGAGGGTTTGCCGTGAAGGAGCGCAGTACCGAACTGGTTCAGGGTTTTCGCCACACCGTTCCCTATATCAATGCCCACCGGGGCAAGACCTTTGTCATCATGCTCGGCGGCGAGGCGATTGAGCATGAGAACTTTTCCAGCATCGTGAATGATATCGGTCTGCTGCACAGTCTCGGCATTCGTCTGGTGGTGGTATACGGCGCGCGGCCGCAGATTGACGCCAATCTGGCGGAGCATCAGCTGGAGCCGGTTTACCACAAGCATACGCGCGTCACCGACGCCCAGGCGCTGGAGCTGGTGAAGCAGGCGGCGGGTCGCCTGCAGCTCGATATTACGGCGCGTCTTTCAATGAGCCTGAATAACACGCCGCTGCAGGGCGCGCATATCAACGTCGTCAGCGGCAACTTTATTATTTCGCAGCCGCTGGGTGTCGATGACGGCGTCGATTACTGCCACAGCGGGCGTATTCGCCGCATTGACGAAGAGGCGATCCACCGCCAGCTCGATAACGACGCCATTGTGCTGCTTGGTCCGGTTGCGGTATCCGTTACCGGCGAGAGCTTTAACCTGACGTCGGAAGAGGTCGCCACCCAGCTCGCCATCAAGCTGAAGGCGGAGAAGATGATCGGCTTCTGCTCTGAGCAAGGGGTGACCAACCGCGAAGGCAATATTATTTCCGAGCTGTTTCCCAACGAGGCGCAGGCGCGGATCGAAGAGATGGAGAACGAAGGCGACTTTCTCTCCGGCACGGTGCGCTTCCTGCGCGGCGCGGTCAAAGCCTGCCGCAGCGGCGTGCGTCGCAGCCATCTCATCAGCTATCAGGAAGACGGCGCGCTGTTGCAGGAGCTTTTCTCGCGCGACGGCATAGGCACGCAGATCGTGATGGAGTCCGCCGAACAGATCCGCCGCGCCACCATTAACGACATCGGCGGCATTCTGGAGCTGATTCGCCCGCTGGAGCAGCAGGGTATTCTGGTGCGCCGCTCGCGCGAGCAGCTGGAAATGGAGATCGACAAGTTCACCATTATCGAACGCGATAACCTCACCATCGCCTGCGCGGCGCTCTATCCCTTCCCGGACGAGCAGATTGGCGAAATGGCGTGCGTGGCGGTGCATCCCGACTACCGCAGCTCCTCCCGCGGCGAACTGCTGCTGCAGCGCGTGGCGCTGCAGGCGCGTCAAATGGGATTGAAAAAGCTGTTTGTCCTGACTACCCGCAGCATTCACTGGTTTCAGGAGCGCGGCTTTACGCCGGTGGATATTGAGTCGCTGCCGGAGAGCAAAAAGAAGATGTACAACTATCAGCGTCGTTCCAAGGTGCTGATGGCCGACCTGCCGTAATCGGGCAAGAAGCGTAAAGGGCGGGAATTGTCCCGCCCTTTACCATTACGCCAGCGCCAGCCTCTCGACCAGACCGCTGTGGCGACGGGTACGCAGTTCGACCGCGCGGCGGAACACCTCGTTATCGCTGTAGAGCGTAAGGCGCTTGCGCGCGCGCGTAATCGCCGTATAGACCAGTTCACGCGTCAGAACCGGCGCGAACTGCCCCGGCATCACCAGCGCGGTATGCTCGAATTCCGACCCCTGGGATTTATGTACCGTCATCGCCCAGGCGGTGTCGTGCGGCGGCAGACGGCTTGGCTGAACCGGTTTGATGCTGCCGTCGGGCAGCGGGAAATAAACCCTCATCGCGCCCTCCTCATCCAGCAGCGTAATGCCGATATCGCCGTTGAACAGACCAAGCGCGCTGTCGTTGCGGGCGATCATCACCGGACGGCCGACATACCAGCGGCTGCCGCCCGGCGGGCGCCGAATCTGGCGCTGTTGCGCCAGCAGCTGCTCGATACGCTGGTTAAGCCCATGCACGCCAAACGGCCCTTCGCGCAGCGCGCACAATAGCTGGAACCCACTGAAGGCGGCGATAATTTCCGCCGGTTCGGCCTGACGGCGCACCAGAGCGAGGAAATCCCGATACCCCTCTGCAATCTCCTCCAACATCGCCTGATAGGCTTCGCCGTTGTGCAGCGGCTGGCGCTGAATATCCGCATAGGCGGCGGCAAAAACGTTCTCCACGCTCTGCATATCGCCCAGGTTGACCGCTTTCGCCAGCTGGCCGATGCCCGATTTCGCGTCGAAGCGATAGCTTTTGCGCAGCAGGCAGATACTGTCGCGCACCGGCGGCGCCTGCTCGTCGTCCTGGCCGTCCAGCGCGCAGCCGGTCAAATCCACCAGTTGCGCAGCGCGCAGCGCGCTGTAACCGGTTTCGGCGCAGCGGCAGATGTCGCCCAGCACCGCGCCCGCCTCCACCGACGCCAGCTGTTCGTGATCGCCAAGAAAGATAACGCGCGCATGAGGCGGCAGCGCGGCGATCAGGTTAGCCATCATCGGCAGATCTACCATCGAGGCTTCGTCCACCACCAGCACGTCAAGATGCAGCCGGTTGGCGGCGTGATAGCGCAAACGCTGGGTATCATGCTGCGCCCCCAGCAGCCGGTGCAGCGTGGTGGCTTCGGCAGGGAAACGCCGACGCTCATCTTCGCTGACCGACAGCCCCTGCAGCGCCTTGCCCAGCGACTCCGTCAGACGTGCGGCCGCCTTGCCGGTAGGCGCCGCCAGCTGAATGCGCAGCGCGCCCTGGCTCAAACGGATCATCGCGGCCAGCAGTTTGGCGACGGTGGTGGTTTTGCCGGTGCCCGGCCCGCCGGAGATCACCGTGGTTTTGCGCGTCATCGCCACCGCGGCGGCGATTTTCTGCCAGTCTTCCGGCTGTTCGCCGAACAGGGTATCCAGCACCGAGCGAACCGAATGCATGTCGAAAGCGTGCGCGCTCTCCTGCGCGGCGAAAAATTGCGCGACCCGCCCTTCGCTGTGCCAGAGACGATGCAGATAAAGACGCTGATTGCTCAGCACCAGCGGCGTCGCCAGCTTGCCGTCGCTTACCGCGTTCCACTGCTGCAGGTGCGTTTGCCAATCCTGCGNNCCCCCCCCCCCCCCGCCATAACGCCTCGGCCAGCGCCGGATGGCGTCCGGCGAACAGCCCGTCGGCGCTAAGATGCGCCAGCGGCAGGCAGACATGCCCTTCCCCCGCTTCGGCGCTGACGCAGGCCGCCGCCAGCAGACGCGCCGGCTGGCTCTCATCCGCCAGCAGGCGCGCAAACTGAATATCCAGCGGGCGTAGCAGGCGTTTCTCTACCGCCTGCGTCAGTAGTGCGTTGAACTCCATCATGAAAACTCTCCGGTTCCGCGAAAAAGCTGGTCCAGCTGGCTGATAAAGGCGGCGGATGGCCGTGTGGCGAACACGCCGTTGGCCGGCGAGCTGCCATCCATACCGCGCAGGAAGAGATAGAACACGCCGCCGAAGTGACGCTCATAGTCATAGTCAGCCAGACGATGGCCGAGGTAGCGATGCAGCGCCAGGCTATAGAGCTGATACTGCAGATCGTAGCGATGATCGATCATTGCCTGCTCCATCGCCTGCGGCGTATACGCCTCATGGCTTTCCCCGAGCCAGTTGGACTTGTAATCCAACAGATAATATTTACCTTGCCAGCGGAATACCAGATCGATAAAGCCTTTCAGCATCCCGCGCACCTGTTGAAAGTCGAGGGCCGGCGCGCGTGCGGAAAGCGTGTCGTGCTGACGCAGCAGCGCATCCAGCGTCGGGGCGTCGAGGCGCGCGCTGATGGGAAGGTAAAACTCCATCTCCACCAGCCGGTTTTGGCTCTCCAGCCTGTCCAGCCGTATCCCCTGCGCATCCAGCGGCGTTTGAATAACGCGCGCTATCCAGCTTTCCAGCACCGGCAGCCACTCTACGCCATAGCCGCTCTGCGTCAGCTGCGTCTCCAGCCAGGCCGCATCGGGCGGTCGGGTGAAATCGAAGGACTCAAACAGATTGTGCAGAAAGGTGCCGGGTGCGGCGCCGCGTGGAAAATGATGCGGCGTTAACGCTGTTTCCGCTTCGTGATCGTGCTCGCCGGCGGCGTCGATATCAAAGCCCGGCATCACGTCCAGCAGCTTGCCGCCGCCATGCTGTTGCAGCCCGGAGTAGCTGGTGACGCGCCAGTCGTCGGCCAGGTTGCGCGACAGGCTGCGGCTTTCCAGATTCTCATCGACAGAAGCCGCATCCTGCCAGCTTTCCGCTTCAGGTAAGGACTCACTTACCAGTTCTGTGCCCGCGACCGCCAGTTCGCGCAGCTGCTCCGCCAGACGCGCGGCGCTGGCGGCTTCCCCGCGCTGCAGCAGAAAGCCGAGCGCGCTTTTATGCAGATCGCTGTCGCCCTCTTTTTTGCGCGTGCCTTTGATCAGCGGCGCAACGCCCACGCTGCAGTGGTAAACCGAGCGGGTCAAGGCGACGTACAGCAGGCGCAAATCTTCCGCCAGTCGCTCCTGTTCCGCTAACGCCAGGCTCTGCTCATCGCCGTGCAGATCGAGCACCGCCGCAAAGCTGTTGCGGTCGTGATACAGCGCCGTAGTGGCCTCGCGAAAGCCGGCGGCGAAGGGCAACCAGACCAGCGGATACTGCAGGCCTTTCGATTTGTGAATAGTGACGATCTGCACCAGATGGCGATCGCTCTCAAGGCGTAGCTGCTGATTCGCCGCCTGGCTGTTGGGCCGCGCAATCTGCTGGGCCAGAAAACGCACCAGCGCGTGCGGACTGTCGAGCTGCGCCGAAGCTTCCTGCAACAGTTCGCCCAGATGCATCAAATCGGTCAGCCGCCGCTCGCCGTTCTCCGAGGCGAGCAAGTTCTCCGCCAGATGCCGCTTCATCATCATATCCCGCAGCATGGGCAACACGCCGCGCTGATGCCAGAGGCGCTGCCAGCCGGCAAAGGTTTCGACCAGCGTATCCCATGCGCGCGCGTCATGGCCCATCGCGTCCAGCGAGGCGGCGTCAATGCCGAAGATCGAGGTGGCGAGCGCGCTGCGCAGCAGACGCTCCTGCTCCGGCGCCAGCACCGCCCGCAACAACCACAGCAACTCGCGCGCTTCCGGCGTGGTATAGACGCTGTCGCGGTTGGAGAGGTACACCGACGGGATCGCCAGCGCGTTCAGCGCGTCGCGGATGATGCCCGCTTCGTTGCGGCTGCGCACCAGCACGGTGATGTCGGACGCCTGCACAGGGCGTAAATTTTCCCCTTTCCCCAGCAGCGCCTTGCCCTGCTGACCCGCCTGCAGCCAGCGGCTGATGTCCGCCGCGCACTGGCGCGCCATATATTGTTGGTAATCGCTTACGCTCACGCCATCGCCGGGCTGCAGCCAGAAGCGCAGCGCGGATTGCGGAACGCCATGGAATTGCAGGCGCAGCGCCTGATTCGGCGGCGCGGGATTCACCGACAAAAAGGGAATTTCAGCGAACAAAAACGGCGAATCGAGCCGCGAGAAAAGCTGGTTAACGCTGTTCACCATCTCGGGAGATGAGCGCCAGTTAGTATCGAGCGTATAGTGCGCGCTCACTTCATTACGGGCGCTAATGTAGGTAAAGATATCCGCGCCGCGAAAGGCGTAGATCGCCTGTTTGGGATCGCCGATCAGCAGCAGCGCATGTTCAGGCTGCTTGCCGTAAAGCGTGCGGAAAATGCGATACTGCAGCGGATCGGTATCCTGAAATTCATCGATCAGCGCGACGGGAAAACGGGCGCGGATGGTACTGGCCAGCAGTTCGCCGCCGGGCTGCTGCAGCGCTTCATCCAGCCGGCTCAGCAGATCGTCAAAGCCGAGCAGCGCGCGCAGGCGCTTCTCTTTGCGCACCGTCTGACGCACATCCACCAGCGCGCGGGCGATCACCACGTCGCGCAGCGAAAGCGGCTCGGCAAGAAACGTTTCTACCGCGCTGAACAGCGCATGATGCGGCGCTTCGCCCTTTTTGGTTTTCTCGTCCAGCACGCCCTGCGCAAAGCGCTCAAGCTCTTTCGGGCACTCATAATCCTGAGTTTCGCTCTGCGCCCATTCGCTGACTTTGTTGACCCAGAGCGGCAAGTATTTGCTGCTGTAGCTGCGTTTGTCGACGCCCGAACCGGCAATAATCCCCTCGACATCGTTGGCGACCGCGCGCCAGCGGCTTTTCATTTCCGCGATGCGGGCGAGATTGCGCTCATGACGGGACTGCAGGGTCTCCTTTTCGTCCGGCGGCAGCTTTAGCCCCGGCGACTCGCCCTGCAGCCAGGGCAGCAGCGTCGCAAGTAGCTGTTCCGGCCCGCTCCATTCCGCGACGATAACCCGCGCCACATCCAGCGTAAGCGGATAACAGTGGCGTCGCCAGAAGTCGGCCGTCGCCTGCTTCAACAGCATCTGCTCATCTTCGATCAGCTGCTGTTCAAACAGCATGCCGGACTCGAACGCATTGAGGTTGAGCATGCGCTGACAGAAGCCGTGAATGGTGAAGATGGCCGCTTCATCCATCTGCCGCTCGGCGGCCAGCAACAGCGAGGCGGCGTCCGCCGGGCTGGCGATCTCCTCCAGCAGCAGGTTGAGCATCGCATCGCCGCTTTTGCCGCGCACGCAGGCCAGCCGCAGCTCGTGAATGTTTTCACGAATACGGCCGCGCAACTCCGCCGTGGCGGCCTCGGTAAAGGTCACCACCAAAATTTCTTCTACCGAAAGCGGACGCGAATAGGCGCGATCGCCGCCGAGCCCCAGCAGTAAACGCAGATAAAGCAGGCCGATAGTAAAGGTTTTACCGGTACCGGCCGAGGCCTCGATCAGCCGTTCTCCCTGTAAGGGCAAGGTGAGCGGGTTTAACCGCTCAGGTGTTGCCTGACTCATTGCGCTTCGCTCTTCACCGGCAGAGAGCGTTGCAGCTGGGCGACCTCTTGCCAGGTTTTCCAGTCTGGCTGGCTGGCGTACTCCGGTTTATCCGCCCCATCGCCGGCAATTTGCGAAATCATCGCCATGCCCTGATGATCGATAACCGCCTTGCGGAAAAAGTCCGCCACGCTGACGGGCGTCAGCTGCTGAATCTGTTCGAGCACCTTTTGACGCGTGTCGAAGGCGTGGTTCTGCCGGTCGAAATCGCGGCTGTAACGGCTCGCTTCCTCATCCAGCGTCTGCGGACGCTGTTTCAGTTCATTAATCATCGCCTGTTGGTACTGGTTGAATTCACTAGTTTTCATCTCGCGCAGCCGCTTTTCCGCCACCGGATAGAAGGCCCGGTAGCGCTGCAGCAGGTAGGCGGGCTGTTTGCTGTTGCTCTGCAACAGGAAGCCGATTCCCCACTGGCGGCCGATCGGCATCTGGAAGGCGAACACCGCATAGCCCAGCTGCTCTTCGGTGCGTAACTGGTTATAGAACCACGGCTGCACTATCTGGCTGAGCATAGAGCTGTGCGCCATGCTCTGAAATTCGCTGTAGCCCAGCGGCACGTAAATCGCCGCCAGCGCAGAGTCGGTGCTGCTGCCCCCTTTTTCCAGATTCGCCTTCAGCGGCTCCTCAATGAAGACGTAGTCGCTGTGCCAGTAGTGGGTGCCGTCGCTCCGCAACTGCTGTTTCAGCTCGCCGCCCAGCTGAAGCACGCTGTGCGCCGACAGGTTGCCCACCACCATCATTTCCGGCGTCGCGTTTTTCAGCAGGCTGTCGCGGTAGGCCACCACCTGCTCCAGCGTGATAGCACTCACCAACTTGCGCCGCTCCTCGCGCTGGGTATAAGGCAGCTGCGACAGCATCTGAATCGGCTGGATCGCCTGTTCGAACGCCTTGCCTTTATCCGCCGCGGCCAGCTTCTCCAGATACCAGGATTTCGCCTGCTCCAACTGCTGCGCATCCGGCGTAAAGGTGGCGTAACCCTCTACCAGCTTTTTCAACAGCGCCGGCAGGCGCTGGGTAAAGCCGCTGGCATTAAACACCAGCCCGTCGTCTTCGCTGGATGAGAAGCTGATGCCGCCCACCGACGCCTGCGAGTTCAGTTCATCCAGCGCCAGACTGGAAAGATAGTCATTCAGGCCGAACAGCACCTGCTGGCGCGCATCGCTGATGGCGCTTTTGTTGCGCAGCGCCAGCGTGATGTTCGCTTTCGGTTCGCTGGCGTAATACTGGCTCGGCATCCAGAAGATGCGCATGCCGTCGTTATTTTCCAGCCTCACCGGATGGGTATAGGTTTTGCCGTCGGACGCGATCAGCGAGAAATCGTCAGGAATGTAGGGGTTGAGCGTCGGCATGGCGAGTTTGATGGCGCCGGCGCGCTGCTGCCAGTCATTAAACTGCGCCGCGCTGATTTTGTCCACCTCGTAAGGGGCGTTAACGAAGTAGGCCAGTTTGTTATGCGGCTCCTGCGGGCTGACGTACCAGATGCGGGCATTTTGCGGCGTCATCGCCGCCAGACGCGCCTGAATCGCCGTCGGATCGTACTTATCCGCCAGGTAAGGCGCGTCCAGCGTATGCGCGACCGGCACGCGCAGCATGGTATCCGCCAGCCACTCGATATAATCCATATCGCGGGTCAGGGAGGGGTAACGGAAATCCAGCCCCAGCACATGGGAAACTTCGTCAAAATAACTTTTGTTTATTCCTCGATCGCGCATCATGGCGATGTAGCTGAAAACCGCAGCCACTACCTCGTCGCGTTGCGCCAGCCCTTTATCGGTTAACGAAACGGAGATGGAGAAGATGCCGCCGTTGCGATCGTTCATCGGGTCGGCGCCTGCGTTGACGCCGTCCGCCAGCCCCTGGTTTTGCAGCCAGTCAGCCAGGGTGTTTTTGCTGCGGTTGCCCAGCAGATAACCGATCAGGGTATCGGTTTTGCTGCGAAATTTGTCGCTGTTGTTATCGATGCGGAACTCAAGCCGCAGCTGCTTGCGCGGCTGGGCCGGAACGTAATGGATAATGATGCCCTTCTGCGCGTCGGTCACGGCCGGCACGGCTATTTCAGGCACCGTCGCGTTATGGTTCGCCACGCGCCCGAAGGTGCGGGCGGCGATGGAGGCCATCTCCGCCAGCGGTTTATCACTGTAGATCACCGCCTTCATCAGGTTGGCCGAATAGTGCGCGTGGTAAAAATCCACCAGCGCCTGATGCAGCTTGCTGCCGGGCTTGTCGCTCAGCGTCTCCAGATTGCCGCCGGAAAAGCGCGAGGCGGGGTGGGCCGGGTTCAGAGTTTCCGCTCCGACCTGCGCCATACGCAAGCCGTCGCGCGAACGTGCCATGGTCAGTTCGGCGTTAACGGCGTGACGTTCGCGATCGGCGTTGACCGGATCGAGCAGCGGCTCCGCCACGGCGTCCGCCAGGCGATCCACCGCTGGCTCCAGCGCCGCGTTTTCCACTTCCAGATAGAACGCCGTGCGATAGGAGGCCGTGCTGGCGTTGTGGCTACCGCCATGCTTTTTCAGAAACTCCGCCAGATTGTCGGGCTGCGGATAGCGCTTCGATCCCATGAGCACCATATGCTCAAGATAGTGCGCAAGCCCAAGCTGCCGATCGGGATCGTCCAGCGATCCAATCGGCAGAGTGAGCGCAGCCAGCGATTTCTGCGCTGCTTTGTCTGATACCAGCAATACCGTCATACCGTTTTCCAGCCTGATGGCCTGATAGTCGCGTGGATCCTGTTCGCTCTTGCGAATGGTTTCCTTAACCGGCTGCCAGCTGCTTTCTGCCTGCGCCGCACAAGTGACCGAAATAAAGCTCAGCAGGATCGTGGCTGCCCAGCGCGCGTGTACCCGCATGTAAACCCCTTACGTTACCCTTGAGGCTGCGGTGCTGTGCGACCGCAGCCGAAAAGTATTACAAAACATCACATCAGTTATGGTCCGCGTTCGGATGCATTAACGTCGCCCGACGCCGACTTTTTGCGTGCTATTCATCATTTTTATGCGCCTGCAACATGGGGAGATACCATCTCTGCGCGGCGGCAATAATTTCCTGTATTCGCGTCTCGTCAAGCACGCGACACAACCTTGCAAGGTAAGGATCGTTGCCCTCACCTTCCACCTGGTAGCCGCCCTGCCACGCCTGCATCAGACGATTTCGCGCCTTTTGCTGCATGGCGTCGTCCAGCTGAAGCTGCCCGCTTTTAGCGTCGAAACTCGCCTCCAGCCAGGCGCCACCGCTTTTATTCAGCAGCATCAGTGGCTGACTCAGCCCGTCGCGGTAGCCCTGCACGAAGCGGGAGAGCGTCGCCAGCGCCTCGGCTTTCGGCAGCGCGGCGAAGCGCCAGCAGCTCTGCTTGCGGCCATACATGCGGCTGTGCCCAAAGCCGCCCAGCGCGCACCAGACCAAGTGCTCCAGCCACAGCAGCAGCCCGTCATTCATATTGAGTACGCCCGGACGCCAGCGCAACAGCCCATCAGCTTGCACCTGCGCCAGCCAGCCGGTCAACAACACATCGTCCAGCTGCAGATGAATTTCCCGGCTTTCGCCTTCGCTGCGCTGGGCGATGACCTCCTGCGCCACTTCCTGCATCTCTTCGGTTTGCGCCTGCCAGAAAAGCTCGCCAAACGCGCCGTAAGGCAAATTCCCGGCGGCGCGATGGTGAGCGTAGAGTTTTGCCGTATCCTCACCCGCCACCAGCGCATTCAGCAGCTGCGTATTGATTTGATAACGATCGAGGCTCTCCAGCGCAAAAGGCTCGCTGTCCGGCAGTTCGCTCTCTTCCAGCAAAAAATTGACGCCCAGACGCTGAGAGAACCAGGCGCGCACCGGATGGCGCCAGAAGCGCAGCAGCTGCTCCAGCGTCAGCTCCTCCAGCGGCTGCTCAGGCAGCTTCTGCACGAAATCCTGTTGCGGTTCGCCGGCGCCCAGCGCCGCAGGCAGCCATTCGCTGGCGAAGCTGCGGCAGTGCGCCTCAGGATGAAAGTTTTCCGGCGCAAAAGGCATCCGGCTGTGGAGATGATGCATATGCGCCAGCACCCGCCGCGCGCTCTCGTCCACCTCAAGCTTTTCGTCGCCCGGCAGGCGGAAGCTTTGCGCGATGTAATCCATCAGCTCTGTGACCAGCACAGAGGGATAGCGTTCCGTATTGTCCTGAATATCGCGGCCGATGTAGCTGATATAAAGCTGCTGCTGGGCGGAGACCAGCGCCTCAAGAAACAGGTAGCGGTCGTCGTCGCGGCGGCTGCGATCGCCTCTGCGCGGCTGTTGCTGAATCAGATCAAACCCCAGCGGCGGCAAGGTGCGCGGATAGACGCCGTCATTCATGCCCAGCAGGCAAACCACTTTAAACGGAATGGATCGCATCGGCATCAAGGTACAGAAATTGACCTGACCAGCGAGGAAACGCTGGCTGATGCGCTGTTGATCAAGCTGTCCGCGCAGATCGTCGCGCAGCAGGGTGACCGGAATCGCCTCTTCGTAGCGCGCCTCGCGTCCCTGTTCGACGATCTGTTTCCACTGCTCTTCAATCAACAATAACGCCGCTTCGGTATCGGCATCGCCGCTGAAAAAGTGGCTCATCAGCTCGCGGCATAGCGGCTGCCAGGCTTCCAGCGTGCGCGGCTCGGCCAGCTTTTGCCGCCACCGATCCAGCTGCGTCAGCAGCTCTGCCAGATGTCCCGCCAGTTCGCCGATCAGACCGCTCGATTCATCATAAGGCAGAATGCCCTGCCAGTCGCCGTTATGGCTCTCCAGGGCGTAGCCCAGCAGCATGCGCTGCAGCCCGAAGCGCCAGGTGTGCTGACCGGTAACCGGCAGCGCCAGCTCCTCCACGCTGGCGTCATCCAGCCCCCAGCGTACGCCCGCCTCCATCACCCAGCGGCGCAGCAGACGCAGCCCCTCTTCATCGATAGAGAAGCGCTTCGCCAGCGCCGGCACTTCCAGCAGCGCCAGCACCTCTTCAGAGGCGAAGCGGCTGTCAGGCAGGCCAAGCAGGCTAAGAAACGCGTTGATGGCCGGATGCGCCTGACTGGCGCGGCGATCGGAAATGGCGAACGGCAGGTAGCGATCGCGCGGCGCGTTGGCGAAAACCGCCTGAATAAAGGGCGAATAGGCGTCGATATCCGCCACCATTACGATGATATCGCGCGGCCTGAGTTCGGGATCCGCCTCCATCATCGCCAGCAGATAATCCTGTAGCACTTCGACCTCGCGCTGCGCGCTGTGACAAACCTGAAGCGAGATGGAGCGATCCTGCGGATCGAGTCGCCGCTTTTTGCCGCTGTCCGCCAGCTCCGCCTGGCTGAGGCCGATCACGGCGTTATCCTGCAGGTTGAGCAAATCGTACTGCATGGCGCGCAGCAGGTTATCGGGATCGACGTCGACAAAGGCGTCGACATCGTAGTCGGACGCATCCATCTGGCTGAGTAAAAACAGGTTATCGCGTCCCAGCTTGCCCCATGAGGCGAGCAGCGGATTGGTAAGTTGCTGTTCTCCGGCGTCGTTGAACAGCCCGGCGGCATGATCGGGATCGCTGAACAGGGCGCGCTCCTGCGTGGAGTCGTGCAGCCTGCGTCGACGGCTTTGCAGCTTCGCCAGAAACGCGTAATCCTGAATATCGCCCCAGTAGTCGCGGCAGGGATTGGTAAACAGCAGATGAATATCGATATGTCGTCCCAACGCCTGCAGCGCCTGTAAATAGACCGGCGGCAGCGCCGATATGCCGCAGATAAAGACCCGTTTCGGCAGGCCGGGCGGCGCGCTGTCGGCGCTCTCCAGCGCCTGAATAAAGCGGGTGTTCAGGTTGCCGCGATGCCAGAGCGACTGGCCCAGTTCGGCGGCGTAGCTGACCAGGTCGCGCCATAACGCCGCCTGCCACTGCTGCGCCTCGCCCATATTTTCAACTTTTTCGCCCTGCTCCCAGCGGTTCAGCCAGTCGGCGCGGTAGACCAGATAGTTATCGAAAAGATCGGCGACGCGCGAGCTGAGCTGAAACAGCTTACGCTTGTCGCCGTCGTCGCTTAGATAGTGGCGCAACGAAACGAATTCGTCGCGTTCCAGCAGCGCGGGCAGACGGTTCATTAATTTCCAGCTCATGCCGGCTTTGGTAAAGGCGCTCTCTTCCGGGATGTCAGGCAAGACGCACTTATAAACTTCCCAGATAAACGCGGCCGGCAGCGGGAAGCGGATGTTGGCGGCGATGCCGAAACTCTGCGCCAGCTCCATTTGCAGCCACTGCGCCATGCCTGGACTCTGCACCATGACCACTTCAGAAGCGAACGGATCGGTTAAGGGATCGAGTTCGATAATGGTCGCCGCCAGGGTTTTTAGCAGGTCGAGCTGATTGGAATGGTACACCCTGAACATGGGGACTCCTGTGGTAAAACGAAGGGACGGTGCAGCCTGGTCACTCTACCGCTTATCTGCGGGCTTGCAAGCCTGTTGATCCCCTCCGCAGTGATTTTCTTGCGCTATTTGCAACGCAAAAGGCTTAGCGCGACGCGACGCTGGCCGGGGCCGACGACGTTGGCCGTCTCAAGCTCGCATCCGCCCGGCCCGCTGCGGCGGCTGAGATCGCTCTGCCAGCCCGGAATTTCCCATCCGCTGAGGCGTTGCGCCGCGGCCCGCCAGGCCTCCTGCTGCTGCTGCTGCTGCTGGCTGAAGCCGAGCGTCAGCGCGCGATGATAATTAAGCAGCGCGCTAATGCTCATCGCCAGCAGCAGCATGGCGAACAGCGTTTCCGCCAGGCTGAACCCCTGCTGCCCGCCGTTAGGGCTGGCACAGCTCCGACGCCAGCGGACAATAATCGATCCAGCCATGCGGCGACAGCCGCAGCCGGTCGCCCTGATTTTCCGCCCAGTGCCACAACGCCAGTTCACGTCCCTCTCCTTCTCCGCGCAGCAGCGCGCGTCCCTGTTCGTCGCGCCGTAAACAGCTTTGCCAACCGAAGGTTTTCTCCTGGCGGCACAGCCATCCCTCGCCCGGCGGCCAGCTCAGCGTCGATCCCCAGCGCAGCGCCGACTGCGCCTGATGAAAATCCAGAATATACTGCCGCTCGTCCGCCAGCAGGCTCATGCCCTGCGCCAGCTGATAGCGGCTGATATGCAGCGTGGCGCTGCCCATCAGCAGCACCAGGATCACCATGCCGAGCGCGCTGTTGCCGCCTTGCCTCACAGGTTTTCGCTCTCCGTCCAGCTCTCCAGCGCGACCGGCTGCCGCCCGGCCCGCGCGCCGAGCTGCATTTTAATCAATCGGCCTTCCTGTTGAACCTGAAAATTTTCAATACGCAGAAAGGCGGGATCGGTAAGCTTCTCCCATCCCTCTCCGTCGCAGCTTGTCACGCCGCGCTGCATCTCAATCTGTTGCTGGCGCAGCCGGTAGCCGTAGGTTTCGCTTTCGTCATGGCCGGGTCCTTCCCATTTGCCGTTGCTGTTTTCATCCCATCTCACCAGCAGGCAACGCCCCTGCATGCCGATGGTCAGCCCGCTTCCGCTGCACTGGCCGTTGCAGTAGCCCGCCCGCCGCGCCGCCTTTTCCAGCGTCATCATGATCTGTTGCAGCTCTTGCCGCAGCTGCGCGCGCTGCTGTAGCCGCAGGCTCTCGCCCTGCAGCAGCGGCAAGAACCGGCCGACGCTCATCATCAGTACGCTGCAGACCGCCATCGCCACCACCACTTCCAGCAGGCTGAATCCGCTTGTTTTCATTCACAGCCCTCCTGGCTCGTCTGGCATAAGCGGATGCGCGCGCGAGCGGAAATGATCAGACGCCAGCGTCCGGCGCCGTTGCCGAACTCAATACTGCCCGCTCTGGCGACGTTGCGTCGTCCGTAAAATCCCGGCTCGCCGTTAATCGCATAGATTTTTACGTCGGGATGGGGCGCCGGCAGCATCAGGCGCTTATCCGGCTGGCAGCTTTGCGGCGGCCGCTCGCCGCCGCCCAGGCACCAGCGCTCGCCCGGCAGATGCCAGATCGGGTAATCACGATTGTGCCAGTTGGCGTGGGCGCGCAGCCGCAGCAGGAAGCTCTGCATCTGCAGCGCAGTTTCACGCAGCTGCTGACGCTGTTGCCAGCGCTGCCAGCCATGAAGCGCGCCGATGCTCAGCACGCCCGCAATCATCAACACGATAAGTAATTCCGCCAGGGTAAACCCCTGAGATAACGCTTTTTTCATGGCGCTACCTTGCCGCCCTGATCGTTGGGGCACAAGCGGCACTCTCCCGCTTCGGAATCCGCTTTCCGGCAAAATTTATGCGTGCCGCACCGCGTTTCAACCAGCTGTGACGCCGCTTACAAAAATGCGCAGGCAATAAAAAACCCCGGACGCGGGAAGCGTACCGGGGTCAGAAAGGTTTAAGACGGCGGGTCAGACGGCGACCGGCGCCTTAATGGCCGGATGGGGATCGTACCCTTCGATTTCAAAATCTTCGAAGCGGTAATCGAACAGCGAAGCCGGTTTGCGCTTGATCACCAGCTTCGGCAGCGGCCGCGGCTCGCGCGTCAGCTGCAGGCGCGTCTGCTCAAGGTGGTTGCTGTAAAGGTGGGTATCGCCGCCGGTCCAGACAAAATCGCCCACTTCAAGATCGCACTGCTGCGCTACCATATGCACCAGCAGCGCATAGCTGGCGATATTAAACGGCAGGCCGAGGAAGACGTCGCAGGAACGCTGGTAGAGCTGACAGGAGAGCTTGCCGTCCGCCACGTAGAACTGGAAAAAGGCGTGGCAGGGTGCCAGCGCCATCTGATCCAGCTCGCCTACGTTCCAGGAGGAGACGATAATGCGGCGCGAATCGGGATCGGTTTTTAACTGCTCCAGCACGCGGGAGATCTGATCGATCTCCTGTCCTGTCGCGGCGCCCCAGCTGCGCCACTGCTTGCCGTAAACCGGGCCTAAATCCCCATTTTCATCCGCCCACTCATCCCAGATGCTGACCTTGTTCTCTTTGAGATAGCCGATGTTGGTATCGCCTTTCAGGAACCACAGCAGTTCATGAATGATGGAGCGCAGATGACACTTTTTGGTGGTTACTAAAGGAAAACCGTCCTGCAGATTAAAACGCATCTGGTGACCAAAAATCGACAGCGTGCCGGTGCCGGTACGGTCATTTTTTTGCGTGCCCTCAGTCAGCACTTTCTGCATCAGGTCCAGATACTGTTTCATTTTTCCTCACGAAATTGTGGCTGCGGGCGACGACGATACGCCCAAATCATCATTATTACGCCCGCCAGGATCATCGGCACCGACAAAATTTGTCCCATGCTGATCACGCCGTCAAACAGGCCAAGCTGCGCATCCGGCTGGCGGAAGAATTCGATGATGATGCGAAACGCGCCGTAGCCGATCAGGAACAGGCCGGACACGCTGCCCATTGGACGCGGCTTGCGAATAAACAGGTTGAGAATAATAAACAGCACCACCCCTTCCAGCAGCAGTTCATACAGCTGCGACGGGTGGCGCGGCAGCACGCCATAGGTGTTCAGCAGGCCCTGCCACTGCGGATGGGTGGCGGCGAGCGCCACGTCTTCACTGCGCGAGCCGGGAAACAGCATCGCCCAGGGCAGATCCGGTGCCACGCGGCCCCAGAGTTCGCCGTTGATGAAGTTGCCCAGTCGGCCCGCGCCGAGCCCGAAGGGGATCAGCGGCGCGATAAAATCGGAAACCTGGAAGAAGGTGCGTTTGGTGCGACGCGCGAACAGCAGCATCACGACGATCACGCCCACCAGGCCGCCGTGGAACGACATGCCGCCATCCCAGACTTTGAACAGATAGAGCGGATTATCGAGGAACAGCGGCAGGTTGTAGAAAAGCACGTAGCCGATGCGGCCGCCGAGGAAAACGCCGAGGAAACCGGCATAGAGCAGGTTTTCCACTTCCTCTTTTTTCCAGCCGCTGCCGGGCTTGTTGGCGCGACGCACCGCCAGCCACATGGCGAACACGAACCCCACCAGATACATCAGTCCATACCAGTGAAGCGAAACCGGACCGATGGAAAAGATTACCGGATCAAATTCCGGAAAAGCGATATAGCCGTTAGTCATCATTCACCATTCTTTTTTCTGCCCTGAAAAAGTGGGCGGCTGCAACGCAACGCTCAGCAACCCTGAGCAATTATGGCTGCGCATCATAGCACAGCCGTTTCTCAGGCGGAGCGCGGAAATGTAAGCGCCGTTATCCGCTAGCGGCCGCCGCGGATCAGGCCGCCCAGCCCGCGACGCTCCATAAAGGCGGAGACCAGATGACGCACCTCGGAGGCGGTTCGCGCCTGGAGTCCCTGTTCACTGAGCTGCTGCGTCTCTTCATAATCGAGATGGCGCAGCAGATATTTTACGCGCGGGACGTTTTTGCCGTTCATGCTGAGATGCCGATAGCCCAATCCGACCAGCAGGGCGACGCACATCGGATCGCCCGCCATTTCGCCACACAGGCACAGATCCAGCCCCGCTTCCCGGACTTCGCCGGCGATAGCCCGCAGCGCGCGCAGCATGGCGGGATGCAGCGGATCGTAAAGGTTGGCGACGCGCGTGTTGTTGCGATCCACCGCCAGCAGATACTGCGTCAGGTCGTTGGTGCCGACCGAGACGAAGTCGATGCGCGACGCCAGATGCGGGATCATAAACAGCATGGAGGGCACTTCGACCATGATGCCGATACGCGGTTTTGGAATAGCGTAACCGAGCATCTCCTCCACTTCGCGTCCGGCGCGATCGATCAGCTGGCGGGCGTCGTCGATTTCGTCAATGCTGCTGATCATCGGCAGCAGAATGCTGAGGTTGCCCGAGGCGGCGTTGGCGCGCAGCATGGCGCGCACCTGCACCAGAAAAATCTCCGGCTGATCGAGCGTCAGGCGAATGCCGCGCCAGCCGAGGCAGGGATTCTCTTCGCTGATAGGCATATAGGGCAGCTGTTTGTCCGCGCCGACGTCAAGCGTGCGCAGGGTGACGGGCTTGTTATGAAACAGCTGCAGCATCCCCTGGTACTGCGCGACCTGCTCCTCTTCCGAGGGAAAGACGTTTTGCAGCATAAAAGGAATTTCGGTGCGGTAGAGGCCGACGCCGTCCACCCAGCTGTCGAGCGCCTGCTCATGCTCGGCGCTGAGTCCGGCGTTGAGCATCACCTGGATGCGTTCGCCGCTTTTCAGCTCACCGGGCAGCTCAACGCCCCCTTCCGCCATCTTGCTCAGCGCGTGTTCTTCGCTGATCAGCCGCTGATACTCTTGGATCAGCACCGGTTCGGGATCGATAAGCAGTTCGCCACGATAGCCGTCCACAATCAGCAGCCGCTTGTTAAGCTGCTCAGGCAGGATATCCGCGCCCATCACGGTGGGAATGCCCATCGCCCGCGTCAGGATCGCCGCATGGGAATTCGCGGCGCCGTCGCGCACCACCACGCCCGCCAGCCGTTCATGCGGCAGTTCGGCCAGCGTCGTGGCGGTGAGTTCGTCAGCGACCAGCACGAAACGCTCCGGCCAGGCGTTGGTGCCCGACAGCGAGTCGTCGAGGTGAAACAGCAGACGTTGCCCGAGCACGCGCAGATCGCCGGCGCGCTCGCGCAGATAGCTGTCCTGCAGGCTGGCGAACTGCGCGGCGAATTTTTCAATCACGGTTTTCACCGCCCATTCCGCCACCGAGCCGTTGTCGATTTCGGCGAACAGATCGTTTTTCAGGCGCGCATCGGAAAGCAGATGGGAGTAGAGATCGAAAATCGCCGCGCTCTCTTTCTGCACGCTGGCGGAGAAACGTTTGCTGAAGCGGCGAAACTCATTCGCCGCCTCGTTCATCGCCAGCGTCAGACGTTCGCGTTCGCGCTGCGCATCCAGCGTCGAGGCGGCGAAAACCTGCTCCAGCACCGGCTGCGTGGTGTCGACCCAGCCCGGCGCGACCGCCACGCCCGGCGAGGCGGCGATGGCGCGCACGCGCGTCTGACGAAACTGACCAAACAGCCGCCCCATCTGCGACTGCGACAGCAGGGTCGCCATCTGGGTCGCCAGCGTCACCAGGAACGACTCTTCGCTCTCGTCGAACTGACGGTGTTCGCGCTGCTGCACCACCAGCACGCCCAGCAGCTGGCGGCGGCTGATCACCGGCACGCCGAGGAAGGAACGGTAACGCTCCTCTTTTACGGCGGGGATGAATTTAAAACTGGGGTGGCTTTGCGCGTCGGCAAGGTTGATCGGCTCCGCGAGGCGTCCCACCAGCCCGACGATCCCTTCGTCGAAGGCCAGCGTAACGGTGCGGCCGCGCGGTTTTTTCAGACCGCGCGTCGCCATCAGGTAGTAGCAGCGATGGTCGTGATCGGCGAGATAGACCGAGCACACTTCCGTATCCATCGCCAGGCAGATTTCATTAACCAGAATGTCGAGTGCTTCATTCAGACGCGGCGCACTCGCCACTTTTTCTACTATTTCGCGCAACTGAGTGAGCATAAGGGGCGTGGCCTATCCTCTTTTACGTCGATTGGCAGGCGTATTACGCTGCACCGCACTCTCCTGCATAGACATCACCACGCCGGCGAATTCCTTCATCACGCGCCGGTAAACGTCGCGCTTAAAGGAGACAACCTGACGCACCGGATACCAGAAGCTGACCCAGCGCCAGCCGTCGAATTCCGGCGTGCTGCTGTGTTGCACATTAATATCCGCGTCACTGCACATCAACTGCAGAAGAAACCACTTTTGTTTCTGGCCGATACATACCGGCTTTGTGTCCCAACGCACCAAACGTTTTGGCAACTTGTAGCGTAACCAGTTACGGGTAGAAGCAAGAATACGAACATCTTTACGGTGCAGCCCGACCTCTTCGAACAGTTCGCGATACATCGCCTGTTCGGCGGATTCACCGGGATTGATGCCTCCCTGAGGAAACTGCCAGGAGTGCTGTCCAAAGCGCCTGGCCCATAAAACTTGTCCCTGCCTGTTACAGATTACGATACCAACATTCGGGCGGTAGCCATCATCATCGATCACCGGACTACCTCAAAGCTAAATTTGAATAGCCTGATTGTTTCATACTCCTTACAGGCGGTAAACCACTGGTTAGCAGGGTTGAGCGGGAATAAATGCTGAATAACTCACAGGGTTAAGTAAAGTTATAAACAGAAACGGCGGAACATCGCCAGTTTTATTCACTTTTTCTGTGGATAGCTTTGTGAAGAACGCGGGAATTGATTGAATAAACAATCCAGAAAATTCTGATGCGTGAAATACGATTTTAAAAAAATAACATTAATAAACAAACATATAATTAAAATTAACCGTCTGAAATGGCCATCTTAATGCTATCTGCGACAGCGGCGATCCTGCGACTGGCTAAAGATCGAACACCGACGTTTTTATCCACAGAATATGCGTTAAGGTTACGCACAGCGCGCTAAACGCGCGGCGAAAATTGCGAAGTCAAGGCTGTAAATCGAACCAGTAGTGACTTAAGCGTGCGGTTATCCCACCTTTCTGTGGATAAGTACCGCGAAGATCCTGTTTATTGTCGATAACAAACCGGGATAACCTGCCGTTTAACCGGGAGACGCGGTCGGGATCCGCCTAAAAAGCCAAGGGTTATCATGTTATTATTCCGCCTGCGTTTGGCGGCGGTTCGCAGCAGGCTGTTCGCCCGCGCCTCTGCTTATTTTTTAACCAACCCAGGATCCTCTATGCATAAAAATTCCCCTTTGCCTGCGCCGCCGGAAAACGAAGCGGCCCTGTTGCAGCGCGCGCAGGCGTTAGCCGGCTTTACGCTGGAAACGCTGGCGGAAAAGATCGGTCTGGCGATGCCGCCGAACCTGAAGCGCGACAAAGGCTGGGTCGGCATGCTGCTGGAACTGCATCTTGGCGCCAGCGCCGGCAGTAAAGCGGAGCAGGATTTCGCCCATCTCGGCATTGAGCTGAAAACCATTCCGGTCGACAGCACCGGACGCCCGCTGGAAACCACCTTTGTCTGCGTCGCCCCGCTGACCGGCAACAGCGGCGTAACCTGGGAAACCAGCCACGTACGCCATAAGCTGGCGCGCGTGCTCTGGATCCCGGTGGAGGGCGATCGCGCCATTCCGCTCGGCGAACGTCGGGTCGGCGCGCCACTGCTCTGGAGCCCGGATGCGGAAGAAGATCGTATGCTGCGCCAGGATTGGGAAGAATTGATGGATATGATCGTCTTAGGCCAGGTGGAGCGAATAAGCGCCCGCCATGGCGCCTATCTACAGATCCGTCCCAAAGCGGCGAACAGCAAAGCGCTGACCGAGGGCATCGGCGCCGATGGTCGCCCGATCATGACGCTGCCGCGCGGTTTTTACCTGAAAAAAAGCTTTACCGCCCCGCTGCTGGCGCGACATTTTTTACTGTAAGTCGGGTTGGCGTGGCGCGTATACTCTCCGTTTACTTTTTGTTTAGGATTGAACTGCCTCATGTTTGACTGGATTGCTGATCCCAATGCCTGGTTAGCGCTGGGAACCTTAACTATTCTGGAAATCGTTCTCGGCATCGATAACATTATTTTCCTTTCGCTGGTGGTCGCCAAACTGCCGAAAAACCAACAAAATAGCGCGCGGCGCATCGGCCTGATGGGCGCCATGTTGATGCGTCTGGCTTTGCTGGCCTGCATCGCCTGGGTGGTCAGGCTGACGCATCCACTGTTCTCCGTGATGGATCACCCTTTTTCCGCGCGCGATCTGATCCTGCTGGGCGGCGGGCTGTTTCTGCTGTGGAAGTCGAGCATGGAGATCCATGAGACAATCGAAGGCGGCGAAGAAGAGCATAAAACCAATGTCCACTCCTTTGTCGGCGCCATCGTGCAGATCATGCTGCTGGATATCATTTTCAGCCTGGATTCGGTGATCACCGCGGTCGGCCTCTCCGACCATCTGTTTATTATGATGGCGGCGGTGGTGATCGCGGTAGGCGTGATGATGTTTGCCGCGCGCACCATCGGCGAGTTCGTCGATCGTCATCCTTCGGTGAAAATGCTGGCGCTGGCGTTCCTCATCCTGGTGGGCTTCACCCTGATTCTGGAAAGTTTCAACGTCCACGTGCCGAAAGGCTACATCTACTTCGCCATGTTCTTCTCAATGGCGGTTGAAAGCCTGAACCTGATGCGCGGCAAGAAAAGTAAAGCCTGATAAAGTCAAGGGCGGGCGAGGCTCGCCCCGGATTTTCGGAATCTTGCGATTAATCTCAGCGGCGAAACAATCTATTACTACACTCTGTTTGGCTGTGACGATTGTAATCGGGGGAGAACGCGGGATGAGAAGGTTGGCTGGCCTGGCCTTAGTGGCGATAGGGCTGTTGTTGAGCGGATGCAGCAGCGATTATGTGATGGCGACAAAGGATGGTCGTATGATTATGACGGAAGGTAAGCCCACCATCGATCCTGAAACGGGCCTGGTGCAATATACTGACCGTTCCGGTCACGTGATGCAGATCAACGGTGATGAAGTTTCCACCATGATTGAACGTTAAGTGCCAGATGTCGTCGCCTGCTCTGTTTTTGCTTGCAGGCGGGCGATTTCCCGAACTTTCCCCCCTTCCTTCCCCGGCATTCCCCGCGCTATAGTCCCAAGGGACGCAACATTCCATTTCATAAAATAAAAGGAAGCCGGCAATGCATTATCACCGTATCCCCCATAGCACGCTGGAAGTGAGTCAGCTGGGACTGGGAACCATGACGTTTGGTGAGCAAAACAGCGAAGCCGACGCGCATGCACAACTGGATCTGGCTGTGAGTTGCGGTATCAACCTGATCGATACTGCGGAAATGTATCCGGTGCCGCCGCGCCCGGAAACCCAGGGTTTGACCGAACAGTACATCGGCAGCTGGCTGAAGAAGCGCGGCAGCCGCGACAAGATCGTGCTGGCAAGCAAGGTCGCCGGCCCGTCGCGCGGCAGCGACGCCTCAATCCGTCCGCATCAGGCGCTGGACCGCAAGAATATTCGCGAAGCGCTGGACGCCAGCCTGAAGCGGCTAAATACCGACTACCTGGATCTTTATCAGCTGCACTGGCCGCAGCGCCAGACCAACTTCTTCGGCAAGCTGGGCTATCAGTACAGCGAAACCACCGCGCCGGTTACGCTGCTGGAGACGCTGGAAGCGCTGACCGAGCAGGTGCGCGCCGGGAAAATCCGTTACATCGGCGTTTCGAACGAAACCGCCTGGGGCGTGATGCGCTATCTGCAGCTGGCGGAAAAGCATGAGCTGCCGCGCATCGTCACTATTCAGAATCCCTACAGCCTGCTGAATCGCAGCTTCGAGGTGGGTCTGGCGGAAATCAGCCAGCACGAAGGCGTAGAGCTGCTGGCTTACTCCAGCCTGGCGTTCGGCACCCTGAGCGGCAAATACCTGAACGGCGCGCAGCCGGCGGGCGCGCGCAACACCCTGTTCAGCCGCTTTACCCGCTACAGCGGCGAGCAGTCGGAAAAAGCGATCGCCGAGTATGTGGCGCTGGCGCAGAAACATGGCCTGGATCCGTCGCAGATGGCGCTGGCCTACGTGCGCCAGCAACCCTTTGTCGCCAGCACGCTGTTGGGCGCCACCACGCTGGAACAACTGAAGATCAATATCGAGAGTTTTAACCTGACGCTTAACGCCGATATTCTGGAAGAGCTGGAGGCGATTCATCGCCGCTATACCTATCCGGCGCCATAATTTTCATTTGTCGTTAAAATAAACCGTGCCGTTTTCCAGACGGAAAATGGCACACAATAAAAAATACGCATTTACTCCTTTCAAAAATCATCTTGTGGTTAATTCCTTT
Source organism: Enterobacteriaceae bacterium UBA2655 (assembly GCA_002359495.1). Classification (GTDB taxonomy): domain Bacteria; phylum Pseudomonadota; class Gammaproteobacteria; order Enterobacterales; family Enterobacteriaceae; genus Pantoea; species Pantoea superficialis. Next base: position 164,305 of record DENB01000029.1, read on the forward strand.
CCTGCCATAAAATAAATTCTCTACTTCTCCAGCCAATAACCAGCATAACGAAACACCAAATTAATAAATACAAACCTGATTTTTACAACTTAATTATCCGCTCCACTAAAAGGAATGAGTATGAAAGGCTCAGACCACGTACACCAACCCCACCCTCATATATTCCGCTTAATGCTTTTTTTTACAACAACTTTTAACCGCAGCAGATAATAACCTTCCAGCAGGGTTTAACTTTACTTTAATTTTTTCGCCGTATAGTTGTTAAGGAAAATAACGATGGAAAAAGGATACTGGATCGTCAGGGGCGACAGAACCTCCTGCGGCGGCCTGGTGCTGGAAGGGCATCCGGGTAAAACCATGGGCCGCAACCTTAGCCCGGTTGCGGTTGTCGGCAATGCGGCGTCATGCGGAAAATATCCGGGTAGATACTGTATTGTCGGCGGTTTTTCGGGAGAGCGCATCGCAGGACATCACGTCGCCAGCACGCTTCACAGCCATGTCAATTACCCGTGCAATGCACAACTTGTTCCTTCTCAAACCTGGGCATGGCATGGGCCTTCTCCGGAAAAGCAAGAAACAGCGTCGCTGTTTAAACAATCCTTAATAGCAGAACCGGTGCAGCATGCGCAGTCCGTGAAGAAAAAAGCGCGGGAGATTACACTAAATATAGGAATTTTCTTTGATGGAACCGGTAATAATGCGGTAAATACGGAAAATATGCTGAAAGCCTATACGGCGCAGCATTATAACCTTTCTGACCCCGAGGCAGAAGATATTCTGGCGCAATGCGCGCGCGAAAACATGGGCGTTTCAGGCCATGGGGCAACCAGTTATACCGGGTATTATACGAATGTGCACTGGCTTAATACGCTTTATAAATAAGATGTTTTTTTAGATGAGAGCCTGGCTCAGGTATTGGTTTATATCGAGGGTATAGGCACAGAAACAGGGAAGCCAGATAGTTTAATCGGACAGGGACTAGGTATCGCTGATACCGGTGTTATTGCAAAAACAGACAGAGCGGTGCTCCGGATTGCTCAGACTATTCAGCAGGGACTGGCAATGTTCAGGAAAAGGTGGCCTGACTGTTAAAAATCTTCAGTTTGATATTTTCGGCTTTAGTCGCGGCGCCGCAGCTTCACGCCATTTTGCTAACCGTATTTATGCTGAAGATGCTGCTATCATCAGCGCCATCCGTCAGGGGATGGAAGGCACAGAGTATAACGGCGCGCCGGCAGGGAAAATTCGCTTTATCGGTATTTTCGACAGCGTGGCCGCCATAGGTACGCCGATGAACGGCCTGAATCCGCATAGTGCCAATACCGGCAAGGTGAATCTTGTGCTGCGTCCCGGCGTGGCCGAAAAGGTGTTTCATATCACCGCGCAGCATGAGTGCCGTTTTAACTTTGCGCTGAACAGCGTGCGTCCGGCCTGGCCGGAGCTGGCGTTACCCGGCGTGCATTCCGATATCGGCGGCGGCTACCTGCCGGTAATGAAAGAGAATCTGTTTCTGAGTCGTCCGGAAACCAATACGGTATTACTCAGCCATTCCGATGAAAAAACCTTTGCTTATCAAAACACCATAAAACAGCGCGAGCTTATCGCGGCTTATCCTGCTATTGCGCCGCTGCTGCGCAATCATGTCATTGAGACGGAAACCTGGTATGACGATAGGCTGCCTCAGGACAGATATGGCAGATTTCAGAAACGCAGCTACGCAGCGCTGACGCTGCGCAACAGGATAGTGAAAAACGACTGGTCGAAAGTCGCGCTGCGGGTGATGCTGGATGCAGCGCAAGAAGCGGGGGTAGTGTTTGATGGAATTCAGGAAGTCGATGAGTACGATCTTCCTGCAGAGCTAAACCCCCTTTGCGAAAAAGCGATCGCAATGGGAAAAGCTGCGCGTTCGGGTCGTCCCCTGCACATATTTACTCAGGATGAGATGAATAAGATTGCAAAGGAGTATATTCACTGTTCAGCAAACTGGAATGCAGTCTTAATGGACGCGGAAGGCGTAAATCGCGGCGGGGCTTCGCTCTCAGAAGCCACCGGCTTCGTCAATCGCCCGGATGAGCACTGGAAGCGCACCACATACAACATGGATGGAAAAAAAGCATGAAACCAACGGCACTATTCTCTCTTCTCTTTGCCCTGGCGCTGACCGGATGCCGGGCTGGCGAACCCTCAACGCCGGAGGAAACCGGCGCAATGCCCTACGGGAAATGGAACTTTACCTTTTTCTATCCGCATGCGCTTCCGGCCACGGTAAACTATGCCGCCATGATTGACTCAGAAAAAGTGGTCTATACCTGGCACGCTCTGGACGTAACAGAATACGATCGAGACAGTATCGGTAAGTGGGACGGGCGTTTTATGAGTGCACAAATTCATTACCGGAATCAGGCCCGACATCCACCAGTGGTGATGCTGTTCTGCTGGGATTCCATTATCGACAAAAAAACCTACGAAACGCGCATCACCTTTCCGGAAAATATGCGCAAACAGATGCTGACACCGACCGGAAAAGACGATCTGGGGAAAACGGCCTGGTATAACACTGTTCTGTTCGGTCTGGCGCCGGAGGGTAAGGTCAGGATTTGGCTGCAGAACAGCGGTGGCAGCGAGAATCTGCCGGTGGAGCCGAAGAAAATCACCAGCCTGTCCGGGGATAAGCTGGATGTCTGCAAGGGAGTGACTAATCACACTCGTGGATATGGATATACAAAAACCACTAAAGAGTTCATCAAAGACAAAACCTACCCCTACGGCAGCTGGTAGCACATAAGCTGCATTTCCCGGTAGCCGCTCCTTATGGCATTGGGCGGATCCGGGAAACAGCAAAGGAGTATATTCACTGTTCGGCAAACTGGAATGCGGTCTTAATGGATGCGGAAGGCGTAAATCGCGGCGGGGCTTCGCTCTCAGAAGCCACCGGCTTCGTCAATCGCCCGGATGAGCACTGGAAGCGCACCACATACAACATGGATGGAAAAAAAGCATGAAACCCACAGCACTATTCTCTCTTCTCTTTGCCCTGGCATTGACCGGATGCCGGGCTGGCGAACCCTCTACGCCGGAGGAAACCGGCGCAATGCCCTACGGAAAATGGAACTTTACCTTTTTTTATCCATATGCGCTTCCGGCCACGGTAACCTACGCGGCTATGATTGACTCAGATAAGGTGGTTTATACCTGGCACGCTCTGGACGTAACAGAATACGATCGAGACAGTATCGGTAAGTGGGACGGGCGTTTTATGAGTGCGCAAATTCATTACCGGAATCAGGCCCGACATCCACCAGTGGTGATGCTGTTCTGCTGGGATTCCATTATCGATAAAAAAACCTACGAAACGCGCATCACCTTTCCGGAAAATATGCGCAAACAGATGCTGACACCGACCGGAAAAGACGATCTGGGGAAAACGGCCTGGTATAACACTGTTCTGTTCGGTCTGGCACCGGAGGGTAAGGTCAGGATCTGGCTGCAGAACAGCGGTGGCGGCGAGAATCTGCCTGTGGAGCCGAAGAAAATCACCAGCCTGTCCGGGGATAAGCTGGATGTCTGTAAAGCGGTTCCCACCAAAATCGATTTTTCCTACAGCATTCCTGATGGATATGATCCGGATATAAAAAGCTTCATTAAAGACAAAACCTACCCCTACGGCAGCTGGTAGAAGCAGCCTCTGACCGCACATCCACTCGCTTAGAGAAAATAGCCTGCATCCTGTTGTCCAGATGCAGGCCATGTCAGGCAACGCAAATTCGCTCCAGGCCCGCTTTCCTCAGCCTGGCCGCCTTTTCCACCACAAAACTGCAATCGCCGCAGCAAACAGCAGGCCGAAACCGACGCCGGTCGCCACGGCGGGCGCGCCCGCTCTGATCGCCAGGGTGTAAAATCCGAGCATCAGCAGCATTGCGCCGTTTTCGCCCAGATTCTGCACCGCGATGGCGTTGCCCGCCCCGACGCTCTGCTTGCCGCGCGCCTGCAACAGCGCATTCAGCGGCACCACGAAAAAGCCGCCCAGCGCGCCGATAACCATCAGCGCCAGATAAGCGTTAAGCAGGCTGTGCTGCAAGGAAAACACCACCACCATTACGCCAATCAGCACGCCCGCCGGCATGCAGCGCCTTACCGTCTCCAGCGTCACCAGCTTCGCCGCCGCCGCCGCGCCCACTACGATGCCGATCGCCACCATCGCGTTCAACATCGTGGGCGTTTTGTTGTCGCTGATGCCCAGCGCCGCCGGCACCCAGAGCACCAGCAGAAAACGCAGCGTCACCCCGGCGCCCCAGAACAGGCTGGTGCCCAGCAGCGAGAAGCGGGTTTCGCCGTTGCGCCACAACTGCGCGCAGGCGTGAACAAAGCTGCGCAGCATCGCGGCGAAGTGCCAGCTCTGTCCTGGCCGCGCCACGCGCAGCTTCGGAATCAGCAGGTTCGCCGCCACTGCGAGCGCATAGGTCAGCACGCAGGCGACCAGCGCCGCCAGCAGATGCCAGTCCGCCAGGAAGCCGCCCGCCACCGAACCGAGCAGGATCGCGGCGATGGTGGAGCCTTCCATCAGGCCGTTGGCCTTCACCAGCTTTTCGCCCCCGGTGATCTCCCCAAGGATGCCGTACTTGGCGGGCGAATAGGCTGCCGCGCCGACGCCGACCAGCGTATAGCCGAGAAACGGATTCAGCCCCACGCAGATCGCCAGCGCCCCCAGCAGCTTTAGCCCGTTCGCCGCCATCATCACGCGCCCTTTGGCGAAGCTGTCCGCCATCTGGCCGACGAAAGGCGCCAGCAGGATATAGGCGGCGACGAACAGCATCTGCATCACCGGCTGGCTCCAGTCGGGATAAAGCTGGTTTTTCAAAACCGCCAGGGTGGCGAACAGTAGCGCATTGTCGCCGAACGCCGAGAAGAACTGCGCAACGATCACCGCCAGCATGCCGCGCGAGGCGAGGGAAAGCCCGGGGTTTTCAACGGCGCTCATGCGCGCTCCTCTTCAGCCATTGTTTTAAGGGTGACGAAATCGGGTTTGCCGCTGCCCAACAGCGGCAGCTGTTTCAGTACGCGAATATCGCGCGGCAGCGCCAGTTCGGGAATGCCCAGCTCGCGCGCCGCCTGCTGCAGGCGCTCGCGGTTCAGGTCGTTGTCGGTAGTGAACAGCACCAGCGCTTCGCCGCGGCCGCCGTCCGGCCTGACCGAGGCGGCGTGCTGCTTCTCGGGCGAGGCGGCCAGGGCGATCTGCTCGACGCTCTCCAGCGAGATCATCTCGCCGGCGATTTTGGCGAAGCGCTTCACCCGCCCCTGAATCTGCACAAAACCGCCTTCGTCGAAGCTGACGATATCGCCGGTGTCATACCAGCCCGGCTCCATTACCCCCTCGCCATTATCCGCCGCAGGCGGTTCGAGCGCGCCGGGATTCTCCACCCGCAGGTAGCCGTTCATAATATTCGGGCCGCGCAGTTGCAGACGCCCTCCCTGCTCGATGCCGGGCACGGTCATCAGGCGCGAATCCATGCCGGGCAAAATGCGGCCTACGGTATGCGCTTTCGCCGCCATCGGCACGTTGATCGCCACCACCGGCGCGCACTCGGTTACGCCGTACCCTTCCAGAATGCGGATGCCGTACTTCTCCATATAGACCTGGCGCGTGTTCTCCTGCAATTTTTCCGCGCCGGCCACCACATAGCGCAGGCGGGCGAAGTCGTAAGGATTGGCGAAGCGCGCATAGTTGCCGAGGAAAGTCGAGGTGCCGAACAGCACCGTGCAGTTACGGTCATAAACTAACTCCGGCACGATGCGGTAATGCAGCGGGCTGGGATAGAGAAACACCTGCGCGCCGGTGATCAGCGGCGTAAACAGCCCGACCGTCAGGCCGAAAGCGTGAAACAGCGGCAGCGCCGCCATAAAGCGATCGCGCGACGTAAAATCCGCCACGGTGCGGATTTGCTCGACGTTGGCCAACAGGCTTTTATGAGAATGCACCACCCCTTTCGGATTGCCTTCCGAGCCGGAGGTGAACAGCACCATCGCCGCCTCTTCCGGCTGCTGCGCCGTCTGCGCGCGCCGCGGCATCAGCAGATGCGCGAGGATCCAGAGCTTGTCCTGCAAGGTGACGGTATCGCGCAGATCCTCCAGATAGATCCACTGTACCTCCGTCAGCGCTTCCGGCAGGTGCCACAGCTTGCCCTTCTCCAGAAACTGGCGCGAGGTAAAGACCGTTTTCACCTGCGACGCGGTCAGCGCGGCGTGCAGGCCGTTGACCCCGGCGGTGTAGTTGAGCATCGCTGGCACGCGGCCGCGCAGCGAGGCGCCGAGGATCGCCGCCGCCGAGACGGTGGCGTTCGGCAGCAGCAGGCCGATATATTCGCCCTGCCGGCTGTAGCGTTCCAGAATGCGTCCCACCCCCAGCGCCTTTTTCAGCAGGCTGCTGTAGCTGTCGGGCTTGAAGTTGATGTCTTCGATGCAGGGTTTGAACCAGCCGTAGCGGGCGCGCGCGTTAAGAAAGGCTTCATACAGCGTTTCCCGCGGGCGCACCGCCATGCGCGCCTCCATCATAATGTGGTGCAGATGCTCGCCGGCCAGAATGCGGCGATCCCGCGCCCGCTTCGCCTCCGGCATCGGAATGTAGGTCGCAGGCAGCACGCTCAAAGTGATACGCGGAAACAGGCGGCGCTTAAAAACGCCAGCTAAACGGCCGAAGGGGGTATATTCCGCGCCTTCGATACGCATCGGCACCACGCTGGCCTGCGACTTCGCCGCCAGAAAGCCTGCGCCGCTGTAGATTTTCATCAGCGAGCCGGTGACGGTGATGCGCCCTTCGGGAAAAATCACCACCGGACGGCCGGCGTTGATGGTGCGCACCAGATATTTGATCGACATCGGCTTATTGGGATCGAGCGGCACGAAGTCGATATAAGGGGCGAGCAGGCGCATAAACCACTGTTCGCTAATGCTGGAATAGACGGCGAATACTGGCCTGATCGGCAGAAAAAGCGCCAGCAGCACGCCGTCGAGGAAAGACATATGGTTGGGGGCGATCAGCACTTTCTCTTTGTACAGCCCCGAGAGGTCGCCGCGAAGTTCCACGCGCCACAACAGGCGGCACAACAGGCGCAACAGTTTGAATAACATGCCAGCTCCTTAGCATGGTGAAAATAGCCTATAACGATGCAGTATCCTGAGGCGTTCGACAAGAGCGGGAGCGGAAATGTGTGGCGAGGCTGTCAACCAAAGAGGCGCGGATCGTCATGGGCGATCCGCGCGCCAAATTACTGCGGCTGCGTTTCCTGTTGCCAGCCGCCGCCCAGCGCGGCGATCAGCGCGACGCTGCTGACCCACTGCGTGCTCTGCAGCGACAGCAAACTCTGCTGCGCGCTGAGGCGGCTATTTTCAGTGGTGGCGACGTCGAGATAGTCGATCATGCCCGCCTCGTACTGATTGCGCGTGACGCGCGCCGATTCGCCTGCGGCCTCGGCGGCGCGCTGCTGCGACGCGATTTCGCCCTGCAGGGTATTCAGCTCCACCAGATTATCTTCTACCTCCTGCAACGCCTCCAGCACCGTTTCGCGGTAGCTGGCGACGCTGGCGTCATAGGCGGCGCGCGCCCTTTCCACCTGCGCCGAGGTGTCGCCGAAGTCGAGCAGCGTGCCGCTCAGCGTCGGGCCGAGCGACCAGACGCGGTTCGGCAAGGCGAAAAGGTTATGCAGCGCCGACGCACTGGTGCCGCCGCTGGCGCTCAGGGTCAGGTCAGGAAAGTAACCGGCGATCGCCACGCCGATCGCCGCATTGGCCGCCGCCACGTTGCGTTCGGCGTAAGCGATATCGGGACGGCGCTGCAGCAGCTGCGACGGCAGCGCGTCCGGCACCGTCGGCAGCGTGGCGTTCAGCTTCGCCGGCGCCAG
>DENB01000094.1 GCA_002359495.1 Enterobacteriaceae bacterium UBA2655
TTCCGCGCAGCTATTTAGCTGCCAAAGCGGCAGCGAACGGTTTAACGTTAAGGCGGAGTAAAACGGTGAAAATCGAGTCCGGTCTAAAATACGATATGTTGTTAGGACTCTGTTGCCTGCCTGCTATCGTTATTATCTTTATTGCCGGTTTTTTGTTCGACTGGCAGCATCAAGCCAGCATTATGGCCAGCGGCGCCTTGCCTCTCGCTTTCGGCGCCAGTAAAACCTGGGAAGGCTCATCTTTTTCGTTACTTGCAGCGACGGCCTTCGGTCTGGCAATATCCTCCTGGCTGGGCGGGCTGGTCGGAAATTTCATGCCGGTCTATATTGCGGGCGCCATGCTCTACGCCGCGCTTTATGCCGTTATTACCGGTCTCGACAACACTGCTGGCTGGGTCTTTTTACAATCCTCCATCGCTTATTTAATCTCCGGCTATTTTCCCGGTTCTTTTTTGCAGGCCGGCACCCGGGCTGCGCTGACCTTTTCCGGCGCGCTGCTGCAACTGATAATTATCTGTTTGATCCTGAGCGGAATGACTTTCAGGCTTGAATATCTCTCCCGGCTTTCCTGGCTAACTTATTTGCGACGAGAAACCCGTAAATATCGTCATAAGATTCATCTACGCTGGTCGGTATTCTTCGCGCTGCTGGCGATGGGATTCGCACTGAGCGTTGTCGAACTGTCGCACCTAAAAAATGGCTACTGGACAGGAATGACTTTGTTGTTGTGCCTGCGCAACCATTACCGCGACTCTCTGCTGCGTGTGCCGGCGCGCATCCTCGGGACGCTGCTCGGCTGTCTGGCCGCCGGCGCGCTGGGACACTGGCTGCAGCAGCCGCTGCTGATGGCTGGCGGATTTATCATTTCCGGGTATATCGCTTTTATCCTCTCCTGGCGCCTCGACTCAGGCTCTTACTTAGTATTTACCTTTTTTGTCACCATAATGGTGGTTTTTATGCTCTCTCTGACCGGGCTTTCTCAGGCGATTGTCGTCACGGACAGGCTGATGGCGACGGCGGTCGGCGGCGGCTTTGCGCTGGGAGCGATCCTCCTTACCCGGCTGGTTACGTCGTTGCAGGCGAAGCTTACCGGCAATAAAGAGGCGAAGCCCGGATCCTCTTTCTTACGCCAGGGTTAACGGCACTCACCTCATGCATAGGCTAACCTTTGTGTTTAACGCTAAAGGAGATAACGATGAACGATTCAACCTTAATCGATACCCTGCAGTATGGTCCGGCCGACGCGCCGACGCACAAATATGAAATTTACGGCGAAGATGAAAAAACCCCGAAGTATGCAGTTATTTCGCAACGTGAAAGCGACGGCAGCTGGAAAGCGCTGGACGAGAAACTCTCCTTTGCCGCCGAGGATGAGCAACAGGCGGCAAGCAGCACCATGGATTACGGCTCCAGCGATAGCGTCCCGGAACTGCGCGACCTGCCGGCTGAAGCCAGAGAACGCTGTCAGCAGCATTGGGAAAAAAATCACAAAGCCTGAGCTTAACAGAAAGAGAGCCGCCGCATTATCAGGTAGGTTACGCCTGTGGTGCCGGGCGCCCGGCTTAACCGAGTGGGCGGCCTCTTTCTAAGGCATAGCGGCCAATCGTGCTGGAGTCAGGCGTTATGGTTTTTCCGCCATTCGTTGATGTTCTCTTTCGTCACTTCTCTTTTAAAACAGATCGTCGCATAGCCGCCTGCTTTGCTCCAGGCACTACGTCTTCCGCAGCTACTGCCATTTTTTGCGGTGTTGAACGGACCCCGGATAAGCAGCGGTAGCGGCATCGATGATGAATTGTTTAATCTGTTCGTCGGTATAGGTTGTCGCCCCGGCAAAGGCGATGTCGACAAACGAACAGCTCAGGGCGACCGACAACAACAAACTGAATTTTCTGACCAGCATGATATTCCCTCCGCGTTAAAAGAATAAATTACGCGTCGCGGGCACCATCAATCGGTCGATAAAAGGTGATTATGAAGACTATTGGTCTGTTAGGCGGTATGAGCTGGGAGTCTACCGCGCTCTATTACAAAATCATTAATGAACAGGTTAAGCTGCGTCTCGGCGCCTTGCATTCCGCCAAAATTATTCTCTATAGCGTCAATTTTCATGAAATCGAACAGCTGCAGATGGCTGGCGAGTGGGAAAAAGCCGGGCGAATATTGGCTGATGCTGCCCGAGCGCTTGAGCGCGCAGGCGCCGATTTCATCGTGCTTTGTACCAATACCATGCATAAAGTCGCCGGGCATATTACCGATGCAGTCAATATTCCCCTGCTTCACATCGCCGACGCAACGGCTGCGCGTATCTACACGGCCGGCTTGCGGAAAGTGGGTTTGCTCGCCACCCGCTTTACTATGGAGCAGGACTTTTACAAGGCCCGTCTGCAGCGATGCGGTATCGACGTCATCGTGCCTGCCGATCAGGAGCGTCAGGCGGTGCACGACATTATCTACAATGAGCTGTGTCAGGGAATTATTCGAGAAAAATCCCGCGATCTTTACCGACAGGTGATAGCCAGCCTGACAGACGCCGGCGCTGAAGCCATTATTCTGGGCTGCACTGAGATCACTTTGCAGGTGCGGCAAGAAGATGCTTCCGTCCCGCTTTTCGACACGACATTTATTCATGCTGAGGACGCTGTGAATGCCTCGCTGCGTTAACGGTTATCTACTTCTCCGCTGATCGTCGGCTCAGACTGCGCTGAGATGGGTCGACAATTTCCGGCCTTTAAACTGGACAGAAAAGTTGACATCCTCCCCGCCCTAA
>DENB01000031.1 GCA_002359495.1 Enterobacteriaceae bacterium UBA2655
CCAACGGACGCTCGGTATAGTCCACCGCCCCCGGGCTCATATCGGCGCGGGGGGTCGAGGCCGTCACCAGCGTGCGCGTGGGCAGCGACCAGCCGGTGACCGGCACCGCGCGCAGCGCGTTGAGCTGGGCGCGAAAGCCCGGCGTGGAAGCGTTGGCGAGGTTGCTGGCAGTGACCGCCTGCTGATCCAGCGTCTGGCTGGCCGCGCCCATCGCGGTATATATCGCGTGATCCATAAAGCAATCCCGTTAGCGTATTAGCGTAAGTTAACCAGGGTGTTGAGAATCTGGTCCTGGGTTTTGATCGTCTGCGCGTTCGCCTGGTAATTGCGCTGCGCCACGATCATGTTGACCAGCTCTTTACTCATATCCACGTTAGACGCTTCCAGCGCGCCGGAGGTCAGCGAGCCGTAGGTGCCGGTATTCGCCAGACCGATCGCCGCCTGACCGGAGGAGTTGGTAGCGGTCCAGACGTTGTCGCCTGCCGACTGCAACCCTTCCGGGTTAGAGAAGCTGGCCAGCACGATCTGACCCAGCAGCTGCGTTTTCTGGTTAGAGTAGGTGCCGGTGATGGTGCCGTCGTCGTTGATCACGTAGCTGGTCAGGTCGCCCGGCGCATAGCCATCCTGGGTCGGGTTGCCGAAGGTGCTGGCGCCGGTGTTCTGCTGCAGGCTGCCGGACAGGTTCAGCGTAATCGCCTGACCGCCCGCCGCGCCGTTGACGCCCTGGATGGTCATGCCGACGGTGCCGTCGGTGGTGACGTTGCCGGCGCTGTCGGTGATGTTGGTCAGCTTGCCGCTGTCATCGAACGACAGCGTGAACTGCGACGCATAGCCGGTGGTGCTGGCATCGCTGGAATCTTTAGCGTAAGCCTGCCAGGTGTTATCGGCGGTTTTAATGAAATAGACATCGAGCTGGTGGTCGTTACCCTGCGAGTCGTAGACCGTCATGGTGCTTTTCGCGTTGTAGGTATCGGCGTTGCTGCTATCGAAACCGGCGGTGGTCAGCGTGCTGTCCGTGGAGTTCAGGTTAGCGACCAGACCCGCCGAGGTGGTGGCGCGCGCCGCCATCTGGGTGGTCGGGATGCTCAGGGCCACCGGGTTGGCGCCGGTCTGAATGGTCGGCGGCGTGCCGCTGGTGGGATAACCGGTCACGGTCAGCCCTTGGGTGTTCACCAAGTTGCGGTTCTCATCCAGCGTGAACTGGCCGTTGCGCGAATAGTAAACTCCGCCGCTGCTGTCGGTCATACGGAAGAAACCGTTGCCGCTCAGCGCCACGTCGAGGCCGCGGCTGGTGGTGGTGGTGGTGCCGTCGTTGAAGTTCTGGATCACCGCGGCCACTTTGGTGCCAAGACCGACGTCCGAACCGCTGGCGAACATATCCGCAAACGCGATGGAGCTGGATTTGAAGCCGGAAGTGGCGGAGTTAGCGATGTTGTTGCCGATAACGTCGAGGTTACTGGAGGCAGCACCCAGGCCGCTTACCGCTTGGGAAAATGACATGTGTTTTCTCCTGCTTAAAGGTTAATCAGAGGATCTGACGAATTTCAGCCAGGGTCGCAGTGCCCATGGTGCCGAGATTCAGTGTGGTGGTGCCGTCGGTGCTGCTGCTCACGCCGTTGACGTAGGCATAGTTCAGCGGCTGCGCGACCAGCTGATCCGTGCCGTTGCTGGCGGCGATGGAGACGCTGTACTTGCCGTCCGGGGCCGTTGAGCCGTCGGTCAGGGTGCCGTCCCATGAGAAGGTGCTGACGCCCGCCGAGAGCGCGCCGAGATCGATGGTGCGCACCACGTTACCGCCGGAGTCTTTAATCGTCGCGGTGGCGGAGGTGGCTGCCGTCGTCAGTTCGACGCCGAACGGCGTGGTGGTGCCGCTGCCGACCAGAATCTGGCTGCCGTCGACCATTACGCCGTGATCGATCAGCGTGGAGCTTTGCAGCGACTGGCTGGTGCTGATCTGACCGGAGATCGAGCCCAGCGTAGTGTTCAGCTTCTCAATGCCGCTCAGGGTATTGATCTGCGCCAGCTGGGTGGTGAGCTGGCTGTTATCCATCGGATTGGTCGGATCCTGGTTCTGCAGTTGCGTAACCAGCATGGTCAGGAACTGGTTCTGCAGTTCTTCCGCGCTGTTGGTCGAGGTGCTGCTGCTGGAACTGAGAACGGTTTGATCCAGCGAATCGTTAATACCTACCGTGACGCTCATCGTTATTCTCCGTTATTGACCCATCGTCAGGGTTTTCATCATCATTGATTTCACTGTGTTCAGGACTTCGACGTTGGCCTGATAGCTGCGCGAAGCGGACATGGTGTTCACCGTTTCAGCGACCACATCCACGTTCGGCATCTTCACGTAGCCCTTTTCATCCGCCATGGGATTGCCCGGGTCGTAGACCAGCTTCGCCGGGGAAGGATCGTCCACCACCTGCGCGACGCGCACGCCGCCCGTCGCTTCGCCAGGCGCCGCGTTGGTCTGGAACACCACCTGTTTGGCGACGTAAGGCTGACCATCCGGGCCGGTGACGCTGTCAGCGTTCGCCATGTTGCTGGCGCTGACGTTCAGACGCTGGGATTGCGCGGTCATCGCTGAACCGGCAATGTCAAAAATATTCAGCAATGCCATGCTTATTGCCCCTGCAGTACGCTCATCATGCCTTTAATCTGACTGCTGATGAGGGTGAGATCGGTTTGATATTTCAGGCTGTTATCCGCGAACTGCGTGCGTTCGCGGTCCATATCGACGGTGCTGCCGTCCGCCGAAGGCTGATCGGGCACGCGATAGAGCAGATCCATCGCGGGCTGAGAATCTTTTTGCGCTTCGATGTGCCGTGCCGAGGTCACCTTCAGCGCTATGCTGCGTCCTTCGGAACGTCCGTTTTCCATCACGCGACTCAGCTCGCTGGCAAAGTCGATATCCCGCGCCTGATAGCCCGGGGTATCTGCGTTGGCGATATTTGACGCCAGAATTTCCTGACGTTGCGCCCGCAGGTTAAGGGCTTCGGTACCGAATTGCAGCGCCGCATCCAGTTTGTCGAGCATGCTTCCTCCGCGAATGAGAATTTCGAGCTGACAGCTTAATCGGGAAAAGCAAGGGTCATCGTCTGAATAACGGCTAAAAGCGTCGTTATTTTTCGCCTTGAGTTGCGGCGCGCATGGGTAGAATCAGCGCCATCATCAAAAAGGAGATGCGCCATGCGTGGATACCCAACATTGTTGGCCAGCCTGCTGCTCCTGATCGCCCTGCCTGCCTGCGCCGGCGATCTCGCTGCTCAACTCAACCAATTTTTCAAGGCGCGCGATCCGCAACATGCCGCCGGCATGACGGTGGTGGTGCGTACGCCCGCCGCGCAGTGGCCCGCCTGCGACGCGCCGCAGTTCAGCCTGCCGGGCAACAGCCGCCTGTGGGGCAATATGAGCGTGGCCGCCAGCTGCGGCGAGAACCGGCGTTACCTGCAGGTGCAGGTGCAGGTGACCGGCGATTATCTGGTAGCGACACACCCATTGACGCGCGGCAGCAGCGTTACGGCGCAGGATTTCCGCCTGCAGAGCGGCAGGCTCGATACGCTGCCGGCGCGCGCGCTGTTCAACAGGGACGCGGGAGCCTANNGCGCTGTTCAACAGCGACGCGGTAGCCGATGCGGTGGCGATGCGCGATATTCTGCCCGGACAGCCGGTGACGCTGACGATGCTGCGTCAACCCTGGCGGGTGAAGGCGGGACAAAACGTGCTGGTGATCGCCAGCGGCAACGGCTTTAACGCCAGCGGCGAGGGGCGCGCCCTGAATAACGCCGCTACGGCGCAATCGGTGCGCGTGCGCATGGGCAATGGTCAGGTGGTCAGCGGCCGCGTGGGCGAGGATGGGAATATTCTTATATCGCTATAAAGGGCTAAAGAACCCTGTTGTTCTGCCGATAGAGAAAGCAACATTAATACTACTCTACGCTGATGCAGGCGGCACGATCCGTCTGATTTTACAGGAGCCCGACGATGAGCATCGACAGAACTCAACCTTTACAACCGGTTAGCACTGTTCAAACCCGCGACAGTAGCGATAACAGCAACGGCAAAGTCCGTCAGAGCGCAACCCCGGCCGCGGTCGAAACCGGTTCGCAGGTCCGCCTAAGCAGCGCGCAGTCGCAATTAACTAAGCCCAGCGCGCAGGACATTAACATGGCGCGCGTTGAGCAACTGAAAACCGCGATCCGCAACGGCGATCTGAAAATGGATACCGGCAAAATCGCCGATGCGCTGATCGCCGACACCAAGGCTTATTTACAGGGTAATTAATCCCCCATGAACGATTTGCTGACCACACTGGATAAGATGCAGGCTGTACTTTCCTCCCTGGCAGAGGTGATGAATGAAGAACAACAGCAACTCTCTGCCGGCCTCATCAACAGCAACATGCTGCAGCGCATTACCGAAGATAAGAGCGCGCTGCTCTCAACGCTGAATTATCTGGATGAGATGCGCCGCGCCAGCGAGAAAAGCTGTGGCGTGCTGGCGCCTTACCGTGGTCAGAACGACATGACGCGCCGCTGGGAACGCATCCAGCAGCATACCCAACGCCTGCGCGACGCCAACGTGCATAACGGCATGCTGTTGCAGCATCAGATCCGTTATACCGATGAGGCGCTGACGGTGTTAAAGCCGCATCAGACCCAGGCGTTTTACGGCCCGGACGGGCTGGGGAAAGGCAACGCGACTCTGAGTCGCAAGGCGTAAAAAAAGCCGCTGGCGCAAACCAGCGGCTTTTGATTGTTGATAACGAGCCTGCGCGGCTAACCCAGTCCGATCGCAAAGACGCAAAACACGTCATCCCTGACCGCTCGGCCCGCGCCCTCCATGGCGCGGGACGCTTTGCTCTTCTGCCTGCGTTATCCGCCCATTAAAATTTCTGCATTCCTTAGCCGCTGGCGCGAACCAGCGGCTTTTTTATACCCTTCTTTTACGCTACGGTGCGACGGGCGAAGTCGCGCGGGCGAAAACCCATCAGCGCCAGCGTAATAAAATAAGCGCCGCCGCCGACGGCGCAGACCAGCGCCAGCCGCAGCAGGCGCCAGGCCATTTTCCCCTCTTCCCAGGCGGGCATGATCTGCAATACCCCCCAGAGCGCGCCGGCCATCACCACTACCGCAATCGCCAGGCGCAACAGGAAGGCGGCCCAGCCGGGCTGCGGCTGAAAGATATCCTGCTTGCGCAGCTGCCAGTACAGCAGCGCGGCGTTCAGACAGGCCGCCAGGCCGATCGACAGCGAAAGTCCGGCATGCTTCAGCGGGCCGATAAACGCCAGGTTCATCAGCTGGGTCATCACCAGCGTCACGATGGCGATTCTCACCGGCGTTTTGATGTTCTGACGCGAATAGAAGCCGGGCGCCAGCACCTTCACTACGATCAGCCCCAGCAGGCCCACCGAGTAGGCGATCAGGGCGCGCTGGGTCATGGCGGCGTCAAAGGCGGTGAACTTGCCGTACTGAAACAGCGCAATGGTTAACGGACCGGAGAGAATGCCGAGCGCGATGGCGCTGGGCAGTGCCAGCAGAAAGCAGAGGCGCAAGCCCCAGTCCATCAGGCGCGAATACTCGTCATGGTTGCCGGAGGCGAAGCTTTTCGCCAGCGAGGGCAGCAGAATGGTGCCCAGCGCTACGCCAAGCACCCCGGACGGAAACTCCATCAGACGATCGGCGTAGTACATCCAGGATACCGAGCCGGAGACCAAAAACGACGCGAAAATGGTATTGATGATCAGCGAAATCTGGCTCACCGATACGCCGAGGATGGCGGGTCCCATCTGGCGCATCACGCGCCAGACGCCGGCATCCTTCAGGTTGATGCGCGGCAGCACCAGCATGCCGATCTTCTTCAGGTGCGGCAGCTGGTAGCCCAACTGCAATACGCCGCCCGCCACGACCGCCCAGGCGAGTGCCATCACCGGCGGATGAAACAGGGGCGCGGCGAACAGGGCGAAACCGATCATGCTGATATTCAGCAGCGTCGGCGCGAAAGCGGGTACGGAAAAGCGGTTCCAGGTATTCAGGATCGCGCCGACCAGCGAGGCGAGCGAGATCAGCAGAATATAGGGAAAGGTGACGCGCAGCAGCGCCGAGGTTAAGGCGAACTTATCCGCCGTATCCGCAAAGCCCGGCGCGGTGATCAGGATCACCCAGGGGGCGGCAAACATGCCCAGCAGCGTGACCACGGCTAATGCCAGCGTCAGCAGGCCCGAAACATACGCAATGAACAGCCGCGTCGCCTCCTCGCCCTGCTTGCTTTTGTATTCGGCCAGAATCGGCACGAAAGCCTGAGAAAACGCCCCTTCGGCGAAAATACGCCTCAGCAGGTTAGGCAACTTAAAGGCGACGAAAAAGGCGTCGGTCGCCATGCCGGCGCCGAACACCCGCGCCACGATGGCGTCACGGGCGAAACCCAGCACGCGGGAAAACAGGGTCATGGAACTGACCGCTGCCAGCGATTTCAACAAATTCATAATTGGCGGCGCATCCTGAAAAGAAACGGCAAAATGAGTGACTTAGCGTGGGCAGCTAAGAGCTGCCCGGCGATAGTCTACTGTCACAGGGAGAAATGACCAGCGACGATTGTTACAAGGGATTATTCCTGCTCCGCGTCGCGACAGAGTTTATCCATCACGCGCTGCGCCATCAGCGCCTGTTCGCCGCTGGTTTCAGGCATCGTCTGATTTTGCACGCACTGAATAAAATGGTGTGCCGCGCCGACAAAACCGCGCTGGGTTAACAGACTTTGCCAGGCGGGAACGGGATCGATCAGCATCCGGCCCTGCGTCTCCTGCTGCCAGTCGCGCATGTCGTTTACCTGAATCACGGCGCCGTCGCAGATTGCCGTGGCGCATTCGCGCTGGCTGCCGGCGCGGCGATGCATGCTGGTGGCGATCTGCAGCTTGCCTGCGGCGAAGTGATGCTCCGCATAAAGCATTTCGCCCCGCTCGTTGGTTTCGATATGACCGTGCAGCAGTCTGGCCTTTCCGCCGAGCCAGAGCGCGGTATCGACCACGTGCAGATAATCGTCCAGCAGGGTAAAACGTAAATCGTGCGGACCGACGCTGTCGCTGCGGTGTTTATCGACGCACAGCGACGCGGCATCGTTCATCGCCGCTTTCAGCTGTTGATAGCGCGGCGCGAAGCGGCGGTTGAAGGCGACCATCAATTTTCGTTTACGCCGTTCGGCCAGCGCCACCAGCTCCTCAGCCTGAGGCAGCGTTTCCGCCAGCGGCTTGTCGACGCAGATATCTTTATCCGCCAGCAGCAGCGCTTTCACTACCTCATAATGGCTGGCGGTGCTGCTGTGGACGAACACCGCGTCGCAGTCAGCGGCCAGCGCCTCCAGTCGGTCGTAGCAGCGCATGCGATAGCTGTCGCACAGCGGTTTCGCTTTGGCCTGATTCGGCGAGAAAGCGCCCGCCAGCTGCCAGCTCTCCGCGTGGCTTAAGACCGGCAGCCAGGCTTTCTGCGCAATGCCGCCCAAACCGACCATTCCGATTCGCAATGCCATTTCAGGCTCCTTTTTCCGCTAACAGCTGTCGTAGCTGCGCCTGAAGCTGCGCAACGGTCTCTTCCAGCCCGGCGACGCGTGCGGCCAGGTCGTCGTCGCGCGCTGGCGCTTCGCTCATCGGCGGCGGCGCTTCATCGCCGAACAGGTGCATATAGCGGCTTTCCCGTTTGCCGGGTTCGCGCGGCAGTCGGGCGACGCAAGGTCCCTCTTCGCGCGTCAGCATTTGCTCCAGCGTCTGCTCTACTTCGCCCATGTCGGCGAACTCATGCAAACGGCCGCTGCGCGTACGCAGCTCGCCGGGCGTTTGCGGTCCGCGTAAAAACAGCAGGGTCAGGATCGCTACCTCCGCCGCGGAAAAACGCAGGTTGCCGAAGGCGCTATTGCAGAAGCGTTGTTCATATTTCGCCACGCGCTGACCGAAACCGCTGTTGGCCGTGACCAGATGTTTTTTCACCAGCGCGTCCAGCTGCGCCTGCACCTCGCTTTCGCTAAGGCTCATCACCGGTTCGCGGTTCGACTTTTGGTTGCAGGCCGCGACCACGCCGTTCAGAGAGAGCGGATATTGCTCCGGCGTCGTGACCTGCTTTTCCAGCAGAGAGCCGATGACGCGCAGCGCCTGCGGCGACAGTGCCATTTTCATTTTTTACCGCCTCACCTTTATGATCCACGCCGATCCGGCGTCCATTCCCGACAGGTCAACGCGGTCAGGATATGATCCTGCCAGCGTCCGTCTATCAACAGATAATCTTTGGCGTAGCCCTCTTTTTCAAAGCCGAGGCGCGCCAGCAGATCGCCGCTGCGCTGATTATGCGGCATATAGTTGGCCATAATGCGGTGGATATGCTGCTGACGCTGCATATAGCGGATCGCCGATTGCAGCGCTTCAAACATCATTCCCTGGCCCTGCCACTTCTCGCCGAGCGAATAGCCGAGATAGCAGGCGTGAAAAGAGCCGCGCAGCACGTTGCTGAAATTTGCCACGCCGCGCACTTCCGTTTCGTTGGGATCCATCAGAATGAAATAGAAGGCCGATCCCTGTTTATGCATGTCGTTAATCAGACCGAGGCGCGCCTGCCAGCCGGAGGGATAGCAGTGACTCTCATCGCGCACCGGCTCCCAGGGCTTAAGAAACGCGCGATTTTCCGCATAGTAATCAGCCAGCCGCCAGGCGTCGCGCTCATGTACCAAACGCACCACCAGCCGGTCGGTGGTCAGTCGCACCTTTGGCGCGGCAGAACGATAGCCAAACATCATTACTCCTGAATCCCATGGCTGATAAAAGTTATTGATGAACAGGGCGACGGCGCGCCGGAGGCGCCATCGGAAAATTCATCTCTTTCACTATAACCGCCCCCTGTGCTGCGGTAAAACGTTACGCTTGAATCAATGTAAAAGCGTTTGATTTATCTCTATAAAGCCCGCGTTTCGATGAAAAAATATCATCCTTGATCCGCTGTTCATCCCGCGATCCGCAGAGGAAAATAGCCCCGGTCCCTTTTTCCCCCTCTCGCTCAGGAAACAGCATGTCTCGGGTTGCGCAGGCACGACGCCTTGGTAAAATTTTTTTGTTAGTGGATAACATGTTGGTGGTGCTGGGTTTTTTCGTGGTTTTCCCGCTTATCTCCGTGCATTTCGTCGATCAGCTCGGCTGGGGGCGCTGATGGTCGGCATTGCGCTGGGCCTGCGTCAGCGGGTTCAACAGGGGCTCGGCATTTTCGGCGGCGCCATCGCAGATCGTTTCGGCGCCAAACCGCTTATCGTTGCCGGCATGCTGATGCGCGCCGCCGGTTTCGCCTGCATGGCGCTGGCGCTCTGGTGGCAGTTCCAGCCGCGCGCCGAAACCCCTGCGCTGCTCAGCAGTTGAGTTTGCCCTCCAGAATGTTCTCTTCCATACTTTTTGCTAGTCCGTAAACCGGGATGAACTTTTTTATCCCGGACCATGGACATCAATAAGGAGAAGCGGGATGAAACTCTATATCTACGATCACTGCCCTTTCTGCGTCAAAGCGCGCATGATCTTCGGCCTGAAAAACCTGCCGGTTGAGCTGATAGTGATGCTGAACGACGATGAAGAGACGCCTCAGAAGCTGATCGGGCAGAAAATGGCGCCGATTTTGCAAAAAGATGATGGCAGCGCCATGGCGGAGAGCATGGATATCGTGCGCTACGTCGATAAGCTGGACGGCGAACCCTTGATCACAGGCAAGACCAATCCGGCCATCAGCGACTGGCTGCGTCATATGAACAGCTACGTCAACAAGCTGATTTTGCCGCGCGTCGCCGATGCGCAGTTCGCCGAGTTCGCCACCCCGGAAGCGCGCAGTTACTTCCGCACTAAAAAGCAGGCCAGTATCGGCAATTTCGCCGAATTGCAGCAGCATGCGCCCGGCCTGATCAAAAACGTCAGCGGCGATCTGCGTCAGCTCGACAAGCTGATCGTCAAGCCGAATGCGGTAAACGGCGAGCTGTCGGAAGATGACATCCAGCTTTTTCCGCTGCTGCGCTCGCTGACGCTGGTCGCCGGCATCGACTGGCCGAGCCGCGTCACAGACTACCGCGACAATATGGCGAAACAGACCCAGGTTAATCTGCTCTCATCCATCGCGATGTGATTTTCCTG
This sequence comes from Enterobacteriaceae bacterium UBA2655, assembly GCA_002359495.1. Lineage (GTDB taxonomy): Bacteria > Pseudomonadota > Gammaproteobacteria > Enterobacterales > Enterobacteriaceae > Pantoea > Pantoea superficialis. Next base: position 10,142 of record DENB01000031.1, read on the forward strand.
AACCCATGAGAAACGTTGCGACGTTTCTCATCTCTCCCCTAGTGACACCCGCCCGCCTCTCAGGCAAGCTATCTCCTTTTTACGGATCGTTCAGGTTCAGAGGATTTCATGAAAAAGGCGTTATGCGGGCTGTTCGCCCTGTTTTTTGCCGTGCTGTTGAGCGGCTGCAACCAACTTACCCAGTACACCATCACGGAACAGGAAGTGAACCAGGCGCTGCAAAAGCGCAATAACTATGAGAAAGACATCGGCGTAGCGGGCCTGGTCAATGCGCATATCGTCCTCAGCAACCTCAGCAGCCAGATCGGCCGGGAAGAAGCTGGCAAAGTTACGCTCTCCGGCAAAGCCGACATCAACGTCAGCTCGCTGTTTGGCCCGCAAAAGGCGGAGATGCAGCTCAAAATGAAAGCGCAGCCGGTATTTGATAAGCAGCAGGGCGCCATCTACCTGCGCGATCTGGAAATCGTCGACGCGCAGGTCGAGCCGGCGAAAATGCAGCCGGTGCTGCAGACCCTGACGCCCTATCTTAACCAGTCGCTGAAAAGCTATTTCAATCAAAAACCCGCTTATGTGCTGAGCGAAGATCGCAGCAATACGGAAGCGCTGGCGAAAAAGTTCGCCAAAGCGTTGGAAGTGAAGCCGGGAGAGCTGGTGATCCCCTTTACCGATTAAATGTCTCGGTTGCCGCGCCTCCGGGCGCGGTTTTTCTCCGGTTAGGGTAAAAACCAGGTGCAAACGGTTGCCTGAATGCTTATCCTTGATACCCGGCCAAAACGCGCCATTCGTTTCCTTTCAAGCCGGAGCCCCACTGATGACTGCACAACCTCAGCAACTGACTATCCGCCGCCCTGACGACTGGCATATCCATCTGCGTGACGATGATATGCTAAAAGCCGTTTTGCCCTTTACCAGCGCGGTGAACGGTCGTGCCATCGTCATGCCGAACCTGGTGCCGCCGGTAACCAGCGTCGCGGCGGCTGAAGCTTATCGCGACCGCATTCTTGCGGCGCTGCCCGCCGGGCACAGCTTTACCCCGTTGATGACCTGCTATCTCACCGATTCGCTGGATGCCGACGAAGTAGAACGCGGCTTTCAGCGCGGCGTGTTTACCGCCGCCAAGCTTTATCCGGCGCACGCCACGACAAACTCCAGCCACGGCGTCACCAGCATCGCCGCCATCGCCAGCGTGCTGGAACGCATGCAAAAAATCGGCATGCCGCTGTTGATTCATGGCGAAGTTACCGATTCCCATATCGATATTTTCGACCGCGAGGCGCGCTTTATCGATTCAGTGATGGATCCGCTGCGCAAACAGTTCCCGGAACTGAAAGTGGTGTTTGAGCATATCACCACCAAAGAAGCGGCGGCCTACGTGGCGGAGGCGAGCGACCTGCTCGGCGCGACCATTACTCCGCAGCATCTGATGTTTAACCGCAACCATATGCTAGTGGGCGGCGTGCGTCCGCACCTTTATTGCCTGCCGATTCTGAAGCGCAACGTGCATCAGGAAGCGCTGCGCAACATCATCGCCAGTGGCCATCCGCGCTTTTTCCTCGGCACCGATACCGCGCCGCACTTGCGCCACCGTAAAGAAGCGAGCTGCGGCTGCGCTGGCGTCTTCAATGCTCCCTCTTCGCTCCCGGCCTACGCCACGGTGTTTGAAGAGATGAACGCGCTGCAGCATTTCGAGGCGTTCTGCTCGGAAAACGGTCCGCGTTTTTACGGCCTGCCGCTGAATGAAGGCACCCTGACGCTGGTGCGCGAGCCCTGGCAGGTTGAGGAAGCGGTTCAGCTCGGCGGCGATACCTTAGTGCCCTTCCTGGCCGGTGAAACGCTGAACTGGCGCGTTAAAGCCTGATAGTTAAATTCGCTTGCCTCCTCGCAGCATATACTGTACAAATAGACAGTATATCTACCGGAGGCTATTATGCGTGTCGAAGTTACCGTTGCCAAAACCCGACCTCTTCCTGCAGGCGCCATTGAAGCCTTAACGCAGGAATTCGCCAAACGAATCGATCAACACTTTCCCGAAAGCGACAACCGCGTCAGCGTCAGATATGCCAGCGCCAATAACCTGACGGTGATGGGGGGAAGTAAAGAGATACGCGACCAGGTCAGCGATATTCTTCAGGAAACCTGGGAAAGCGCTGATGACTGGTTCATTACCGATTAACCGCCGCTGCGCAGTTTTTGCCGGGTGTCGCCATCCGGCTTTTTTGTTTTTGTCCCCTCTCGCCAGAAAATGCAGCTGCATCTAGACTGTCAACAAGAGATACCCGGGTTGGGTCTTCGTTTTGCTTAACAGGAGATGGTGTTTCATGACTACTGATAAACCGGAAGAGGCGATGACCTTTGGTGAACTTCTGGAACTGATCGGCGAACAGCAACGGCGCCTGGCGGTGCTGGAAAACGCTTTCGCCAGCCTCTGTTTTTCTCTCGACGATCGCGCCAATCATTTGCTGGTGCATCACCTGCAACTGGAAGCGCAAAATCAAAATTATGCTGAGCCGCTTCAACAGCAATTTTCCCGGCTGGCTCAGGAAATTCAAAAACGCGCAGGAATTGGCCAACTACCGGAAGCATAATTCTTTTTTATTGCCGCAACACGCCGCGCTATTTTTCTGGTTATGCAATTAAGAATTTTCCTGAACCACTTTTTTTAAATTTTTTCATGACGGTTTTTTTATCCTTTTATTACTGTCATCCGTGAAAAAAGCCTGCGCCGACAGGCATTTTTTATCTGTTGAAAGCGGCATTCCGAAAGGCTTTATTTCGTCATTTTTTTGTCATACCCGTTTTTATCTAATGATCAGCCTGTTCCATGTTATAATTAACTCGCTCTTTGAAGATAAGCCGCATTGAACCTCAACATGCACTTCGTTTAACGAGTAATAAGGAGGTTATAATGGACATAAATAATAAAGGCGTCATCCAGACCCACCCGCTGGTAGGCTGGGACATCAGTACCGTTGACAGCTATGATGCGATGATGATCCGCCTGCATTCAGTGTCATCACAAGATCAGAAAGAAGAGGATGCCGATGTCGGGCCGACCTACTGGCTGACAACCGATGTGGCGAGACAGTTTATTTCTATTCTTGAAGCCGGCATTGCGAAAATAGAGTCCACCGATCTTCTCGATCGAGATAATAAAAAGCATTAAATGGCATCGCGATTAAGGCACCCTGCAGGGTGCCTTTTTCATGCGCGCGTTCTTTTGATATGCTGCTGATCGATATGACCGTTCAGGAGTTCAGGCGCAATGATTTATGATCTGATTGTGGTGGGTAGCGGCTCGGTAGGCGCCGCAGCCGGTTTTTACGCCACGCAGGCTGGCTTAAACGTATTAATGATCGACAGCGCTCATCCCCCGCATCAACAGGGCACGCATCATGGCGGGACGCGCCTGATCCGTCACGCCTACGGCGAGGGCGAGCGTTATGTGCCGCTGGTGCTGCGCGCGCAGGCGCTCTGGGATGAACTGGAGCAGCTGAGCGGCGAGCGCATCATGCAGCGCAGCGGCGTCCTGAATCTGTCGCCCATCACCTCCTCCTTTATTCAAAACGTGATTGAAAGCGCGAAAACCTGGCAGCTGAAGGTGCAGATATTGCAGGCTGACGAGGTGCGCAAGCGCTGGCCGCAATTTACCGTGCCCGATGGCTATATCGGCGTCTTTGAGCCGAATTCGGGCTATCTGAAATGCGAACAGGCGGTACGCAGCTGGATCCAGCTTGCGGAAAAAGCGGGATGCGCGCAGTTATTCAACTGCCCGGTGACGCAAATCGATCGCCATGAAGGCTTGCAGCAGGTGACGACCATTGATGGCGTTTTTAGCGCGCGCAAACTGCTAATAAGCGCCGGCACATGGGTCGGCAAGCTGGTGGAAGGGCTGCCGGTCACGCCCGTGCGTAAAGTGTTCGCCTGGCATCAGTCTGACGGCCGCTACAGCGAAAACAATCATTTCCCCGGCTTTACCGTCGAAATGCCGGACGGCAGTCAGTTCTATGGTTTCCCGGCGGTGGATAACGCGCTTAAGGTTGGCCGCCATGACGGCGGCCAGATAATGACGCAGCCCGCTGACCGCAAACCGTTCGGTGCCGTGGCGGCGGACGGCAGCGAAGCTTTCGGCTTTTTACGCCAGTTTCTGCCCGGCGTCGGCGTCTGCCTTCATGGCGAAGCCTGTAGTTATGACAATACGCCGGATGAGAATTTTATTATCGATACCCTGCCGGACGATGCGAATCGCCTGATAATTACCGGCCTGAGCGGCCATGGTTTTAAATTCGCCAGCGTGCTGGGCGAGCTTGCCGCGCAGTTTGCGCAGTTTGCGCAGTTTGCGCAGGATAAGCCTTTTACCTTCGATCTTTCCCCGTTTTCGCTCTCCCGATTCGCACGATAACTCTTCGCGGGCGCTATGTTTCATGGCGCCTGCCGCTTTACTAAAATTGACATTAATTGACTCAATGTGACACTACCTGTTTTTTTGCCGCTTATTTCTGATCTCTTTGCCTTCGTGATCCTGCTGTTTTTATCGCCGGCCTGTATCCGTTCAGTTTTATTGAAAATACGCGCCCTGATTAAACAAAGAATAAAATGCAATAATCCCCTGTTTATAGAAAAGTAAGTACGATTGCATTCCTGTTTCTTTATGTAGATGCTTATGACTATTTATGTCAGCAGAGGGGTCTGTTATGGCCTGGCGAAATTCATCTCAGGAATATGGTCATTTTTCAATTTTGCTGCACTGGCTGATGGCGCTGGCTATTTATGGCATGTTCGCGCTGGGTTTATGGATGGTGGGTTTAGGTTATTACGATAGCTGGTATCACAGCGCGCCTGAAATCCATAAAAGCATCGGCATTATTCTTTTCGCGCTGCTTATTTTTCGCCTGCTTTGGCGAATTATTTCACCGCCGCCCGCGTCGTTAGCGACCTATACGCCGCTGGTGCGCTACAGCGCCATTGCGATGCACTGGCTGCTCTACAGTCTGCTGCTGGCTATTCTCATCAGCGGCTACCTTATCTCGACCGCCGACGGCCAGCCGATTTCGGTATTCGGCTTATTCAACGTGCCCGCCTTCATTCGCGGCGCTGGCGAACAGGCCGATCTGGCAGGCGATATTCATCTCTGGCTCGCCTGGATCGTCGTCGTGCTTTCCGTGCTGCACGGTCTGGCCGCGCTGAAACACCATTTTATCGACCGCGATATTACGCTGAAAAGGATGTTGGGCCACCGCATCCATTAACCTCTGAAAAGGAAATAACTATGCTGAAGAAAAATCTGGTCGCCGTCAGCGCCGCCGCCCTGCTATTCGGTTCTTTATCGGCGCAGGCTGCCGATTACGCTATTGATAAAAAAGGTCAGCACGCCTTTATTCAGTTTCGCATTCAACATTTAGGTTACAGCTGGATTTACGGTACGTTTAAAGATTTCGACGGCAGCTTTACCTTTGATGAAAATAATCCCGCCGCCGATAAAGTGAATGTCACCATTAATACCAACAGTCTCGATACTAATCATGCGGAGCGGGATAAACATCTGCGCAGCGCCGATTTTCTTAACGCCAGCAAATATCCTCAGGCGACCTTTACCTCGACGTCAGTCAGGAAAGATGGCGATGAACTGGATATTACCGGTAATTTGACCTTAAACGGCGTCACGAAACCGGTCACGCTGGAAGCGAAACTTCTGGGCCAGGGCAAGGATCCTTGGGGCGGCTACCGCGCCGGATTTGAAGCGGAGGGCGAATTCGCCCTGAAGGATTTCAATATGACGAAGGATTTAGGACCCGCGTCGCAAAAGGTGCAGCTGATGATTTCGCTGGAAGGCGTACGTCAGTAAAAAACGGATTAAACGCGCCTGAAGCATGGCTCCAGGCGCGTTACCTTATTTCTTCAGCGGCGCTGGAATGGTCATATTCAACAGACCGCGCGACTTGTTGAAGACTTTGTTGCCGTTTTCCCTTCCCGCCCGACGAGCGCGCTGCTCTTCCGGCGGCAGCGAAGCCTCTTCCATACAGAGCGGGCTGCAACAGTTCTGATACGTTACCGCACACTGCGGGCACTGAATAAACAGCAGATGACAACCGTCGTTCACGCAATTTACATGTGTATCGCAGGCTGTGCCGCACTGGTGGCAGTGCGCCAGCACGTCGTCGGAGATGCGTTCGCCCATCCGCTCGTCAAAAACGAAATTTTTGCCTTTGAAGCGTACCGGCAGGCCCTGCTCGCGCGCGCGACGGGCATATTCGATAATGCCCCCTTCGATATGGTAAACGCTGTTGAAGCCGTTGTGACGCATCCAGGCGCTCGCTTTCTCGCAGCGAATGCCGCCGGTGCAGTACATCACGATCTTCTTGTCTTTCTGCTCCTTCAGCATATCTACCGCCATCGGCAGCTGGTCGCGGAAGGTATCCGCCGGGATCTCCATCGCGTTGTCGAAATGGCCCACTTCGTATTCGTAATGGTTGCGCATATCGACGAACAGCGCGTCAGGATCGTCCAGCATGGCGTTGACGTCAGCCGCCTTCAGATAATCGCCCACGTCGCTGGCGTCGAAGCTTTCATCCTCAATGCCGTCCGCCACGATGCGGTCGCGCACCTTCAGGCGCAGCACCCAAAAAGATTTACCGTCATCATCCAGCGCAATGTTCATGCGCAGCTGGTTTAGCGCCGGATCGAAGGCGTAAAGCGCGGCTTTCATCGGTTCGTACAGGCTGGCCGGCACGCTAATCTGGGCGTTGATCCCTTCGTGCGCAACGTAAACGCGGCCGAAAACCTTAAGTTTGGTTAATTCGAGATAGAGCGCGTCGCGGAAGGCTTTGGGATCGGCGATGTGAAAATACTTGTAAAAAGAGACTGTGGTGCGCGGCTCGGTTTCAGCCAGCATGCGCGCTTTCAGCTCTTTATTGGAAACAAGGTTATGTAACACTGGCATGGTGTTCGTTCCTGTTATCAATAAGAAAAATTTGCGCGCACATGATACCTGATTCCGGGCTGAAGCAAAGGGTGCGCGGAAAATTGTTAGCAAGCGCACAAAAGGACCTGGCCTGATTGAGCGATCTCTGTAAGGCTGTATGTTTGCATACCCGTTATTGCTAATGAAAACAAAGGAGACGCCATGAGTCAGCTGTTCTCATCCCTGAAGTTAGGCGGATTGACGCTGGAAAACCGCATTATTATTGCGCCGATGTGCCAGTATTCAGCGGAGCATGGACGGGCAACGTCCTGGCATCGCATTCATCTCGGCCAGCTGGCCCTCTCCGGTGCAGGACTGCTGATCGCCGAAGCCACCGCGGTTGAGCCGGACGGCCGTATTACGCCGCAGGATCTGGGACTCTATGACGATGCCTGCGAAGAGGCGCTGGGTCAGGTGGTGAAGGATATTCGTCAGTGGAGTAAAATGCCGCTGGGTATTCAACTGGCGCACGCAGGGCGTAAAGCCTCTACCGACGTGCCCTGGCGCGGCGGCAAAAACCTGACGCCGGAACAGGGCGGCTGGCTGACGTCCGCCCCTTCGGCCGTGCCCTTTTCCGACTCGGATACCACGCCTGTCGCCCTGACCGAAGCGCGTATCGCGGAGATCAAACAGGCCTTTGTCGATACCGCTATCCGCGCCGATCGGCTGGGCTTCAATCTGGTGGAGATTCATGCCGCCCACGGCTACCTGCTGCATCAGTTCCTTTCGCCGCTGTCAAACAAGCGCACGGACGACTGGGGCGGCTCGCTGGAAAACCGCATGCGGCTGGTGCTGGAAATCTATCAGGAAGTCCGCCGGGTCTTCCCGCGCCATAAGGCGGTCGGCGTACGCATTTCCGCAACCGACTGGGCGCAGGGCGGCTGGGATATTGAGCAGTCGGTAGCCCTCAGCAAAGCGCTCGACGCGCTGGGCTGCGACTATATTCATGTTTCCAGTGGCGGTCTTTCGACCGAGCAGCAGATTAAAGTCGGCGCCAACTATCAGGTACCCTTCGCGACCGCCATCAAGCAGGCGGTGGAAATGCCGGTTATCGCGGTCGGTTTAATTACCGACGCGGAGCAGGCTGAATCGATACTGCAGCAACATGAGGCGGACGCCGTCGCGCTGGCGCGCGCCATGCTGTGGGATCCGCACTGGCCCTGGCACGCAGCGGCCAAGCTGGGCGCGCAGGTTCAGGGGCCGAAACAGTACTGGCGCAGCGAACCGCATGGCGTTAAAGGCATTTTTAAATCGTAATACCGACCCGCCTGCTGACGCAGGCGGGTTCAGCTTTATTTCAGCCTGAGACAAAAGCTGGCACAATAGGACATATCAACAGGATAAACGCGCCCGTTGCGCGCCAAGCAGGATACATCCATTTCTTATGACCCAACTGCCTCAACTTAACCGCGAACTTTTTCATCCCCGCTACTGGCTCACCTGGCTGGGCATTATTGCGCTCTATATTCTGGTGTTGCTGCCCTACCCGCTGCTCTATGTGCTGGGCTGCAGAATCGGCCGTCTGGCGATGCGCTTTATGAAGCGCCGCGTGGAAATCGCCCGGCGCAATCTTGAGCTCTGTTTTCCTGATATGCCGGTCAGCGAACGCGAGTCGATGATTAAACATAATTTCGAATCGGTCGGCATGGGCCTTATCGAAACCGGCATGGCCTGGTTCTGGCCTAACTGGCGTATTAATAAGTGGTGCCGCGCTTCCGGCCTGGAACATATCGCGAAGACGCGCGAAGAAGGAAAAGGCGTCTTGCTTATCGGCATGCACTTCTTAACGCTGGAACTCGGCGCCCGTATTTTCGGCATTCATAATCCCGGCATCGGCGTCTATCGTCCTAATGACAATAAGCTCATCGACTGGCTGCAAACCTGGGGCCGCATGCGATCCAATAAAAGCATGCTGGATCGCAAAGATCTCAAGGGCATGATCCGCGCATTAAAAGGCGGCGATATCATCTGGTATGCGCCGGATCACGATTACGGTCCGCGCAGCAGCGTATTCGCTCCTTTCTTCGCCGTAGAAAAAGCCGCGACGACCGTCGGCAGCTATGTGTTGATCCGCAGCTCGAAGCCTGCGGTGGTGCCTTTCGTGCCGCGTCGTCTGCCCCATGGACAGGGCTACGAGCTGGTCATTATGCCGGACGTCGCCGATACCATGCCGCTGGAAAACGAGCTGGCGACGGTTACGCGTATGAATCAGGTGGTGGAAGAAGGTGTCTTGTTAGCGCCGGAACAGTATATGTGGCTGCATCGCCGTTTTAAAACCCGCCCGGAGGGCGAGCCTTCACGTTATTAATAGTAAAGCCGGGCAGCGACTTTCCGCCCGGCTTTACATAAAACTGTTGAAACCTTTTCGTTTCCTTTGCAGTTATGCTGCCAGCCATAACAGGACATGTTTTCCCCGCTATTAACTTCTCTGATTTCAAAAGGATCGGCTGTTCTGAGCCAGTCATTACTTAAAGTGAATAGTGATAAGAAACCAAAATTAAATAAAGCCGCGCTTATTAAATAAAAAAAGCGCGCAAAATAGTTAAAACAGGCTTATCAGTTAAAAACCCTTACTTTGCAACTTATTGATTTATGGTGGAAATACTTTCCCATTATTAAACGGTATTAATTAGATGCTTTGGCGCTAAATTAACGACTCTCCAGGGCTATTCTTAATTAATTAATTGCAACTGATTCCTGAATCTAAACTGTGCAGCAATTTTAACTTATTTTACAAGGCATTGTCTTATCACTCTTTTCCTATATGCGAAATTAACATCATAAGATTATTTTTTATACCATTATGGAATTTGAATAATCTTTTTTATCCCGGTAATTTCGGCGTTGTCAGTTAATTAGCTGACTTTCAAAAAAATAAAAATAAGATTACATACAGCAAATCTCTCGCAGGAATCCATAAAATGAACAAAGGCATTTATTATTACGTAACGATCGGAACCGATCAGGATAATTACCATTATCTTCACCGCAAAGAGTGTAAAAGGCTACCCGAGAAAGAGGAGCTCATTTTTATCGGTACCTTATATAACCTTAACCAGGCGTTATCTATCGCCCGCATCAATTTCAAAAAAGTGAAACCCTGTATTAAATGTTGTATCCGTTACTCCGCGCCGGTTATCAGGGAAACTGTCCGACCAGTGCTGCATTTTCCTCAAAAAATGCATTAACCTCGCCGCGTGGGAAAAGGAGCTTCCCGCAGGTTGTCCCCTGTTTGCGCCTCAGAATTTTACCCCTCCCGATTTTCGACTATCCTTCTCTGAAATCCCCATTAAACAGGCAAGGAGAGAACAGATGAGCATGTACAGTACCCTGGAAGAGGCCATTGACGCTGCGCGTGAAGAATTTCTGGCTAATCATCCGGAAATGGAAGAAGAGGATGCCTCTGTCAGCCAGTTTGGCCTGCAAAAATATGTTATGCAGGATGGCGATATTATGTGGCAGGCGGAATTTTTCGATGATGAAGGCGAGCCGGGCGAGTTTCATCCGGTACGCAGCGGCGAAGCGGCTCAGGCCGTCTGGGACGGCGATTTCGACGAGGTAGAGCTGCGTCAGGAGTGGTTGCCGGAAAACACGCTGCATGAGTGGGACGAAGGCGAATTCCAGCTTGAGCCGCCAATCGATACCGAAGAAGGCGCAGCGGCCGCCGCAGAGTGGGAAGATGACAACAGCGATTCCGATCGCTGGGCCTGACAGATTACTCGTAAGGCCCGTGTCGGGCATCCACCGGCAGCAATAAGGTGTCGATAACCAGCGACAGCGGCAGGTCGAGGATACGCAGGAAACGCCAGGCGCTGTCGCGCATGTCCCACTGTACGCCCGGATAATACTGATTGTTGTGTCCCTGTCCGGGCACGGTGCGGCTGATAATACTGCCGCAGCCGGTCAGCACCAGCAGGCTGCCGGCGAGCAAGATTAATCTCAGAATCGATTTCACAATGTCTACTCATCTCTACGTAGCGGCCATTCTACCCGCGCGCCGGTCCGGCAATCCACTCTATTCCCGTTCAGGAAAGTAAATTAACCGTAAAAGCGCCGGTGCGGGCGGGATATAAAAAAAGCGGCATTGCTGCCGCTTTTTTTTAGAGCTGATGAGGAAGCGACAGCGGATTAAGCTTCAGCTTCTGATAGCTCTCTATCCACTGATGATACTTATCGCCATTTTCCCACAGACGTGAATGCACGCGCGCCAGTACCACCGGATCGCTGATCAGCTGCAAACGCTGCTCGCGGTTCAGTTTTTCCGGCGTATCGCTCAGCGCGAGATCGACGCGGCGATCGCGCGCATGGTCCAGCAGCTGGCTTTGCTTATGTCGCGACGTCGCCAGCGCGGTTGCCAGCGCGTTAAAGGAAGGATGAAACAAGGCGTGCATAAAGCCATGCTTCAGCGCGCGCGCGCGGTTCTGCTCGACGTAGCGATCGGTATCGACCAGCTCCTGCGGCGGCTCGTACTCTTCCGGGATCAGGAACAGGTTCGCCCGCCGGCTTTTCAGCCCCACCGTCGCGCGGCTGGACATCACCGAAACGAACGGCGACAGGATCAGCGAGAAGACGATAGGCGCCAGCCACCAGAGGAAGTTGAGATCCAGCAGCCCCATGCCGACCGCCCAGACAATGCCGAGCAGCATCTGCGAACCGTGGCGGGCGAAGGCTTCGCTCCAGGGGGTGGCGTCGTCGTCGCGCTGCGGCGAATTCCAAACCACTTCCCAGCCGAGGAAGGCGCTGACGACAAATACCGTATGGAACAGCATACGCACCGGCGCCAGCAGCACGGAGAAGAGCATCTCCAGCAGCAGCGAGACAAAGAGGCGAACTGGTCCGCCGTAGGCTTTGGAGCCCTTGCACCAGATCAACACCACGCTCAGGAGCTTCGGCAGGAACAGCAGCACCAGCGTGGTTGAGAAGAGCGCAATTGCCAGCTCAGGACGCCATTGCGGCCATACCGGAAACAGCTGACGCGGCTGCAGGAAGTACTGCGGCTCCATCAGGGTATGCACCACCTGCAATGCGGTCGACAAGGCGAGGAACATAAACCACAGCGGCGCGGAGAGATAAGACATCACGCCCGTCAGGAATACCGCGCGATGCACCGGATGCATGCCTTTCACCAGGAACAGACGGAAGTTCATCAAGTTGCCGTGACACCAGCGACGGTCGCGCTTCAGTTCGTCGAGCAGGTTAGGCGGCAGCTCTTCATACGAGCCCGGCAGATCGTAGGCGATCCAGACGCCCCACCCGGCGCGGCGCATCAGCGCGGCTTCGACAAAGTCGTGCGACAATATTGAACCGGCGAAGGAGCCTTCGCCCGGCAGCGGCGCCAGCGCGCAGTGCTCGATAAAAGGCTTCACGCGGATAATGGCGTTGTGTCCCCAGTAGTGGGACTCCCCCAGCTGCCAGAAGTGCAGGCCAGCGGTAAACAGCGGACCGTAAACACGTGTGGCGAACTGCTGGCAACGGGCGTACAGCGTGTCCATGCCGGAGGCTTTCGGCGATGACTGAATGATGCCGGCGTTCGGGTTGGCTTCCATCATGCGCACCAGGCCGGTGAGACATTCGCCGCTCATCACGCTGTCCGCATCAAGCACCACCATATAGCTGTACTGGCTGCCCCAGCGACGGCAGAAGTCGTCGATGTTGCCGCTTTTACGTTTGACACGGCGGCGACGGCGGCGGTAGAAAATTTTCCCCGCGCCTTCGACATCGCGCACCAGCTCCATCCAGGCTTTCTGCTCCGCCACGGCGATATCCGCATCATAGCTGTCGCTGAGGATGTAGACGTCGAAGTGTTCGCCGTTGCCGGTACGCTTCACCGATTCCCACGTCGCGCGCAGGCCGGCGAAGACGCGCTCGACGTCCTCATTACAGATCGGCATGATCAGCGCGGTGCGATGTTCCGGGTTAAGCGGCTCATCGCCGGTAGTGGAATAGGAGATGCTGTATTTATCGCGGCCGATCAGCAGCTGCAGGAAGCCCATCAGCGCCGTCCAGAAGCCGGCGGAAACCCAACAAAACAGAATGGCGAACAGAAACAGAATGCCGGTCTGCAGAATGTACGGCAGGATTTGCAGCAACGACTGCTGCCAGTTCTGGTTGAGCATCTCCATGGGATCGAGCAGCGTCCAGCCCTGGTAAGGCAAAATAGTTTTCATATACCAGGTGGCGATAACGGTCTGGAACAGCGTCAAAATCAGCAGAATGTAACGGCGCATCGATCCCACATGACGCCATTTGTCCTCGGCGCGCTGCTCCTCCGCCGAGGCGTAGCGCGGGGTCGACTTATGGCCGCGCAGCGAATCCCAGGCGCGGGCAAGCGGATTGGTACGCCACGCTTCGGGAAACATCAGCGAGCGTGTTACTTTCGGCATCGCCTTCAGCGTGGTGCGATTCAGATCATCTGTACCAAACTGTCGGCCTTCCGCGACCGACTCCGGCCAAGCCATCTGCACGCGGGACGATACCGATTTCAACGGCGCGTCGTCGGGGCGATCGCTGGCGGGATCATCCCGTCCCAGGGCGTCGTGGATAAAGTGAAACGCCTGCGCCCCCGCAAGGGAGGCGCTGAGCCGCTTATGGCCCGCCGCATCGATCGGCAGGGCTTTGATATAGTTTTGAGGTGTTAAAGTGAGTTTATTCATTGGCTGGCAACTGATAGCTCCAGGTTTCCGTCAATGTTTTGTCACCGCTAACCAGCGCCGCGCGCATCTCGGTCGGCTGCTTGTTGTCTTTTACGCGCAGGCGCAGCACCAGACGCCAGCCCTTGGTTACCGGGTTATAACGCACGCTCTGTTCAACCACTTCGCCGTTATCGCCCACGCTGACCTGCGGCGCGACCTGGCTGTTTTCCGGCATTTCGCTCATCGCTTTACCGACAAAATCCAGGGTAAAGGCGACGGTGCCATCCGGCTGACGTACCAGGTTGGACTGCTTCACGTCGCCCGCGGAGCGCAGCGTCGATTTCACCCAGGCGGTGTCATCAGAGTGCAGCTGATTTTCATCACGCGTGAAATGGAGGCGGTATTTGAAATGCATCTCTTTGCCCGGCTCCGGCAGGCTTTCCGGCGTCCAGAAGGCGACGATGTTGTCATTGGTTTCATCCGCCGTCGGGATCTCTACCAGCTCCACGCGTCCTTTGCCCCAGTCGCCCACCGGTTCGACCCAGCCGCTCGGGCGTAGATCGTAACGGTCGTCCAGATCCTGGTAATTGCTGAAATCACGTCCGCGCTGCAGCAGACCGAAGCCTTTTGGACTTTCGATGGTGAAGGTGCTTACCGCCAGGTGACGTGGATTGTTCAGCGGACGCCAGATCCATTCGCCGTTGCCGCTGTGGATGGAGAGCCCGTCAGAATCGTGCAGCGACGGACGGAAGTTCATTACCGGCGACGGCTGGTTGGCGCCGAACAGGAACATACTGGTCAGCGGCGCCACGCCCAGCTTGCCGACGTTGTCGCGCAAATAGACTTTGAAATCCACATCGACGGTAGTTTCCTGACCCGGGTGGATCACGAAGCGATAGGCACCCGTCGCGCGCGGCGAATCGAGCAGCGCATAGATCACCAGCTGCTTATCCTGCGGTTTCGGACGCTCGACCCAGAAGGCTTTGAAGCGCGGAAACTCTTCGCCGGACGGCAGCGCGGTATCGATCGCCAGCCCGCGCGCGGAGAGTCCGTAGACCTGACCGGCGCCGATGACGCGAAAGTAGCTGGCGCCGAGGAAGCTGGTGATTTCGTCATCTTTTTTATCCTTTTTATTTAAAGGATAAAGCACTTTGAAACCGGCGAAGCCGAGGTTTTTCACCGCGTCCGCATCGTGCTTGACGTTGCCGAAATTGAAATAGTCGGGGCTGTATTTGATTTCACGCACCGAATTGGCCGTCACCTCGCTGATTTTGACCGGCGTGTCGAAATACATCCCCTGATGATAGAACTCAAGACTGAAAGGCGTGCGGAGCTTGCCCCAGTATGCTTTGTCGTGGTTAAACTGGATCTGCTGATAATCAGCAAATTTCATTTCACGAAACTGAGAGGGTAAATTGCTTTTAGGCGCCTCGAAGCTTTTCCCTGCCAGCGCTTTGGCCTGTTTGGCCACATCATCAATGTTGAACGCCCAGCTATTGTTGGCGTACAACGCCACCAGGACCGCCGCGCCAACCCAGCGCATTTTGACCAGTCCGGTAGTATTTTTCACTGTATTCAGCACATCCCCCCCTTTCGTGTGCTTAGATCAAACCCATTTATCTTAAAGGATTATTCTGTTTTCCGACAGCAGGGACAAAAGATTGTTCCCTTGTTCCGTAAGCCTCGAAGGCGTTTTTCGGACAATTAAACGAAACAGACTGAACTGATAGTATACCTTGTTTACAGCAGGTAGAATTTTCCTCCGGCATACTCCGGTTTCAGGGCGAAACCGGCCGAAACGTACCGACTATTGGGATCCTATGAGTACAGTAAAACCTGAACGTGAATATTTTCTCGATTCGATCCGGGCATATTTGATGTTATTAGGCGTGCCTTTTCACGTCTCTCTTATCTACTCCAGCCAGAAATGGGCCGTTAACAGTCAGGATCCGTCGCTCTGGCTGACGGTGCTGAATGATTTTATCCATGCTTTTCGCATGCAGGTGTTCTTCGTTATTTCCGGCTACTTCTCCTACATGCTTTATCTGCGCTACCAACCTCAGCGCTGGCTGAAGGTGCGTCTGGAGCGCGTCGGCATCCCGATGCTGACCGCCGTGCCGCTGATCACCCTGCCGCAGTTTTTTATGCTGAAAGCCTGGTCGCAAAAAATCGGCGACTGGAACGGCTTTAGCCTCTACCAGAAATACAACACGCTGATGTGGGAGCTGATCTCGCATCTGTGGTTTCTGCTGGTCCTGGTTATCCTCACCACGCTGGGCATGCTCAGCTTTCGCTGGCTGCGCGACCAGCGACATAAAAGGGACTATTCCCGGGTCGGCTGGGGCGCGCTAACGCTCTCTCTGCTGGGCTGGGCCCTGCTCTGGTGCCTGTTCCGCCGTCTTATCTTTATTTATCAGCCCCTGTGGCTGATGGATGGTCTGTTCAGCATCGCCGTTATGCAGTCGCTGTTTTTTCTGCCCTTTTTTATGCTGGGCGCGCTCGCCTGGAAACATCCGCCGCTAAAGGCGCTGTTTGTCCGGTTTAATCCGCTGATGCACTGCGGTGCCATCATCGCCTTTATCGCCTATATGCTGAACCAGCGTTACAGCAGCGGCGAAGGCTGGCTGTATGAGATCGATGCGCTGATCTCGACGCTGATGGGGCTGTGCATGCTCAATGTCTGCTTCTGCTTCGGCCACAAGCTGCTTAATTCGCACTCGCCGCGCATTCTTTATCTGGTGAACGCCTCGCTGTTTATCTACCTGGTGCACCATCCGCTGACGCTGCTGTACGGCATTTTTATCACGCCTCACATCGCGAATAACACGCTGGGCTTTTTCTGCGGCCTGCTGCTGGTGTTCGGCGTCGCCTTTACCCTATATGAAATTCATCTGCGTATTCCGCTGCTGAAGTTTCTGTTTTCAGGGAAAAAGCCGCGGCAGTAACCTGACAGGGTCGATCCGGCCCTCTCTACAACAGCCACTCGACCGGCAAACGCCATACCAGCCGCACCAGCAGCCGTTGCAGCAGGCTGCTGCGCGGCTCATGCTTATGCACAATCTCGTTCGCTTCGCCCGGGTATTCAATCCAGTTCACCCTGCCCCATTTATCCAGCCGCAACGTCCAGGCGCGATCGCGCAGCGACTGGCTGAAACGCTGATGGGTTTGCTGCGCCAGCTCTTTGCTCTCGATTACCAGCCCCATTTCCGTGTTGAGATCGGCGGAGCGCGGATCGAAATTAAACGAGCCGATAAACAGCTTATGGTTGTCCACCGTAAAGGTTTTCGCATGCAGGCTGGAGCCGGAGTTACCGGTCAGGCCGCGGTCGTGAGCGGGAGGATCGTTTGGACTGTATTGCGGCTTTAGCTCATAAAGCGCAATGCCGTGACGCAGTAACTTTTTGCGCCATTTGGCGTAGCCGGCATGCACGACGGTGACGTCGTTAGCCGCCAGCGAGTTAGTAAGAATGGCAATTTTAACGCCGTTGCGCTTCAGCGCCAGCAGCTGGGCGATACCGGCGCGCGTCGGGACGAAATAGGCGGAGATAATGTCGAACTGCTGCTGCGGTTTACCGATCACCTCCAGCATGCGCTGCGGCAGCAGACTGCCGCGGCGCGCTTTGCCCAGCCCTTTGCGCGGATCGTCGCTCAGCAGCCGCGCCCTGGCCCACGTCATTTTCAGCGTGCCGCCAGCCAGCTGGCTGACGAAATGGGACTCCTCCAGCCGCTGCATATAGCGCGTCACCGGCTCGCTGTTGTGCCAGGCCTCCGGCAGCCGCACCGCCTCATGCGGATCGCGGTGGCTTTCCACCACCCGCTGCAGCGGCGCCACCGCTTTGCTTGTCCAGTAGCGTTCGAAATCCTCCGCCACCTCCTGCACGACCGGGCCGATAGCCAGCACGTCCAGATCGGCGAACAGCGGCTCATTGCCGGTGCCGAAGTACTCATCGCCGACATTGCGTCCGCCTACCAGCGTCGCCACGCCATCGACGGTAAAGCTTTTATTGTGCATGCGGCGGTTAAGCCGGGCGAAATCGGTGAGATAGCCCAACGCGCGCAGCGTGCGGAAGGAAAAAGGGTTAAACAGCTTGATTTCGATGTTGGGGTGACGGTTCATCTCCGCCAAGGTGTCATCCAGGCCCGGCGTGTTGTTGTCGTCCAGCAGCAGCCGGACCTTCACGCCACGCGTCGCCGACTCCAGCAGCGCGCTAAACAGCAGGCGGCCCGACATGTCGTTTTGCCAGATATAATACTGCACGTCGATGCTGCGCTGCGCCATGCTCATCAGCAGGTAACGCGCGGCGAACGCGTCCAGCCCATCGTTAAGCGGATGAATGCCGCTCAGTCCCGGATGCCTGGCGATGCGCGCGCCGACAATTTGGCCCAGCCAAGTTTGCGAAAGCTCATCCTGATGAAAATCTACTGCTTCTGCCATGTGCATTCCCTGTTCCAGTCACATCTTTTTATTATCCTTCGCCATGCGTCTGCTGACTATACGACCCTTCCGAGTGTTGCCATTTCGCCAGCAGGCCCTCATAGAGCGCGAACGTCTGCTCGTCATAACAGGCGAACCAGACCTGTTTCGGCCACTCGCTTTGCCGCAGCGCTTCGATAACGGTAGCGAACGCAATCTGCGCCGCCTGATCTTTGGGATAGCCGTAAATGCCGGTGCTGATGGAGGGAAACGCCACGCTGTCGATCTGGTTTTCACGCGCCAGCGACAGGCTGTTGCGATAGGCGTTCGCCAGCAGGCGGGCTTCGTCGTGACCGCCGCCGCGCCAGATCGGCCCTACGGTATGGATCACCGCGCGGGCGTTCAGCCTGCCCGCCTCGGTGATCACCGCCTCCCCGACGGGACATTCCCCCTGGCGGGCCACGACTGCGCGGCAAGCCGCCAGCAACGCCGGTCCGGCGGCGCGATGGATCGCGCCATCGACGCCGCCGCCGCCCATCAGCGACGAGTTTGCCGCGTTGACGATCGCGCCGACCTGCAGGCGCGTAATATCGCCACGTATAATGCGTATACAGTTTGCCATTCGCCTCTCCTCACGCCTGAAACCCTTTGCCCGCGACAGAAATATCCCGTTTGCATTTTAGTCTAGACTTAGCGAGACATTCTGTGTCCGCCGATCGCCCGGAAGGAGAGGAAAATGCCCGATCAGCCCCTTACCGCCAGACCGCAACGCTATCAACCCCGCTTGTTCCGCAGCTTTTTTCAGGGCAGCTTTCCCTGTTCCACCGCTCGCCGCGCCGAAGGCAAACGGCTGGATATGGTGATCAGCAGCGGGCACGATATGCTGCTGGACAAAGATTACGCCGCGCTGGCGGAGAGGCAGTTGCTGACCGCGCGCGACGGCGCGCGCTGGTATCTGATCGAGAAAAATCCCGGCGAGTATGACTGGGACACCTTTTTACCGATGATCCACTCGGCCGAACGGCACGGCATGGAGATCATCTGGGAGCTGGCGCACTTCGGCTATCCCGATCATCTGAACATCTGGAAAAGCGCCTTCGTCGATCATTTCGAACGTTTCGCCCGCGCCATGGCGACGCTGATGCGCGATGAGGGCATTACGCATCCTTTCTTTACGCCGATTAACCAAATTTCGTTCTGGTCATGGGCGGGCGCCGACGTCGCCTGGCTGAACCCGCACAGCGCGCAACGGGGCAAGGAGCTGAAGCGCCAGCTGGTTCGCGCCTCGCTGGCCGCTATCGGCGCCATTCGCGAAGTTTTTCCCGATGCGCGTTTCGTGTTAACCGATCCGCTGGTGCAGGTCGCCACCCATCCGGCTAACCCGGACAGCAAGCCTTGGGCGGACGCCCAGCATCAGGCGCAGTTCGAAGCCTGGGATATGCTGGCGGGCAGACAGGCGCCCGAACTGGGCGGCCATACCGACAACCTGGATATCATCGGCCTGAACTACTACCCGGATAACCACTGGTTTTTCCCTGACGAAACCTTAGCGGAGGATCATCCGGCGCGGTTGCCGCTGCATAAGCTGCTGGAACAGTACTGGATGCGCTACAACCGTCCGCTGCTACTGGCGGAAACCGGCGCGGAGGGTGACGCGCGCGCCCCCTGGCTGCGCAAAGTCAGCGACGAGGTGACGCTGGCGCTTAACGAAGGCGTGGCGGTAGAAGGCATTTCGCTCTATCCGGTGGTGGAGTATCCGGCGTGGGCCGACGATCGACGATCGCCCGGTCCGCTGTTCGGCCTGGGCGATCCCAACGGCAATCGCACCCTGCACGAGGCGCTGGCGCTGGAGTTGCGCAGTCAGCAGATCAAAATGCAGAGCCGCTATCAGGAGCGCTGAGCGGGATGATGTTTTTTCGTGCAGGATTGAATATTCAATGCGGGATCGGCAGGATGACGCTCGTCGGTAAGCCAGGTCATCGTAAACAGGAACACGACGCCAATCAGGCAGGCCGAAAGCAGGCCGGCAATGGCAATCAGCATGTCATCTCTGGATTCCATCGACATCTCCTCAGGGGTCCCTGCTTCCTTATCCGACAGTCAGCTCATCCATAGCGTTATCATCAGAACGAAGATTATAAGAGTAACCGAGGTCACCGCAAGCACTACGATGGCGAAATGCGCGTCGTCCAAAGTATGGCGCAAATGCTCTTCAGGTTCATCGGGCGGAACAGGATAACTCATAGTGGCGTCTTAGCGGTTCTGATTCTCAGGCGAAAAAATATGCGCGCCGCGCATATCAGGCGAGCCCGGGTGCTGCGCGACATAATAGCGGAATCGCGCCGCCAGACCAGCGCTTTCTGACAGGTCCGGCATCATACGGAAAGTAAAACGGGGCGATTATCGCCCCGTTTTTCATCAAAAGTCGTAGCTCATGGAGACTTTCAGCGTACGCGGATCGCCCTGATAAATATAAGTGCCGGTGCCGTCGATATTCGACCAGTACTTCTCGTTGGTGACGTTTTCCACGCCCACGCGCCAGGTCATGTCGTTCTGATTAACCCGGGTGCGATAGCGCAGGCCCAGATCGAGCGTAGTGTAGCTATCCATCTTTTTAGTATTGGCGGAGTCAGCCCACTGCGAACCCGAGTGGTTCACCCGCGCGGTCGCTGTCAGGCCCTCGACCGGCTTGATGTCGTACTCCGCGCCCAGCACCAGATTATAGCGCGGTACGCCGATCGCCTCTTTGCCATCGTCCGTGCCGTTTTCCGTTTTGGTCATGATGGGATCGATCCAGGTGGCGCTGCCGTTCAGACGCAGACCCAGTACCGGTTCGCCGAAGACGTTCAGCTCGATGCCGCGGTTGCGCTGCTCGCCGTCCATTCCGTAGTAATTGTTGCTATTCAGGATGCCGGAGGGCTTTTTGATCTCAAACAGCGCCAGCGAACCGCCGACGCGCTGGAAGTCGACCTTCACGCCCACTTCATTCTGTTTAGAATGGGCAATGCCGGTAACCGAGCCATAGTTGCTGGAGCCTTGCGGCGCCACATCGCCCGGCTGCAGCGATTCGGTATGGTTGGCGTAGAGCGACACCGACTGCCAGGGTTTGTAAACCACTCCGTAGGTCGGCATCCAGCGGCTTTCGGTATAGCGCGAAGTCGCATCTTCAGCCCCTGTGGCGTTGCTGTAGTTACGCACAACCACCTTCTGGTGACGCGCGCCTACGGTAAACAGCAGCGAATCGTCCAGCACGCCCAAAGTATCGCTCAGCAGGTAGCCCTGGGTGCGCGAACGGCTGGAGGTCAGCGGATCGTGATAGTCGCCGCCGGTCAGGTTATTAACCGGGTTCGGCACGTCGCCGGTGCGATAAATATTGGTGTTTTCCAAATTGTCGCCGTAGGCCATGCGCCATGCGGTGTTGTCACGTTTGGTCACGGCGGAATAGCCGACGTTCACCTTATGAGAGATAAATCCGGTATCGAAATTGCCGCGAATGCCCGCCATGCCGCTGAAGTTATTAATGATGCGGTTGGTATCGAGACGCCCGATGGTGGCGTCGCCATTGGCGTCCGTCAGTTTAGGCGATGCGTAATCGCCGATCTCATGAGAGTGCTGGCCGCCAATCCCGCCGTACAGCGTCCAGCTGTCGGTCAGATCGTACTCGGCTTTCGCCAGGCCATATTCGGTTTGGATGTCGCTATAGACCCACTTCTGGCTGTAGTTGTGGCTGTTGTCCGGCACGTCAGGAACAAAGTCGACGCCGCTGATGTTGACGCCCAGACGCGCATCGTGGAAGGTTTTCTTCTGATAGCCCATATCCAGCGAGGTGCGCAGACGATCGCCGCGATAGTCGAGGCCGATCGACGCCGCCGTGGTGCGTTTTTTCTCGTCATGGATCGCCGTTTTCCCTTCACGGTTGATCAGGTTTACCCGAACGCCGAACTGGTTATCGTCGCCGAAGCGGCGGCCCGCATCGACGGTCGCGCCGATCTGCGAAGAAGAGGTGTAATCAACGCCGACGCGCGCCAGCGGCGTGTCGTCGGCGTGTTTAGGCTCCAGGTTGATCATCCCTCCCACGCCGCTGCTCGCCGCGCCGTTCAGCAGGCCGTTCGCGCCTTTGAAAATTTCAACGCGATCGATCAGCTGCGCGTCCACAACCTGACGCGGCACGATGCCCGGCAGGCCGCCGAAGGTCATATCGTCGCCATCCAGATCAAAACCGCGAATGCGATAGGTTTCGGCAAAGTTGCCGTAGCCCTGCACGTTCTGCACGCCCGCGTCGTTACGCACCACGTCGGCGATGGTTTTCGCCTGTTGATCCTGGATCATCTTCGAGGTGAAGCCGATAACGTTAAAAGGCACGTCCAGGGCGTTCTGCTCGCCCAGCATGCCGAGACGGCCGCCGTGCGCCACCTGCCCATCAAGGTAAGCGGGTACTAACTGGTCGCCGCCGGGTTTGAAATCATTTTCCGGCGCGGCGACTACCGTCATGGTCTGCTCCTGCCCCGCCTTTGCCGTCGCAGCGGCATCGGCGGCGGCGTTATCGGCAGCCAGCGCCGGCAGCGAGCCAGTGCTGACCAGAAGCGCAAGTAAAGTTGGTTTGAATTGTGGCGTTGAAAGCGTGCGACGCATATGGGTTCCCTAATGCTAAAGATAGTGCGAATCATTATTATTGAGGTTTGCGATTATCCGCAGCGTTACGCTAAATGCAAGTGAATTGTCATAGCCCCGATCAACGCGCGTTTTACGTGAAAAACAGCGCGTATTCCGCCCGCCGTCGCAGTTTATGCCGGATCGAGGCGAGGATAATTCTTCATCATCCTGTCTGCATCGCTTAAAGAGAGGGGATCCTATGGCGCGGCGATCGCGCCAACGTAACGGATGCTGCGGGCTAACTTCCCTGCCAGCCGCCGCCCAGTGCGCGGTAAAGATTGATCTGCGCCTGCAATAGCGTATTTTTTACCGACACCAGATTGAGCTGGGTGCTGAACAACGTGCGCTGCGCATCCAGCTCGTCCAGGTAAGAGGCATAGCCGTTCTGGTAGCGGTTATGAGCGATACGCAGCGCTTCCGCGACATATTTCTCCTGCTTTTGCAGCTCCGTCAGCTGCTCTTCACCGCGTCCGATAGCGTCCATCGCGGTATTCACCTCGGAAAAGGCGTTGCGTACCACCTTTTCGTAGCCGTAAAGCGCCTGATTGCGCGCGGCCATCGACACGTCTACCTGCGCGGTCAGCGCTTCGCGATTGAACAGCGGCGCCAGAATGCTGCCGCCGACGCTCCAGAGACGGAACGGATTATCCACCAGCTCATGCAGCACCGAACTTTGCAGGGTGCCGCTGGCGGTCAGATTAAGCGTCGGCAGCAGCTGCGCTCGCGACGAGGCGAGCGAGGCGTCGGCGGCGATCAGCTGACGCTGCGCCTGAACGATGTCGGGCCGACGATTCAGCAGCTGCGACGGCATGACCGCAGGCAGCTGATGCGGCATAATCTGATCGAAGCTGCGGCTGCGGGCGATTTGGCGCGGGTTCATCCCCACCAGGATGCTGAGCGCATTCTCCTGATCGGCGATCTGATGCTCGAGCTGCGGCACCTGCGCTTTTGCCGTCTGATATTCCGACGCGGCCTGCATCCACTCCAGACGCGAGGTGTAGCCGGTTTCAAACTGACGCTGGGCCAGGCGCAGCGAGTTGTCTCGCGTCGCGAGCGTCGCGCGGGTCACGCGCAGCTGCTCGTCGAGCGCGCAGAGGTTGAGATAGCCTGAGGCCACCGAACTGGCGATGGTCAGCTCCGCAGCCGAGGCGGCAGCCTGCTGCGCCGCCAGCGAAGCGCGCGCCGCATCGATGTCGCTGCTGCGCGCGCCCCAGAGATCGACCTCGTAGTTAGCCTGTAGCAGCCCCTGAAAAACATCGGTTTGGTAAGGCTGGCCGGTAACGGAAGAGAGCGTACGTTCGCGCGTCGCCGCGACGCCAGCGCTCAGCGTCGGGAAATTGTCGCCCTGCGCCGCTCGCAGTTGGGCGCGGTACTGATCGACGCGGGAACGTGCCGTCAGGATATCGGGGTTGTTGCGCAGCGCCTGCTCCACCAGCCGACTCATCGCCTCATCGCCAAACGCGCGCCACCAGCGCGCCTCCACCGCGGCGCCCGGCCCGACCTGATTACGCCACTGCGGCGGGATCGGCAGTGAAGAAGGCGCCTTTTCCACACGGGTGGCGCAGCCGCTGAGCGTCAGGGCCATCAGCAGCGCCATCAGCGTTTGTCGGCTCATGGCTGCGCCTCGCCTTTCACCGCCGCCGTGGTATCGATATGCACCTCTACCGACATGCCGGGCCGCAGCAGCGCCTGCTGCGACGACAGAATGCGGATGCGCACCGGAATACGCTGGGCGATTTTAACGAAATTGCCGGTGGCGTTATCGGGCGAAATGGCGCTGAACTCCGAGCCGGCGGCCGGAGAGATATACTCGACGCTGCCCTCGAACCTTTTGCCGTTCAGGGCATCCACGGTAAAACTCACCGGCAGGCCGGGCCGGATCCAGGCCATCTGCGTCTCTTTCAGATTGGCGATGATCCATTTGCTGTTCGGCACCACCGAGGTAAGACGCGTGCCGGCCGTGACGTAGGCGCCCTTGCGCACCGACAGCTGGCCGAGCTGGCCGTCGTCCGGCGCCAGGATGCGCGTATTGACAAGGTCGATCTCCGCCAGCTCCAGCGCCGCTTTGGCGCTCTCCACGTCCCCTTCCAGCGACGCGCGATTGACGATCGCCGTTTGCAGATTTTGCTGCGATACCGCCAGTGTCGCCGTCGCCTGGCGCACCTGCGCCTCGGCCTGCGCATTGGCCGCGCGCGCCGCGTCGCGTTCGCGCACCGACAGCGAGCCGTCGGCGGTGAGATTCTCCACGCGTTTTAAATCGAGGCCGCTTTTCAGCGCCTGCGCTTTGGCGTTTTCTATCGCGGCCTTGTTGCTGAGAATGGTCGCTTCCGCGCTGCGGCGCTGTTGCAGGTTATTGCTGAGCGCCGCCTGCTTCATCGCCAGCTGCGCCTGCGCCTGATGCACGCGCTGCCGGTAGATGCGATCGTCGATGGTCATCAGCAGCTGGCCTTTGCGCACCGGTTGCAAATCGACCACCTCGACCGAGGTCAGATAACCACTCACCTGCGGGCTGATAAAGGTGACCTGGCCGCGTACATAGGCATTTTCCGTACTTTGCACCGCGCTGGTGAAAGGCCATAGTTGCCAGGCATAAAGAATGACCAAAACGCCGACAATAACGATGCCGCTGCCGATGGCAATGGAAAGAATGCGTCGACGATTGACGCGTTCGCGTTCCGCATTCTGACTCTCATCCTGCTGACTCATTGTTGCTCCGTAGTGCTTGCTGAAGTAGCTATCATGCGTTGTTCAGCCAGGTTATGACGCGCCTGTCGCCAGTTAAGGTAGCGCTGGCGGCTGAGCCGCCACAGCACCCACATCAGGGTGGCCAGCGCCAGCCCGGCCGTCAGTAAATAGGTATCGTTATAGGCCAGAACGTTGGCCTGTAGCGTCGCCACCGTCTGCAGCTGGCCGGTGCTTTGCGCGCTGCGCAAAGCGGGATCGCCGACCAGACTGTTGAATAGCGCGCCGTACTGACTGATGCGCTCCGTCACGTTGGGATCGAGCAGCGACAGCTGATCGCCCAACAAACTGGAGTGATATTTTTCGCGAAAGACCTGAAAGGTGCCGAGGATCGCCGACCCGATCAGCCCGCCGAGGTTCTGGCTCATACCGAACAGCACCACGAAACTCACCAGATTTTTCGGCTGCGTCACGACGTTTCCGATGCCGATAAGCATCGCGGGAGCCAGAAAGAAGGTGCTGCTGAAACCGAGCAGAAACTGGCTCAGGTACATATTGTTGGCGCGCGTGACCGGGCTGGAATGCGCATCCATCAGCGAGGCGACGATCATGATCGCCAGCGAAGCGACGATCGGCCAGCTCAGGTGGCCCGGCTTGATGGTCAACGCGCTTAACGCGATGCCCGCGATCACGCCGCCGATAATCGCCAGCGCCAGACCGCGCATCTGATCGTTCAGCAGGCCGAGTTGCTGTAAAAATCCCACCGCGCCGCTGTTCTGCTCCGCCAGTACGATGCGCATCATGATCATCACGATGCCCAGCCGCACCATCGTGCCGCTGCTGAGCCAGCGCGTATTGATCAGCGGATTTTTACGGTTGTGCTCAATCACCACCGCCGCCACGATCAGCGCCAGCGCGATCGCCAGAGCGATGCCCAGCCAGGGCGTGGTAAACCACCACTCGATGCGCCCCAGCGACAAGACGCCGCAGATTAACGCCATGCCCGGCGCCATCAGAATAAAGGTCAGGAAATCCATTTTTTCGAAAGCCTTGATGCGATCCCCCGGCGGCAGCTTCACCACCAGCACGCAGCCGAGCGCAATCATCGCCAAACCCAATTCGAACAGGTAAAGTCCGCGCCACTCATTCAGTTCCAGCAGCTCGCTGGAGAAGAGACGCGCCAGCGGGATCGCCAGCTGCGAAGCGCTAATACCAATTACCAGCGCTTTAAGCCTGTGTTTCGCCGGCCAGGCCTGGACCTGGTAATAGATGCCCAGCGAGCTGAGCGCGGCGCCTACCATGCCGTGGGCGGCGCGCACGACGATGGCGGAACTCAAGTCGTTGACGAACAGGTGGAAAAACGCCACCAGCACATAGAGCAGCAAAAAGGCTTCGGTGAAGGTGCGCAGCCCGAACTGCTGTCTGAACTTCACCAGCAGCAGGTTGATCGAAATATTGCCCATCACGTAGACCGCCGGCAGCCAGGCGATCTCATTGCTGTAGGCGGCGAAAGTGCCTTGCAGATTGGTTAGATTGGCGGTGACCAACGCATTGCTCAGCGCGCCGGTAATAGAGATCAGCAGGCCGATCAACCCGAACGCAATACGTTTCGGCGTGGGATGCAGCGGCGTAGAGGGCGAGCCGGGCAGCATCGGCTTTTCATGAGGAAGCCATTCGCGCGGCGCATAAGGGTTACGTTTCGCCACGTTCAGACCGTCCCGAGGCTGGTTAACAGCTGTTGCAGCACGCGCTGGGTAATGGCCAGCTCATGCGGATCGATCTCATGCAGCAGCTCGCGGCGCAGCCTGTCCGCCTGCGCTTTCACCTCTTCGAACGCGACGTTGCCAGCCTCGGTTAACACCAGCAGACGTTTACGACGATCTTCAGCGGGCTGTATACGCGTCACTAACTCATTGTTGACCAGACGATTAATCAGCGGCACCAGGCTGGCATCTTCGACACCGAGCTGCTGCGCCAGCGCTTTCTGTGTCAACGGCTCCGGCTCGCTCGCCAGCGTGGCGATCGCCATCCAGCTGCTCATGCTGAGTCCGCTCTTTTTCAGTCGACGATCGATCGCCAGCCGCCAGGCATGGGCGGTAAGGTGAAGAAGACGGGAAAAGTGCTGCGGTTGCGCCATAAAAAAACGTAGCTACCTAATGGTTAGATATCTAACTAAATAATAATGACATTATACTCAGGAAAAAATAGCAGTGAACAGCGGTACAACCAGGGATTTTTTCAGGTTGCGCTCTTGTCGGCTTAAATGTTAAGACCAGTCTGAAGACGAAACAGAGAAACGGGACGGTTATGAGCTCAACGCCACAAAGCTGGGTCGACCTGCGCCGCGACGGCGATAGCGGCATTGAGGCCCTGCGCGCCCACTTCACCGGCCATGCTTACGATCCGCACTGGCACGACAGTTATCTGATTGGCGTTACCGAGCAAGGCATTCAGCAATTTCACTCGCGCCGTCGCCAGCACCGCTGCCGACCCGGTACAGTTTTTATGCTGGAGCCGGAAGAGATCCATGATGGCGACGCTATCGATGCGCAGGGTTTTACCTATCGTATGCTCTACGTTTCGCAAAACTATGTGCATCGGCAGCTCAGCGAGCTTTTCGCCGCCGCGCCCGCAGGCCAGGAGCTGCATTTTGCCACGACCCTGCGTCAGGATGCGCGGCTGGCTCACGCCGTCTGGCGCTGTTTCGATTATCTCTGGCAGGATGAGGTGAAAATGGCGAAGGAGGCGGCGCTGGATCGCCTGTTTCTGCTGCTGAGCCAGCATTCGCTCTGGCGTAACGATGAAAAGACGCGGCGGCCCGATAAAAGCCTGGCGCAGCAGGCGCGCGACTGGCTGCTGGCGCACTACACGGAAAACCCCGGCTTGCAGGCCATGGCGCAGGCGCTGAATGTCGATCGCTTCCGTCTGTCGCGCGAATTTCAGGCGGCGTTTGGTCTGCCGCCGCATGCATGGCTGATCCAGCTGCGTCTGTGTCAGGCCCGACGCCTGCTTGCGGCCGGTCATCCTCCTGCTTGGGTGGCGGCGCAGCTTGGCTTTGCCGATCAAAGCCATCTGGGACGCTGGTTTAAACGCGCCTGCCAGATCAGCCCTGCCCGTTATCAACTCGCCTGCACAAATCTTCCAGACCTGCGCCGCCCGCTTTGACATCATCGCCTCTTTTAAAGGAGAGATGACAATGCAAGAGCAACGATGCGTGATGATTTTGAATGAGGCGCTGCCGCCCGGAAAAGCCGCTAATGCGGCGGCGGTTATCGCGTTAACGCTGGGACAACGTCACCCGCGCTTCGTCGGCGAACCGCTGTATGACGCGGAGCAGCGGGATTATCCGGGTCTGATCCCGGTCGGCATTCCGGTGCTGGCCGCCAGCCAGGCGGAGTTCAGCGATCTGCGCGCGCGCAGCCAAAGCCGGGAGTTTGACCTGATTCTCTTCCCGGAACAGGGCCAGACCACCACTGATTATCTGGCCTTCAGCGACGCGATGCGCCAGATACCGGGCGAAGCCTGGCGTTTGCTGGGTTTAGCCATCGTCGGCGAGAAAAAAGCGCTGCGCAAGCTGACGGCGAAATTGCGCCTGTTTAGCTGAAAGCCAAAACGCAAGCTGTACAAGCTTTTTGTACAGATTTTTGCTAACTATTTTCACCATAACTATTTGTTCGGTAATAATTAGCACAAAATGATCACTTTCTGATTGTACAGATTACTCCGACTTGTATAACTTTACTCACCGTGAATCAACTCACGATTCTGTAACGAATGACGTATCTGCGTCACCTCTGAAGGTGTTCGTGGATTTCCACCTTCAGAGGTTCTTTTTTTACCCAGTTTGTTGACTAAAAAACTGTCGCATCTGTCCATGCGATAGTCGTTTTTCATCATTTGTGTCCTGACATCCGAATGGAGAATCGGGCGGTTCTGAAGGGCTAAACCATGCCAAACGCATTACCTGAGACAGATAAAGAGATCACTGAATACTTCAATGTGGCAGCGAATAAAGTCGGCAGCGATATGGAAGTGTTGGGTTTAGTCGTCGCTGAAATCCTGCAATCCGGCACGCCGGTCAGCAATAAAGCGATCATTTTAAAGCTGATCAATCGACTTGAGCTGGAAAGCGATGTCGTATCACTGGATGTTTATCGCCAGCTGCTTGAGCTGGTGGTGCACAGAACACCGGATGACCTGTCGGTATAAACCACTATTCCATGGATGGAATTTCTTTTCCCCGTTTCAACGCTGGCATCCTGCTACATAGCCCGGTAACATCTGTGGCATATCGTGAATCTCCTTCTTCTTCTCTGCCTTGATCCTGTCAGAGAGCCAAAATAAAAAAGAGCCTGCATTACATATGAGTCACTCAAATGACGTCGCCACGCCTGAGCACGTGGACAGCGAATTGAGTGTGGGGCGCGTATTGCGTTCGCCCACACTGCTCACCCGTGAATGTCTGGCTGGCGTGATTACCGCGCTGGCCCTGATCCCTGAAGTGATTTCGTTTTCCGTTATCGCCGGCGTTGATCCCAAGGTCAGCCTTGTCGCGTCGGTGGTGCTCTGTCTGACGCTCTCGCTGCTGGGCGGCCGACCGGCGATGGTGACGGCCGCCGCCGGTTCCGTCGCGCTGGTTATCGGGCCGATGGTGCATGCGCAAGGGGTTGAATATATCTTGCCTGCGGTGGTGATGGCCGGGATTATTCAAATAGTTTTCGGCCTGGCGGGTCTGGCACGCATGATGCGCTATATTCCCCGCTCGGTGATGCTTGGCTTCGTCAATGCGCTCGGCATTCTGATTTTCTTTGCCCAGGTGCCTCACGTCTGGGGCCAGTCAAACCTGGTGTGGGTGCTGTTTGCCGTCACGCTGGCGATCGTCCTGCTGCTGCCGCGCGTGCTGAAAAGCGTGCCTTCGCCTCTGGTGGCGATTGTGGCGGTAACCGCCGTCGCGCTGCTGATGGGCTACCGCGTGCCGAACGTGGGCGATGAGGGCCCGATGGGGGCCGGGCTGCCGGGCTTCACGCAATGGCTGGTACCGATGAATCTGCAAACGTTGCAGATTATCTGGCCGACCGCACTAAGCATCGCGTTTGTCGGTCTGATGGAGTCGCTGCTTACCGCGAAGCTGGTTGATGATATTACCGACACCTCTTCCGGCAAACGTCGCGAATCCTGGGGTCTGGGCATCGCGAATATTTTCGCCGGCTTTTATGGCGGCATCGCCGGCTGCGCCATGATCGGACAGACGATTGTCAACGTTGAGCTGGGCAAAGCGCGCACCCGCGTCTCTACCGTGGCGGCGGCATTGGTTTTGCTGCTGCTGGTGACCGGCCTGAGCGAACTGATGGCGCGGATTCCGATGGTGGTGCTGGCCGGCATTATGATGGTGGTGGCGGTGAAAACCGTTAACTGGCACAGCCTTCAGCCTGCCACGCTAAAACGGATGCCGTGGTCTGAAACCTTTGTGATGGCGTTAACCGTGATCGTGACCGTCTGGACCGGCAATCTGGCGATAGGCGTGCTGGCAGGCGTGATCGCCGCCATGATGCTGTTCGCCCGCCGTATCGCGCACGTTATTCACGCCGAACGCCAGCTGAGCGCCGACGGCGAACAGGTCAGTTATCAGGTTCGCGGTCCGCTTTTTTTCGCCAGCAGCAATGATCTGTTCGAACACTTTGATTATGCGCACGATCCGAAACAGGTCACGATCGATTTAACCCACGCGCAAATCTGGGACGCCTCCAGCGTTGCGGCGCTGGATGCCATTGAGTACCGCTATCAGCGCCATGGCGCGACGGTAACCATTGTGGGTCTCGACATGCGCAGCACCGATTTTCATCGTCGCCTTACAGGAAATCTGGGCTAATCCTGCCGCCTGCGTCGTCGCTGGCGCAGGCTTATTTTCTCTTCTTTGCGGGCGCTCTGCCGCCGGGCATCAGACAAGCCAGCGCGATCAACGCAAATATTGCCGCGCCGCCGAAAACAACCGACAGCTCGCCGGGAATAAATTCCATAAACGAGGAGAGAAACTGGCCGGAAAAGATAGCCATCGCCAGCCAGGCGAGATTACGGCCGCGCACACTTTCCGTGCTCTGCTCGACGGTCATATGGTTGACCAGCGGCACGGAAAGCCCAAAGCCGAAGCCCATCGCGATCCCGCCGGCGATAAAACCGGGCAGCGTCGCGGCAAAAACGAAAATCAGATGCGCCAGCGCATATAACAGAAAAGCCAGGCGAAGCGTTTTCTTATCGCTGAGCAGCGTCAGTAGGCGCGGCAAAAAAAACGCAGCGATGACCGCGACCAATGAAATAAACGACAGAAAGTAACCGGTTTGCGCGGCATTAATGCCGATATCATGAAAACGCTGGGGTATGACAATCACGCCGGTAAAAAAGCAGATCATTGAGCAGACAGCGGCGAACCAGATAATTTTCAGCGAGCCGGAAGCGGGCGGCAGCGCGATATTCTCTTCTCTCCCCTGCCCCACCTTATCCGGTTGCGGCACGAAAAGCATTAGCATAATCAGCAGCAGCCAGGCCACAAGATAGAGCAGGAAAGGCCAGCGCCAGCCCGCCGTCGCCAGTAATCCGCCGATCGATAAAAAGATGACGCCGCCAAGTTCGATAGACATACCCTGACGCGCAATCATTTTCAGGCGGGATTGACCCTGATAAAAGGTGGATATCAGTCCGGTGCCTGAAGCCATGACCAGCGCCGTTGCGCCGCCCAGCAGCAGCCGATTCAGCATAACCGGTATCGTTCCGTGCAAAAAAACGCCCCCTGCGCCGAGCAGGCCATATAAAAACAATCCCCAGCGCAGCGCGCCATGCGCGCCGGTTTTATCGATAGCCTTGCCGGCCAGCGGTCCGAAAACCACCACGCCGAGCGAAGGCACAGTGATCAGCCAACTTGCCGCCTGCGCAACGCCCAGCTGCTGCGCGATGGGGTTCAGCCCCGGCACAATCACGCATCCGACCATAATAGTCAGGCAGGCTACGCTCAGCAGCGTAAAGGCGCCTGCCTTATTTAATTGACTCATCGCTTACTCCTGAATGAATTAACCATATGGTGGATAACAAATCCAATATGTAGTCATTATTGTTAAGCGCCCGGGCGCCGGAGTCAATGCGATTCGTGCTATGAAAAATTAGAGCAGCGGGCTGATTTGAACTATAGTAATCGCATTTAGGTATGTTGTAATTAAAAACGGTTTAGCAATATAACGGCTGCGCTTCCGCTATGGCGACGCTGGGAGTTCGTGATCTCTGAACAGGTTGCGCCTGCGCCAGAGTGATATAGTGTTGCATGCTGGAAGCCTGTTTAAGAGGGTTATTGTCTCAATAATCAAGGCAATAGCGTTAAAAATTGCGCCAGCATAAAAAGGAAAATGATGTTAAGAGGAGAGCGCCTTATTGCTCCCACTGCCCGAAAAGGCAATATGCGCGTTTCCCCTCATTAAATTCTGATGCAAAAGGAGGGCATTACGAATATGCACAACGTCATCCCAATGGAAGGCTATTATGTTTCCGGCAGCAACCCCTCATTCAAATTAATCGTCACGGAAGTCATTGTTATGGAAAGAGACGAGGATGAGGAAGATGATGATACGTTTTTCCTGGTCAATGCGGTTAACGATGACGACGACAAGGATTTTTATACGCCAACGTATGAGTTTATCCCGGATGAATGGTGGCAATTTGTCAAAACCAACCAGCTTCGGTTTGTCCCTGAAAATAATATTCCTGCATCCGATTTGCTCAGCTTTCTTGCCAAAGTGAGAACGCGCGGCAATTCATGATTTTCGCCTGCCGCAGGGTTTTATCTGCGCGAAGTGATAAGCCTGAGTGCTGAATGCTGAGTATTATGAAGCAGGTTTAGCGAGGTCATACTGTAATAACATTGAAAGCGGCGGGGAACTCCCCGCCGGATTGCGTTTTTTCAGCCAAATTCTTTTGTAAGCATGCTAATTTCTGCCGGGCTGGCCTGTTCAGCTCTTATCAAACGCTTTATCCTTTGCCAGCGCGAAATTGGTTGCCCTGACAAACAGGCACAAAAAAACCGCCCTTGGGCGGTCACGACATTACTACATATTGCTTTGTTTTAATTTGGTTTTTAATCGGTAACGCGATGGTGCCCGGGGCGGGACTTGAACCCGCACAGCCATACAGCCGAGGGATTTTAAATCCCTTGTGTCTACCGATTTCACCACCCGGGCAGGGTGTAAAGTGGAGGCGCGTCCCGGAGTCGAACCGAGGTGGACGGATTTGCAATCCGCTGCATGGCCACTCTGCCAACGCGCCTTAATTCCGCTGTCCCTCAGGCAATCGCCTGAAAAACCAATCTGGAGCGGGAAACGAGACTCGNNCCAACTGAGCTATTCCCGCTTTTTAACAGCAAATTTACCGAACTTGCTGATTTAATTTATCTTCTGACAGGCTGGCTGCCGTTCGATGCGATGCATTCTACTGACCTGACGCGATGAGTCAATAAAATTATCCGCATGCTGAGTGCGTTTGCTGCTTTTTGAATCGCATCGATCACCGTTCGAACAGATCGCCGCGCGCCGCGTTGAGATACTGGAACATTGACCAGAAGGTAAGCACCGCCGCGATATATAACGCCAGCACGCCAACGCCAATTACCGTACTGTCGGGTCGCCAGAGCAACGCCACCAGCGACAGCATTTGCGCGGTGGTTTTCACCTTGCCGATCCAGGAGACGGCGACGCTGCTGCGCTTGCCGATCTCCGCCATCCACTCACGCAGCGCGGAGATAATAATCTCGCGGGCGATCATTGTGGCGGCCGGCAGCGTGATCCACCAGGCGTGAAAGTACTCGGCGACCAGAACCAGCGCCATTGCCACCATCACTTTATCTGCGACGGGATCGAGAAAGGCGCCGAAACGCGTCGTTTGTTTCCAGCGGCGCGCAAGAAAGCCATCAAACCAGTCAGTCACGGCGGCGACAACAAAGATCAATGCAGTCACAAAAGGCGCCCAGTGAAATGGCAAATAAAACGCCAGCACAAAGAACGGGATTAAAACGACACGAAACAGGGTAAGACACGTCGGTATGTTAAATTGCATATGCCGGTAACTGTCTGGAATGGGTAGAATTTCATGTATGTTCCTACATTGCCCCCCCTGTTTCAATGCTAGTGTTTGAGGGAATAGTAGATTTTTTCAGCCAGCGCGAACGAGATGCCCGGCACTTTCGCAATTTCTTCCACCGTGGCGTTCATCAAAGGTTGCAGCCCTCCCATGTATTTGAGCAGCTGCTGACGCCGTTTCGGCCCTACCCCTTCGATGCTTTCCAGCGCGCTGGTATTCTTCACCTTCGCACGTTTTTTACGGTGGCCCGAAATCGCATGATTGTGAGCATCGTCACGAATATGCTGAATGACGTGCAGGGCCGGCGAGTCGGACGGCATGGAAAACCCCTCGCCTTCCGGCTCGAAAAACAGCGTTTCCAGTCCCGCTTTACGATCGCTGCCTTTCGCCACGCCCAGCAAAATGGGTCGATCTTTATCCCACGGCACGTTCAGCTCGGCAAATACGTTTTTCGCCTGCGCCAGCTGCCCTTTCCCACCATCGATCAAAATCACATCAGGAACTTTGTCTTCTTCCAGCGCTTTGCCGTAGCGTCGACGCAGCACCTGATTCATCGCCGCGTAATCGTCCCCTGGCGTAATGCCGACAATATTGTAGCGACGGTACTCCGCGCGCAGCGGCCCGTTGCTGTCGAAAACCACGCAGGAGGCGATGGTCTGTTCGCCCATGGTGTGGCTGATATCGAAACATTCCATGCGCGTAATGCGGTCCAGGTGCAAAAACTCCGCCAGCGCCGTCAAACGTTGCTGAATAGTGGACTGCTGCGACAGACGGGTCACCAGCGCCGTGGCGGCATTGGTTCGCGCCAGCTTCAGATAGCGCGCACGGTCGCCGCGCGGTTTGCTCTGGATGTTGACGCGTCGGCCCGCCAGTTCGCTCAGCGAGTCCGCCAGCAGCTCCCGCTCCGGCAGCGTAAAATCGAGCAGGATGTCGCCGGGCAGGGTTCGCGCTTCGCTGCCCTGCAGATAAAACTGACCGACAAAGGTTTGCACCACTTCCGCCAGATCGGTATCCGCCGGCACCTTAGGAAAATAGCTGCGGCTGCCAAGTACTTTACCCTGACGGATAAAGAGCACATGCAGGCAGGCCATGCCGGCGTCATAGGCAACGCTCATGACATCCAGATCGTCGCCCTGATTAGAAACGAACTGTTTTTCCGTCACGCGGCGCACGGACTGGATTTGATCGCGCAACCTGGCCGCCTCTTCGAAACGTAAGCAGATGCTCGCCTCTTCCATACGTTTTACCAGCATGTTCAGCACCTGGTCGTCTTTGCCGGCGAGGAAGAGCCGTACATATTCTGTCTGCCGGGCATACTCCTCTTCGCTGACCAGGCCCGCTACGCAAGGCCCCAGACAGCGCCCAATCTGATATTGCAGACAGGGACGCGAGCGATTGCGATATACGCTGTTTTCGCACTGACGAATAGGGAAGACCTTTTGCAGCAGCGCAAGGGTTTCACGCACCGCATAACCGTTAGGGAACGGACCGAAATATTCGCCTTTGGCATGTTTCGCGCCGCGATGCATCGCCAGGCGCGGATGGGTATCGCCGCTGAGAAAAATATAGGGGTAAGATTTGTCGTCGCGTAGCAACACGTTGTAACGCGGCTGATAGAGCTTAATGTAATTATGCTCAAGCAGCAGCGCTTCCGTCTCGGTATGGGTGACGGTGACATCGATTTGATGAATGTTCGCGACCAGCGCTTCGGTTTTTCGGCTCCCCACATGGGCGCGGAAATAGCTGCTAAGGCGTTTTTTCAGGTCTTTGGCTTTGCCTACATATATCACCGTGCCCGAGGCGTCATACATGCGATAGACGCCAGGCTGGCTGGTTACGGTGCTGAGAAAGGCTTTGGGGTTAAAAACTTCATTCACTACTGATTAACGGCTCCGCATTGAACAGGCCATGTCGAATGGCCAGATGCGTTAACTCTACGTCGCCACTGATATTTAATTTACTAAACATTCGGTAACGATAGCTGTTAACGGTTTTAGGACTGAGATTAAGCTGTTCGGAAATTTCCGTCACCTTTTGTCCTTTGGTGATCATCAGCATAATCTGCAATTCCCTTTCCGACAAACAGCTGAAGGGCGATTCCGCTTTTTGCGGTTCGATCTGGCTGAGCGCCATCTGCTGGGCGATATCCGAGGCGATGTAGCGCTGACCGGCATGAACCGAACGAATCGCGTTAACCACCTCCTGCGGCGCGGCGCCTTTACTCAGATAGCCCGCGGCGCCAGCCTGCATTACCTTCGCCGGCAGCGGATTTTCCGTATGGATAGTCAACATAATGATTTTAATGTCCGGGTTAAAGCGCACAATTTTGCGGGTGGCTTCCAGCCCGCCGATCCCAGGCATATTCATATCCATCAAAACAACATCCACTGACTGGCTGCGGCACCATTTAACCGCATCCTCTCCGCAACAGGCTTCTCCCGCAACCACAATACCTTTCATGTCTTCCAGTATGCGATGTATACCGGCACGCACCAATTCATGGTCATCAACAAGAAGCACGCTGATCAACGAGAAATACTCCGAATGCAAAAGTGAAGTGAAATAATATTATTGGCCGATCAGCATACCTGCTTTCTGTGTAAATGAACATCGACGACGAACAGAATCAATCACCTTTGATGACTTAAATCAAAGCGAAAGAAAAAGAAGAAAAACAGCGCCCGGCTATAATCATCATGAAAAATAAAATATAAAAAATCATACTTATCAAACATTTAAATGTTGCATAAATTTTATATCTTTATCGTTATCAAGGTTTTACAATTTTGGAAAAAATAATCTGGTTATAACGATAATTAAATTTGCATAAGACTCTGTACAGAAAATTCCTGGCTAGTTGATCGGACAAAAATCCTGTAAGCGCGGTGTGATATACTTAACGGCAGCGGCTTAGAGTAAATGCCCTCTGTTTTTATAACACAATCTGCAAGGAGAAAAGATGAGCGACGAAGACTTTTTAACCTCACAGGAAACCCGGGCGCTGGCCGATGAAGTCGCCTGCTTAAAAATGATGGTGACGCTGATTCTAAAAGGAATGGGACAGGCGGACGCCGGCAAAGTGATTATTAACATGGAACGTTATGTGGAAACGCTGGGTGACAAGCCGCAGGCTGACGTGTTCAGCAATACCATCAAACAGATCAAAAAAGCCTACCGTCAATAAGCACGACGCCTCCATAGCCAGAGGGCGATGGAGGCGATACTCAACCTGTCAGCTGTGCGTTTGCCAGTTAATGGAAACGCCCAGCGAAGGCAGCACTTCTTCCGGACTGAAGCGGCGCGTGCCGCGGTATTTATCCGCTAAGGCCGGTTGCGACACCGGAATGCGAATAGCGAATAAGTTATCCTCTGACTGGATCAGGCCCGGCGTCAGCGGCTCATAAGCCACTTTATGCTGTTCGAACAACTTCTCCAGCATCGGCGTGGCCGAACTCAGGATATATTCAATCCCGCTGAGCTCCGCTAACTGAACCGCATGCCAGAGAATGGTCAGCGGCAGTTCGTCGTCGACTTCCAGGCGTGCCGAGAAGCGAGACATTTCCCACACTTTTTCATGGCTGAACGGCAGCACGATGCCTTCGTTAAATTCCGGCTCGGTCCAGGGCATTAAGCGGGCGCAGCCGCTGATGCCGTGTCTGGCGCTCCAGGCGATCAACCAAGTGACGTCGGAGCGATCAAAGCGATCATACTCCTGTCCCGGCGTACTGAGTCGCGGCGGGATAGACCAGCCTTCGCCACGTGCAAATACGCTGTAACGATAACTGCCCAATTCCGCCAGCAGAGAGGATGGCATATCCTTTAGCTGGGTTTGAATTATTTTCATCATGCGCCCCTGACATCCCCATGTTTGCAATGATTTCTTTGCGCCAGCCTGGCGAAGTTCCGGCGCAGAGTAGACAACTGACCTTGGCGATGAAACTACTAAATTTAGTAGTTGCGCTTTCGCTATATCAGACCGACTGCTGCGGCATAACAGGCAATTTGTGTTTTATTAGAAACATTAAAACGCTTTTGCATGTTCTTTTGATGGAAATTCACCGTATGTTCAGAGATGGATAAAATAAGCGAAATCTCTGCGGAAGTTTTTCCTTCCGCCGTCCATTTGAGTATTTCCAGCTCGCGCTGGCTGAAGTCATTCGCCAGGATGCTCATCGAGTCATCAGCGAAGCGTTCCAGCGTACGCAAACTCAGTTCCGCCAGGAAGTGCAGTTTCACTTCCAGCTCAACGCGTAAGTGTTGAGTCTTACAGGCTTGATGGGACGATATTGATAATATACCAATGGCACGATTAGGCGCCATGGCGGAACAGGAAAATCCGCTCGCCAGGCCATGCTCGCCCGCCTCTTTCCACAATTCGCCCGCGCCGGTAAAGAGATCGCGCGTCCATTCCACCCCATATCCCGGTCGCTGGCACAGCGCCAACACCGGATCCACAGCGTAATAATTCTTCGCTTCATAGCGTTTAATCCAGGCGTCAGGATAATTGCTATAAAGAAAAAACCGTGGCCGGGTAAAAGGCACCGGGTGTTGAATCAGAAAGGCGTAATTGTCGAAACCCAGCATTTCTGTATGTTGCTGTAGAAGCGCTTTAAATTGCAAAGCTCCCGTTAACGCCTGAAATTTTTTTTCTGTTTCGCCATGCCAGACGAAATAATTGTCGGTCGTCATTATTACCTCAGCGTTATCCCCACGCCCGTACGCCGTGTTATTCGGTCCGTAAATCACAAAAATAAATTAATCTGAGAAAAATTATTGATTGAGAAAAAACTGGCTGCCGGTTAAAAAAAACGAAAACGTCTGGCTGTCATTGCCTTTTCGAAATGCAGTTAACCCCGGCCCTTCTCTATCATGTTAAGCACTTTACGACGTCCTGCTGCGCTTAAGTTTAGAATAGGATTTTTCTGATAGAGATTCAATCTCGATATTCATTGGAAATGCTCAACAGATGGATAAGCCTGGAGCATGGTTATTAAGGGAAATTTATCAAATAGCTTATTTGTTGAATAAACAGCGCGTTAAACAACCATCTGCCTTTATATTAAACAGAAAATAGCGCGGGCGACAGCAGGCTTTTCCGTATTTTTCAGTTGTATCGCAGCATCAATTTCCGCTGTCGCACTTTCGCGCTACTCTTAACGTTAGCCACGCTACAGCGATCATGAGCAGCAGTAAGGAACACAGACCGCGCTAAAGCCCCCGCGGCCCTGTGGATTACGCCATTATTGACCAAAGCAGGATGTCATATGTTAAACCAGTTGGCTCTACCCTTGCTTGTTTTAGGGGTCTGTACGGCCCTGATGATTCTGAAAGATATTTTCCGTCATCCCCATCCTGTGGCGGTGATGAATATCATCTGGCCGCTTACCGGTTTATATATGCCCTTCTTTGGCTGGCTGGCTTGGTGGTATCTGGGGCGTAAGCCATCGCGCCAGATAAAACTTTTGCTTCTGGTGCCGCAAAAATTACACCACTATACCGGCTGGCAAACTATTTTTATTTCCACCTCGCTTACCGCCGCCGCCTGCATTTTTGGCGACATAATAACCATTCCAATAATCACTCTGGTAAATCAGTTTTCTGTTTATCCGCCGGTCTGGCTGCAGGCTATTATTTCCGTCGCGCTGTCGTTATTAATCGGCCTGTTTTTTCAATTTCTCGCAATAAGGCAACGTGAAAATATTTCAACAGCGCGCGCCCTGCTGCTGGCATTAAAAACCGAAATTTTTCCGTTACTGATTTATCAGCTGGGTATTTTTATCTTTATGTCGCTGGCCCTGAAATTCGTCCTTGAGCAGCAAATTAATCCAATGATTGTGGCATTCTGGTTTATGTTGCAATTGGCGATGATGATCGGATTTTTATTCTCCTGGCCCGCGAATCATTTCCTGATCAAACGCGGACTTAACCCGGCGGTGTGAACCTAACGACAGTAACCCGCGCCGCGCATACCCAGATGAAAATGCGTGGCGTGCGCCGCGTTGTAATCAGGGCCAAGCGCATTGCCAAAACTGTCGCAGCCGTTACGCCACAACGAATGCAATAATTGCGACGCCGGCGCAGGTTCGCGCCAGTTTTTTCCTACTTCAAGTCGGACGCTATTGCGCAACTGAAAGCCGGTGACATCCCATGCATCGGCGGAGGCGTGTTCGCTCAAACGACCTTGGCTGCGATGATAAATATTACGGCAGGCGTAGCTGCCGACATGGTTGATGCGCCTCAGCGGGCTGTGAAACTCGCTTTGTTGAGCGATAGCGTTGCTGCGCAACACATACATGGTGCTGGCGACGGCCATCGGACAGCTGGCTAAAAAACTGCTGCTCAAAGCGACGTCGCCAAAGCGCTGAACGCGCAGCGGGCGGACCAGAGGGCAGGCGCCCTGCATCGCAGGCGCTTCGCGAAAGGTGACAAGGCCCGCCTGTTGAGCGCGCCGCATCACATCCAGACAGGCCGCCGGATCGCTCTGCAGCCGTTCAAGCTTGTAGCGCGTGACCCAGCCGGGCGGATCGGTGACAGAAAGCGGGATAAAGGGATTGTATTGCGCGGGAAGATTCTGTTTAAGCCAGGGTAAGCCCCACCAGCCGATGCCCACTAATACCGCCAGTAAAATCAGCGCTCGCATGCTTCCCCCTTTAATCGCCGCCTTCCGGAACTGGAAGTGTAGAAGGTCAGGCTTCGCTTACGCGCAAACTTATTGCGATCCGCCGAAAAATAAGTCGTTACGGCGAAAGATTGCGCCATGTAAATTTCTTTTGCCAGTATCGGGAGGGCTGAAGTGCGGGTTTGTTAAAAAACAATTACCGGATAATGGCCTTATTCCACTATCTTATGCTGTCTTGCCCTATGGCGGACTCTATCTAACAGCCAACAGAGCTGACACAACATCAAGAAAGGAAAGACAATCTCATGGTTGATCAATCAAAAGATGCGCTTTTGACGCAGGAAAATCCGGAAAAGCTGCGGCGCAGTCTGGATAATCGTCATATCCAGCTTATCGCCATCGGCGGCGCTATCGGCACCGGACTCTTTATGGGCTCGGGCAAAACCATCAGCCTGGCTGGCCCTTCGATCATTTTCGTTTATATGATCATCGGCTTTATGCTGTTCTTCGTGATGCGCGCCATGGGCGAACTGTTGCTCTCGAACCTTGAATACAAATCGTTCAGCGACTTCGCCGCCGATCTGCTGGGTCCTTGGGCGGGCTATTTTACCGGCTGGACCTACTGGTTCTGCTGGGTAGTGACCGGCATTGCCGATGTGGTCGCGATCAGTTCCTATTTCCAGCTCTGGTTCCCGGGGTTTTCCGTCGGAATGAGCGCCCTGCTCTGCGTCGCCGTATTTCTGACGCTAAATATTCTTACGGTAAAGCTGTTTGGCGAAATGGAGTTCTGGTTCGCCATTATTAAGATCGTGGCGATTGTGGCGCTGATTGCCACAGGCATTGTGCTGGTCGCCCTGCACTATCCCTCGCCGGAAGGCGGTCAGGCCTCGCTGGGCAATATCTGGGATCACGGCGGCTTTTTTCCGAAAGGGTTAAGCGGCTTTTTCGCCGGCTTCCAGATTGCCGTTTTCGCTTTTGTCGGCATTGAGCTGGTGGGCACCGCCGCCGCGGAAACGCAAAATCCGCATAAGGTGCTGCCGCGCGCGATCAACGCGATTCCGCTGCGCATCATTATGTTCTACGTGCTGGCGCTGCTGGTGATCATGGCGGTCACGCCCTGGAGCCAGGTGATGGCCGATCGCAGCCCCTTCGTTGAGATGTTTATGCTGATCGGCCTGCCGGCCGCCGCCAGCATCGTCAACTTTGTGGTGCTCACGTCCGCCGCCTCATCGGCCAATAGCGGCATTTTCTCTACCAGCCGCATGCTTTATGGCCTGTCGCAGCAGGGCGTCGCTCACCGCAGCTTCGGTCGTCTCTCCGCCCGGGCGGTGCCGACGACCGGCCTTTTTTTCTCCTGCCTCTGCCTGTTGGGCGGCGTTGGGCTTATCTGTCTGATCCCAAACGTGATGACCGTGTTTACGCTGGTGACGACGGTCTCCGCCATTCTGTTTATGTTTGTCTGGACCATCATTCTTTGCAGCTATCTGGCCTACCGCAAAAAACACCCGCAGCGCCATGCGGCATCGGAATTCAAAATGCCGCTGGGCAAGTTTATGTGTTGGGTCTGTATCGCCTTTTTTGCCTTTGTGCTGGTCCTGCTGACGCTGGAAGAGGATACCCGACAGGCGCTGATGGTGACGCCGCTCTGGTTTGTGCTGTTAACCATGGGTTGGCTGCTGCGCCGCCGCCAGCAGGCGTAACGTTCTGAGAAACAGCCCGGCCGTCGCGCCGGGCTTTTTTTTATAGCCGCGCGCTGAATTTGTTGAAAGCGTTCTTCAGGCTGGGACGCGGCGAAGAGAGGCGCCGGGGATGTGCGGCAGGACGTTCAGGCGAGCCGAGATCGAAGGTAAAAGTATAAGCGGGATCTTCTCCCATCCGCAGATCGGCGATATAAAGCCGCCCCTGATTCTCCCGCACGGCGTAAAAACCATGGCTAAACCAGGCGACGCGCTCCGCATACCAGTCGCCTTTCATTTCACGGAACAGGTTTTCGCCGCGCGGCTGCCACGCTACCCTCAGCTCCCGGCGCGGAGACAATAACGACCAGTAGCTTTCGCCATAGCGGCCCGGCTCCATTACGACGATACGCCAGACCAAAGTATTGAACGCCGTGGGGGTCACCAGAATTTTGTCAGTTGAAATGCCCTGGCGCGCCAGATCGCTTTTTACC
This sequence comes from Enterobacteriaceae bacterium UBA2655, assembly GCA_002359495.1. GTDB lineage: Bacteria > Pseudomonadota > Gammaproteobacteria > Enterobacterales > Enterobacteriaceae > Pantoea > Pantoea superficialis. The sequence continues at coordinate 53,383 of DENB01000031.1, forward strand.
TGCCAGATGGCGACGCCCTGAATCACGACGCTCCAGATCAGATAAAGCGAACTCAGCGTCAGGCCGATGCGATTCCAGCGCAGCCCACGCTCGCCCCGGCGCCACAAGGCGACCGCAAAGCAGATCAGCAGCGGCAAGGTGTAAAGCGGATCGATGATATAGATGCTGCCGATCGCATAAGGGTAATCCGTGAGCGGAAGTCCAAGCTGCGTGCCGTAAACCGTCATCAGATCGAGCAGCGGATGGGTAATCAACGTCAGCCAGACCGCCAGACACCACTGCTGCCATCCCGGCTGCTGTCGAAACAGGCCGGCGATCAGCCAGCCGAGCAGCGGCGAAACCAGCGTCAGCCAGAGAAGCGCATGCGTTTCCGTACGGTGCAAGGTCATATTGCGAATGGCGTCGCCATGATCGAGAAACACATCGAGATCGGGCAAGGTGCCGCAGGCGGCCCCCACCAACGCCGATTGCCAGAGCGGCACGCGCCGTCCCATTGCTGCCATGCTGACTGACGCGCCAAGTACAAACTGCGACACTGAATCCATAACCTTTCGCCCTGTTATAGCCTGTTGTGGAGGTGCGCGCCTGCAGAGCGGAACCGGCGGATCAACGTACCCGTATTCCTTCGATAACCATGCGCTGCACGTTTTCTACCGTTTGTTCAAAGAATTGCGCATCGCTCAGCGTTTGGCCAGTCACTGCTTCAACCTGCGTGGCGAAATCCGCGTAATGCTGGGTCGTGGCCCACAGCATAAAGATCAGATGTTGCGGCTGTACGTTTGCCAGCCGCTCTTCCGCGATCCAGCGTTCAATGATGGCCGCTTTCTCCTCGACCAGCTTTTTCAGATCGCCGGCCAGTTCATCCCGCAGCAGCGGCGCGCCCTGTAACATTTCCAGACAGAACAGGCGGGAGGCCTGAGGATGATCGCGTGACACTTCCAGCTTCAGACGAATATAGCGACGAATCGCCGACAGCGGCTCCTGATCGTGGCGCAGGGCGCGCAGCGGCGCCAGCCAGACGTCGAGGATCTCTTTCAGCACCGCCACGTAAAGCACCTCTTTCGAGGGAAAGTAGTAAAGCAGATTGGTCTTTGAGACATCGGCCAACTCCGCCACTTTATCCAGGCTGGCGCCATGAAGGCCAAACTGGGAAAAGAGCGTCAGCGCCGCCTCCAGAATCGCCGCGCGCTTGGCAGCGACCGCGCGCGATCGCCGCCCGGGCTTTTTTTCATCGGTTTTCACAGAGTTACCTCATTATTCTGCCTGGAGGCATGATAACAAAGGCGCCTGAACATGCCTAATCTCCCGGCCGCACCCTTTTCGCCCACCGGCTGCCTGAAAAACGTGCAAATTGTTTTTACCAGATGGTCCATTTTGCGCTGCTCGCTCTGCCTGCTTATCTATCTATTTGTAATAAAAAGGAAAAAAATGAGATGGCACGCCCCTTGCAATTTGTTTTATGAGCGCTGCATCAGGAAGATTGCAGGACGCAACGCAGCGCGTGGAACACTATCAACCGCAGAACGGGGGTTTCACATGAAAATCGGCGTATTTATTCCTATCGGCAACAACGGCTGGCTTATTTCAACCCATGCACCGCAGTACAAGCCCAGCTTCGCCCTGAATAAAGCGATTGTGCAGAAAGCGGAGCATTACCATTTCGATTTTGCACTGTCGACGATCAAGCTGCGCGGGTTCGGCGGCAAAACCGAATTCTGGGATCATAATCTGGAATCTTTTACCCTGATGGCCGGACTGGCCGCCGTGACCTCGCGTATCGAAATTTACGCTACCGCCGCCACCCTGACGCTGCCGCCCGCCATCGTGGCGCGTATGGCTGCCACTATCGATTCCATCTCAGACGGCCGTTTCGGCATGAACCTGGTGACCGGCTGGCAGAAGCCGGAATATGAACAGATGGGTCTCTGGCCCGGCGACGACTATTTCGCCAGCCGCTACCGCTACCTGACGGAATACATCAGGGTGTTGCGAGACCTGTGGGGCAGCGGCAAATCCGATTTCAAAGGTGAATTTTTCACCATGAACGATTGCCGGGTAAGCCCTCAGCCGAAAAAACCCATGAAGGTAATTTGCGCCGGCCAAAGCGATGCCGGTATGGCTTTCTCTGCCGCCTATGCCGATTACAATTTCTGCTTCGGCAAAGGCGTCAACACGCCTGCCGCCTTCGCTCCTACCGCTGCGCGCATGAAGCAGGCGGCGGACAAAACGGGGCGCGATGTAGGTTCCTATGTGCTCTTTATGATTATCGCCGATGAAACGGACGAGGCGGCGCGCATTAAATGGGAGCATTACAAGGCGGGCGCCGATGAAGAGGCGCTGGCCTGGCTGACGACCCAGAGCCAGCAGGATAAAAAATCGGGCAGCGATACCAATGTGCGGCAGATGGCGGATCCCACCTCAGCGGTGAATATCAATATGGGCACGCTGGTCGGCTCATACGCCAACGTGGCGCGCATGCTGGACGAAGTCGCGCAGGTGGAAGGAACGCAGGGCGTGTTGCTGACCTTCGATGATTTTTTGCAGGGCATCGAAGCCTTCGGCGAGCGCATTCAGCCGCTGATGCAGTGCCGTCGCGATGTCATTGATGCGGCAAAGGAGGTGGCGTAATGAATACGGTTATTTGCGCCCATACCGCCGATCTGCCGCAGGTCGCCCTGCCGGCGCGCCCGGAACCCATCGCTTTTCCGCCGCAGCAAAGCGCGCTGATTGTGGTGGATATGCAAAACGCCTACGCCACAAGCGGCGGCTATCTGGATCTGGCCGGTTTTGACGTCTCAAAGACCAAACCGGTTATAGAAAAGATTCAGCAGGCGGTTAGCGCAGCGCGCGCGGCAGGCATGCAGATCGTCTGGTTCCAGAATGGCTGGGACGACCGCTACGTAGAAGCGGGAGATGGCGGATCGCCGAATTATTACAAATCGAATGCGCTGAAAACGATGCGCAAACAGCCGGAACTTCAGGGCAAGCTGCTGGCGAAAGGCGGCTGGGACTATGCGCTGGTGGACGAACTGACGCCGCAACCCGGTGATATTCTGTTGCCGAAACCGCGCTACAGCGGCTTTTTCAATACGTCGCTGGACAGCATGCTGCGCAGCCGCGGCATTCGCCATCTGATTTTCACCGGCATCGCGACTAACGTTTGCGTCGAATCAACGCTGCGCGACGGCTTCTTTCTCGAATATTTCGGCGTGGTGCTGGAAGATGCGACCTATCAGGCCGGCCCGGCTTTCGCTCAGCAGGCCGCGATTTTCAACATCGAAACCTTCTTCGGCTGGGTCTCCGATGTCGACACCTTCTGCGAAACGCTGAAGCAGCCGGCATTTTCTTATGACCACCGGGAACAATCCTGACAGGAGAACATCTGATGCCTAAATCTGTGGTTATTCCCCCTGGCAGCGGTGTTCCCATCGCCCCCTTTGTTCCCGGAACCCTGGCGGACGGCGTGGTCTATGTTTCCGGCACCCTGCCGTTCGATACGCAAAATAATGTGGTGCATGTCGGCGACGCCGCCGCCCAGACCCGTCACGTACTGGAGACCATCAAGCGCGTGATTGAAACTGCCGGCGGAACGATGGAAGACGTGACCTTAACTCGATTTTTCTGACGGACTGGAACCACTATGCCGCCATTAATCAGGTGTACGCCGATTACTTTCCTGGCGATAAGCCCGCCCGCTTCTGTATTCAGTGTGGGCTGGTCAAACCGCAGGCGCTGGTAGAGATTGCCAGCGTGGCCCATATCGGCAGACGGGGGGCGTGATGCATCTTGAAATCCTGGGTCAACAGGCCGCAGACGCGCTCACGCTGGTACTTTCCGCCGGGCTTGGCGGTTCCGCCAGCTTCTGGCAGCCGCAGCTGGACGCCTTAGGCGAGCATTATCGCGTGGTCGTTTACGATCAGCGCGGCACCGGACGCAGCCCGGACGCGCTGCCTGACGGCTATTCGATGGCGATGATGGCGGCCGAACTGGCTGCTGCGCTGGCGCGCTGCGACATCCTGCGTTTCACCTTGATCGGGCATGCGCTGGGCGGCTTGATCGGCCTGCAAATGGCGCTGGATTATCCGCAGCAGGTCGAGCGCGTGGCGGTGATCAACGGCTGGCTCAGCCTCGATCCCCATACCCGACGCTGTTTCCGCGTTCGCCAGGATTTACTGCTCAACGCAGGCGTCGAAGCCTTCGTACGCGCCCAGCCGTTATTCCTCTATCCCGCCGATTGGCTGTCGCAGCATCAGGCGCGCATTGAGGCGGAAGAGGCGCAGCAGGTTGCGCATTTTCAGGGCAGCGAAAACCTTTTACGACGTCTCGATGTGTTGATGAGCGCTGATTTTACCCGCAGCGCGGCGCGCATCAGCCAGCCGGTATTGGCGATCTACAGCCGGGACGATCTGCTGGTTCCCTGGCCCTGTTCGACCCGTTTGGCGGCGGCGCTGCCCAACGCCAGGCTGGTGGAGATGAGCTGGGGCGGACATGCCATGAGCGTGACGGATCCTGACGCCTTTAACCTGAAGCTGCTGGAGTGGCTCGACGCGACTGCGCCTGCCGCCCTGCCGCAGCGGGCGACGGGCTAGCGGGTTCGCGCTCTCTGAGAAAAGGAAAACGGTGACGATCTCCGCAGAGGCAGAAAACCGGCAGTTTTTAAAAGGGACTAACGTCAACCGCCGGGAAACCCCGGCGGTTGGAGAAGGCCATTGCTGGGTGAACCGGCTGTCGCCCGTCACGATTTATTGCTGCTCCTTCCCCCTTTTTCGCCCGCCTTAGAGGCGCGTTGCGGATCGTTTTTGAAATTACCGCCGCTGTTTTTGCCGCCTTTACGGCCGGCTTCGGCAGCCCTTTCCCGATCTTCTGCGAAATTACCGGATCCTCCACGATGTTGTGCCATCATTTCCTCCCGTAGAGTTTTAGCGTCATGCGTTGAGACTTTTCACGTTGCCGTTTGGTGAAAAGCAGTGACCGGGCAGGCATGAGAACTACCGCAGCCATGTTTAAAGATTAGCCAATTTCTTCCGCAACGGCGCTTTCGTTACCTGCTGAAACAAAGAAAACGCTATAAATCGCTATCAAATCCAGATTATCTGTCGACCGTCTGCGGCTTAACGCGTTCAGTGCGAAGCTCGCTTGTTCATTCTCTCGCCAGCCACACCGGCAAAGCTCTTCTATACTTCCTTTTATCTGTTTTCACTGGCGAAGGAGTTCTGCATGGCAAAAATTCTGGTGCTTTACTATTCAATGTATGGACATATTGAAACCATGGCGCAGGCGGTAGCGGAAGGCGCCCAAAAAGTCAGCGGCGCGGAAGTCACGATTATGCGCGTGCCGGAAACCATGGATCCGGAGCGATTCGCTCAGGTTGGCGGCAAAACCAATCAGCCTGCCCCGGAAGCAAAACCGGAAGATTTGCCGAACTATGACGCCATTATCGTCGGCACCCCTACGCGCTTCGGCAATATGTCAAGCCAAATGCGTACCTTCTTTGACCGCACCGGCGGGCTTTGGGCCTCAGGCGCGCTGCACGGCAAAATTTCCAGCGTTTTCTCCTCGACCGGCACCGGCGGCGGCCAGGAGCAGACCATTACCTCCGTCTGGACCACGCTGGCGCATCACGGCATGGTGATTGTGCCTATCGGCTACGGAACGAAAGAGCTTTTCGATATTTCACAGGTACGCGGCGGCACTCCCTACGGCGCCACCACGCTGGCAGGCGGCGACGGCTCGCGCCAGCCTACGCAGAAAGAATTAAACATTGCCCGCTATCAGGGCGAATATGTCGCCGGACTGGCGGTTAAACTCGCAGGATAAACCCCAACAGGAGAAGATTATGGCTACAGATCAATTGAAAGCGCACCACGTCGGCGAATGGGCCACCTTACGCCACACCTCGCCGGAAATTGCAGAAGCCATTTTTGAAGTGGCGAATTTCGATGAAGCGCTTGCCGAACAAATATGGGAACAGCAGGGAAATGATGAGGTGCTGTTTCGCGCTTTCGACAAAACCGACGCAGACGTCCTCACCTGGGACGATAAGCCGGTAGAACGTAAAAATATCTAAGCACAAGGCGGGTTTTTACCCGCCTTAGTTTTATCTTTCATCGGGGAGTCTTCTATGTCATCCTGGCAAAGCATTAATCCTGCTAACAATCAGCTGCTGAAAACCTGGCCTGAACATGACGACGCCTTCGTTACTCAGGCGCTGGAGAAAGCCGATCGGCTCTATCGCTCCGCCTGGAGCCAGGGCGATATCCAGCCGCGTCTGCAGGTATTGAAGAAACTGGCGGATCTGATCGACAGTCGGGTAGACGAACTGGCGACCATCGCCAGCCGGGAGATGGGCAAGCTGATTGGCCAGAGCCGCGGCGAAGTTAAAATTTGCGCGCAGATTGCCCGCTACTATGCGGAGCAGAGCGAAAGCTTTCTCAAGCCGCAGCCCTATCCCAGCGAACTGGGCGAAGCCTGGGTGGAATACCATCCGATCGGCACGCTGGTCGCCGTCGAGCCGTGGAATTTTCCCTATTACCAGTTGATGCGCGTGCTGGCGCCTAATCTGGCGCTGGGCAATCCGGTGCTGGCTAAACACGCCAATATTGTGCCGCACTGCGCCGACGCGTTTGAAAACCTGGTGAAGGAGGCGGGCGCGCCGGACGGTGCCTGGACCAACCTGTTCGTCACCACCGACCAGATCGCCAATCTCATCGCAGACGATCGCGTACGGGGCGTGGCGTTGACCGGCTCTGAACGCGCCGGCAGCGCGGTCGCGCAGCAGGCGGGCAAATATCTTAAGAAATCGACCCTGGAGCTGGGAGGCAACGACGTTTTCGTGGTGCTGGACGATGCGGATACCGACGAGGCGGCGCGCCAGGGCGCTCAGGCGCGCTTAAGCAATTGCGGTCAGGTCTGTACGGCGGCGAAGCGTTTTATTCTGCATGAAAAGATCGCCGACCGTTTTATGGCGAGGTTCACCGCCGCTTTGCAGGCCGCCGTGCCAGGCGATCCGCTGGATGAGAAAACCACGCTCGGCCCGCTCTCCTCGTTGGAAGCGCGCAATCGTCTGGAAAAGCAGGTCGCCGAAGCGATCAGCAAGGGCGCGCAAGCGATCTGCGGCGGCAAAAGAATCGAGGGCGCAGGCTGCTATTACCAGCCCACGATTCTGACGCAGATCGATCGGGATAATCCCGCCTGGTATCAAGAATTTTTCGGCCCGGTGGCGCAAGTTTACGTGGTGAAAGATGACAGCGAGGCCGTGGCACTCGCCAACGATTCTCACTACGGCCTTGGCGGTTCCGTCTGGACGCGGAATATCGCGCGCGGCAAAAAGATGGCGTCGCAGATTGAGACCGGCATGGTGTTTATTAATGCGCAGAGCGATACCGCAGCGGAATTGCCGTTCGGCGGCGTAAAGCGTTCAGGCTATGGCCGCGAGCTGTCCGATTTAGGCATCAAAGAATTCGCCAATCAGAAGCTGGTGGTCGTTGCCGGGCAGTAGAGGACGGCGGCAAGCTGGCGATAAAAAACCCCGCTGGCGCGGGGTTTTTTATTTTTGTGCTTAATTCGCTTTCGTTTCGTCAGTCTTTGGTTGCGCCGGCGCGTTGACATCAGCCTTCGGCTGAGCGTCCGCTTTGGATTCAGCGGGCTTCGGCTGGGCATCCGCTTTCGGTTCAGCCGCTTTCGGTTCGGCGGCTTTCGCCTTCTCGCCAGCGTTGCTGTTGGCTGTTTTATCTGCTGCGGCTTTACCGGCAGCATTATTATCGGCGGCTTTTCCGGCGCTCTGTGTCTTTTCGTCACCTGGCGCAGGCGTCACAGGCTGCGGCGAGGCAGAGGGCTGAGGAACTGCGGCGGGCGGCGTTGCCGGCTGCATCGGCGTTCCCTGCAAGGCGCTGTTCAGCACCTGTGCGAACTGATCCCAGCGGCAGTAGCCGTTCGCATCGGTCTGACAACCTTCCAGCTGTAAAGTCACGCGCTTCGGCGGATTTTTCAGGCTCAGCACGTCGCCATCGCGTAGCTGCTCGGCCGTCTGATAAACATATTCGATCTTCAACAGATCGTTGTTGTTCTTAGCGTCATGCCAGCGTTCAAATACCACCTGCCCGCCAATCGGCGTATTTTCATACTGGCCCGGCAGTTGATAAGGCTTCACCTGCAGCGCGGTCAACAGCGAAGCGATGTTGGAATCATGCCCAACCATCAGCGTCACTTTCGGCGCGTTGGCTTTATCCTGATCCACTAACTGGCTGCGAATATAATCCACCAGCGGCGCGGCCACTTCGCGCGCGACGTCCGGCGTAGTGAAGAGCACATTCTGATAGCCGTTTTTAATGGTCGATAGCTCCTGCCACTGTTCCGGGGTTTTAATCTGGCCCCAGGCGACCTGCTCCATCGGAAAGCCTTCATAATACTGCAGCGTAAAGGCATCCATCAGCGAATTGCCCGTTTTCAGCGGGCCGTTGACGTTCGGCTCTTTGCCGTTTTCCGCCGTAAAGCTGTTCTGGCCGCTGCTGAGGTCGCACTGTTTTTTGTTATTGCAGGCGGGAGCCGTTTTGTAATCGACGATCTTTTCCAGGCGCTGGAAAGCGGGCGTCAGCGTCAGCTTTTCATTGGCCGCGGTCATCGCCGCCAGCGCTTTCTTGTTGAACTCATCGCTGTCGTCGGTAATGACGGGATTGAAGATAGGATCCATCGTGCCTATCGCATCCTGATGGGTGACGGGGATGTCGCATCCCGGGAAAGCGCCGTCGATAAAAAACTGAGCCGTGGCGACGGTGCGTTGCAGGCTATTGGCATAGACGAAAACGTTGCTGGCGTCCGGGCAGACGCCGTTCTGCACCAGCCCCTGCTGAGCCAGCCACTGACGCGTGTAGTTGCCCATATAGACTTCCAGCACGCCGCCTTTGGTGGTGAGCTGCCCGCCGGGAACATCCCACTGCGGCCAGTTCTTTTTCGTCGCCTGCTGCAGCACGCTGCCGTTGTCGGCGAGCGGCGCGCGCAGGTTGTGGCGGCTAAACAGCAGAACCTGCTGTAACTGCATATCTCCTTCAGCCGCCTGCGCGCAGACGCCTGACGTTAACGCCGCGATCACTGACAATGCGCAAAGACTCAGTTTCTTAATCATTGTGCTCTATTCCGTTAATTCATTAGAGAAACATTCTGGCTTTCAACCGATTAGCTCGCCTCCGAGCGAATTAACGCACAGTGTAACCCAGCTTGCGTCGGAAAAGCGCCAGATGTTTGCAAAAACTGTTACAGGACTATAGCAGAGTTGTCGCCAGCCGACCGAGAGGCATTAGCAGATTGAAAAGCAACAGAATGTTTTTCGGAATTCATGAAGAGAAAAGCACAGGCCGGAAAAGAGAAAGGCCAGCACATTGTGCTGGCCCTGAAATGATGGCGGAGGAGGAGAGATTCGAACTCTCGGATGGTTTCCCATCGGCGGTTTTCAAGACCGCTGCCTTAAGCCACTCGGCCACCCCTCCGTATACTGGCGATGCCAGTTATTGTTGCGCAACCTTACCGTTGCCAACGGGCAAATTTTTTCATTCGCCGCTTCATTGCCTCAGGCGAGGCAGTGAAATGGCGGAGGAGGAGAGATTCGAACTCTCGGATGGTTTCCCATCGGCGGTTTTCAAGACCGCTGCCTTAAGCCGCTCGGCCACCCCTCCGCAATGACGCGCACTATAAACATCCCCCCGGGCGATGTAAAGCCTGCTGCGCTTCATTTGCCTGAAAAACAGCCAAAAAGTTGCTTTTCGTCGTCTTAATCGCCATTCTGCCTAGTTAAACAGCAGCTTATCGCGTAAAGAAGGGTAAAACGGCTTTCCCCTTCTGTCGGCGCTTCGTATGCTCTGCGCAGAAATCGTGTTCTGATAACAGGAGCGCTTTATGGACAGAATAATCAGTTCTTCACGGCAACATTCGCTGCTCAGCTCCCATAAGGTACTGCGCAATACCTACTTTTTGCTTGGCCTGACGCTGGCGTTCTCCGCCGTCACCGCAACCGCCAGTACGGTGCTCACGCTGCCGGCGCCGGGTTTGATTCTGATGCTGGTCGGTTTTTACGGTCTGATGTTTCTGACCTACCGTCTCGCCGACAGCCCGGCGGGCATTCTGGCCGCGTTCGCCTTCACCGGCTTTCTGGGCTACTGCCTCGGTCCGATCCTGAATTCGTTTCTGTCAGCCGGTATGGGCGATGTGATCGCGCTGGCGCTTGGCGGGACCGCGCTGGTATTTTTCTGCTGCTCGGCTTATGTGCTGACGACCCGACGCGACATGTCGTTCCTGGGCGGCATGATGATGGCGGGCTTCGTTGTGCTGCTGGTGGCGGTGATTGCAAACCTGTTCCTGCAGTTGCCGGCTCTGCATCTCGCAATCAGCGCCCTGTTCATTCTGTTTTCCGCCGGCGCGATTCTGTGGGAAACCAGCAATATCATTCACGGCGGCGAAACGAACTATATCCGCGCCACCGTCAGCCTCTACGTCTCGCTGTACAATATCTTTGTCAGCTTGTTGAGCCTGCTGGGCTTCGCCCGTAACGACTAACCACTCGTCGAGGTCAGGACAAAAAACCTGCTACAACCCCGCCTCGGCGCTGAGGAATCCCCAGTAA
>DENB01000076.1:0-20617 GCA_002359495.1 Enterobacteriaceae bacterium UBA2655
GATCTTCGCCCAGAACCACTCCGAGGAGTAAACGCCGCCGATATAGCGGCTGTAGTCGGTAAAGCGGCCGCTGCGGCAGAGCTGGTTAATCGCCTCCGCTTCCTCAATCGCCGTGTGATCTTTCCACAGCACGAACATCGCGTTCGGGTTTTCGGCAAAGTCCGGGCGCAGCGCCAGCACCCGGCCTTCGCGGTCGATGGGGGCGGGGGTCGAACCGGTGGAATCGACGCCGATGCCGACCACCGCAGCGCGCTGATCCGGCGTCAGCGCCGCCGCCACGCTGCGAATCGCCTGTTCAAGTGCATCAATATAGTCCTGCGGATGGTGGCGAAAACCGTTGGCATGGGGATCGCAATAAAGACCCTGTTGCCAACGCGCATAGTTAACCACGGCTTTTTGCAGCTCGCGGCCGCTGTCGCACTCCACCGCCAGCGCACGTACCGAGTCACTGCCAAAGTCCAGCCCAATCGTAATGGCTCCAGCACGCATCGGGATTCTCCTGTGTGAGTAAATTGCTCACTATCCTGAGATTCCCCGCGCGCGAGGGTTAGTCACGGCTGGCTGAGAATATGCACTTTTCTGCCATCTCGTCGGCTTTCGTGATCCACCGCAAAAGTTAACGCGCGGTTAAATTTGCTGAATATATGGAGATTTTTGCCGTAGTTCTGCGATGTGATACCGCTCTACATTTTTGTCCCTCATTCCCGCTAAAACTAGCCCAGCGTTTGCGCAGCCATTAACCAAATCAGCAGCTAACGCGCTGATTTTACGTTTCGAATGAAAACAGTTTCCGATTGGTAGCGTTTACACCGTTTCCTGACAGCATCGCTAAAACATCACTGAGCCGGAGAGCATCATGCATAAATTCACTAAAGCGTTCGCAGCCATCAGTCTGGCGGCGGTTATGTCACATTCCGCTATCGCCGAGACGATGAAGCTCGGTTTTCTGGTGAAGCAGCCGGAAGAGCCCTGGTTCCAGACCGAGTGGAAATTCGCCGACAAGGCCGGGAAAGATTTGGGATTTGAAGTGATTAAAATCGCCGTGCCCGACGGCGAGAAAACCCTGAACGCCATCGACAGCCTGGCCGCCAGCGGCGCGAAGGGCTTTGTTATCTGTACGCCGGACCCGAAGCTCGGCTCCGCTATCGTGGCGAAGGCGCGCGGCTATGACCTGAAGGTGATCGCCGTCGACGACCAGTTCGTTACCGCCAAAGGCAAGCCGATGGAGACGGTGCCGCTGGTGATGATGGCCGCCACCAAAATCGGCGAGCGTCAGGGGCAGGAGCTGTACAAAGAGATGCAGAAACGCGGCTGGGACGCGAAGCAGACCGCGGTAATGGCGATCACCGCCAACGAACTTGATACCGCGCGTCGCCGCACCAGCGGTTCGATGGCGGCGCTGAAGGCGGCGGGCTTCCCGGAAAAACAGATCTATCAGGTGCCGACCAAATCCAACGATATCCCCGGCGCCTTTGACGCCGGCAACTCGCTGCTGGTGCAGCACCCGGAAGTGAAGCACTGGCTGGTGGTGGGGATGAACGACAACACCGTGCTCGGCGGCGTGCGCGCCACCGAAGGCCAAGGCTTCAAGGCCGTAGACGTGATCGGCATCGGCATCAACGGCGTGGATGCGGTGAGCGAACTGTCGAAAGAGAAGGCCACCGGCTTTTACGGCTCGCTGCTGCCCAGCCCGGACGTGCATGGCTATAAGAGCAGCCAGATGCTCTACAACTGGGTGAGCAAAGGCGCGCAACCGGCGAAATTCACCGAAGTTACCGACGTGGTGCTGATTACGCGCGACAACTTCAAAACCGAGCTGGCGAAGAAAGGATTGATGTAAGCGATGGCAACAGGTTTGGGGGAAGCACCTTTGCCACCGGTGCGGTTTGTTTAACATGAATTGTCACAACCATCACGGAGTCACCATGAACAGCGATCACCCCTATTTGTCGTTTCATGGCATCAGCAAAGCCTTTCCGGGCGTAAAGGCGCTGCAGGATATCTCGTTTTCCTGTCGCGCCGGCGAGGTGCATGCGCTGATGGGCGAGAACGGCGCGGGGAAATCGACCCTGCTGAAAATTCTCAGCGGCAGCTATCAGCCCAGCGCCGGCGAGATCCGCATTAAAGGTCAGCCGGTCAGCTTTGCCCGCACCACCGACGCGCTGGACGCCGGCGTGGCGATTATCTACCAGGAGCTGCATCTGGTGCCGGAGATGAGCGTGGCGGAGAATATCTGCCTCGGCCAGCTCCCGCACCGCAACGGGCTGGTCAACCGCAAGCGGCTGCGCGAAGAGGCGGATCGACAGCTGAAAAATCTCGGCATGGCTATCGATCCCGAGATGCCGCTGAAATACCTTTCGCTGGGACAGTGGCAGATGGTGGAGATCGCCAAGGCGCTGGCGCGCAACGCCCATATCATCGCCTTCGACGAGCCCACCAGCTCGCTGTCGGCGCGCGAGATCGAACAGCTGTTCCGCGTCATCCGCCAGCTGCGCGAGCAGGGGCGCGTGGTGCTCTATGTGTCGCACCGTATGGAGGAGATTTTCGCCTTAAGCGACGCGATAACCGTTTTCAAAGATGGCCGCTACGTGCGCACCTTCGACGACGTGAAAAACACCCATCACGATGCGCTGGTGCAGGCGATGGTCGGTCGCGAAATCGGCGATATCTACGGTTACGCGCCGCGCGCGCTGGGTCCGGTGCGTCTGCAGCTCGATCGGGTAGAAGCGCAGGGGGTGCGTAAGCCGATCTCATTCAACGTGCGCACCGGCGAGATCGTCGGCCTGTTCGGGCTGGTGGGCGCAGGGCGCAGCGAATTGATGAAAGGGCTGTTCGGCGGCACCCGGCTGCGCGGCGGCTGCGTCACTCTGGACGGCAAAAAGCTGAACATTCGCCAGCCGATCGACGCCATCCGCGCCGGCATTATGCTCTGCCCGGAAAACCGCAAGGCGGAGGGAATTATTCCGGTGCATTCGGTGCGCGACAACATCAATATCAGCGCGCGTCGACACAATCTCACCGCCGGCTGCCTGATTAACAACGGCTGGGAAGCGAAAAATGCCGACAGCCATATTCGTGCCCTGAACATCAAAACCCCCGGCGCGCAGCAGCTGATCATGAACCTCTCCGGCGGCAACCAGCAGAAGGCGATCCTTGGACGCTGGCTGTCGGAGGAGATGAACGTGATCATGCTGGATGAGCCGACGCGCGGCATAGACGTCGGCGCCAAACACGAAATCTACAACCTGATTTACCAGCTGGCGAAGAAGGGCATTGCGGTGCTGTTCGCCTCCAGCGACCTGCCAGAGGTGCTGGGCCTCGCCGACCGCATCCTGGTGATGCGCGAAGGAGAGATCGCCGGTGAATTATCCCATGACGACGCCACTGAGCAGCAAACGCTGAGTCTGGCGATGCCGAAAACCTCGCAACAGGCCGCCGTGGCCTGATCAAGGAGTAAAACATGGCTTCATCCACAACCTCAAACACCCCGCCGGTGCAGCGCAGCGGCTTCCGGTTCGGCCGAATCTGGGACAATTTCGGCATGCTGGTGGTGTTTGCCCTGCTGTTTATCGCCTGTACGATTTTCGTGCCTAATTTCGGCTCCTTTATCAACATGAAAGGGCTGGGGCTGGCGATGTCGATGTCCGGCATGGTGGCCTGCGGCATGCTGTTCTGCCTCGCCTCCGGCGATTTCGATCTCTCCGTCGCCTCGGTCATCGCCTGCGCCGGAGTAGTCGCCGCAGTGGTGATCAACATGACGGAGAGCCTGTGGCTCGGCGTCGCGGCGGGTCTGCTACTGGGGATGCTGACCGGCTTTATTAACGGCTTCGTGATCGCCAGGCTCAAAATCAACGCGCTGATCACTACCCTGGCGACGATGCAGATCGTGCGCGGCCTCGCCTATATTTTCTCCGACGGCAAAGCGGTGGGTATCGAAGACGAACGCTTTTTCACCCTGGGCTATGCCAACTGGCTGGGGCTGCCGGCGCCGATCTGGCTCACCATCGGCACCATGATTATTTTCGGTTTTCTGCTGAACAAAACCACTTTTGGCCGCAATACCCTGGCGATCGGTGGCAACGAAGAGGCGGCGCGGCTGGCCGGGGTGCCGGTGGTGCGCACCCGCATCATTATCTTCATTCTTTCCGGCCTGGTCTCCGCCGCCGCCGGCATCATTCTCGCCTCGCGCATGACCAGCGGCCAGCCGATGACGTCGCTGGGCTATGAGCTGATCGTCATCTCCGCCTGCGTGCTGGGCGGCGTCTCGCTGAAGGGCGGCATCGGTAAAATCTCCTATGTCGTCGCGGGCGTTTTGATCCTCGGCACGGTTGAGAATGCGATGAATTTATTGAATATCTCGCCGTTCTCACAGTATGTGGTGCGTGGTCTGATACTGTTAGCGGCGGTGATCTTCGACCGTTACAAACAGAAGCATAAAGCGGCATAACGCCAGGCTGGCGCGATCCGGCGTCAGGACGGTAAAGCGAAGCGATCAACCCTGCGAGGGCCTTATGTATCATCGTGAAAACGCTGTGGCGCAGCAAAATCCCCTGTTGCCAGGCTATCCTTTCGGTGCCTGGCTGGTGGCGGGCCTGACGCCGATCGCCGCCGGGGGGCCGCTTGATTTTTTTATCGATCGTCCGCTCGGCATGAAAGGCTACATTCTCAATTACACCATCAAGGGTAAAGGGCGGGTGTTCGATGGCGAAGCCGCCTTTGACTGCGAGCCGGGCGATATGCTGCTGTTTCAGCCGAAGACCGCCCATTACTATGGCCGCTCGCCGGATAGTCCCTGCTGGTTTCACCGCTGGGTCTACTTCCGTCCACGCGCCTACTGGAATGACTGGCTGCAATGGCAGGACGAGGCGGAAGGGGTAAAACGGCTGCGGCTGCCGGAAGCGCTGCGCGGCGAATTCGACCGCCTGTTCGCCAGCATCGAGCAGACGCACAATTCAGGCCGACGTTTTGCCGAAGAACTGGCGATGAATCTGCTGGAGCGCCTGCTGCTGCGCGCGGTGGAAGAAGATCCGCGCAGCCACCATCAAATCCGCGACCCGCGCGTGATCGAAGCCTGTCAGTATGTCACCAATCATCTGGCCGCCGAGGTGAAAATCGAAGATGTGGCGCGCCACGTTTGCCTCTCGCCGTCGCGCCTCGCCCATCTGTTTCGCGAGCAGATGGGGGTGAACCTGCTGCGCTGGCGTGAAGATCAGCGCGTGATCCGCGCCAAGCTGCTGCTGCAAACCACGCAGGAGCCGATCGCCTCCATCGGACGCGAAGTCGGCTACGACGATCAGCTCTATTTTTCACGCGTGTTTCGCAAACGGGTCGGCGTCAGCCCCAGCGATTTTCGCCGCCGCAGTCTGGATGCGCATGATATTCTGGCATCGCAAGAGAGCTGGGAGATGCCGCACAGCGCGATCTCCTGATTTTTCAGGACATTCCACCTTGTTCTCACTGACTGATTGATCTTAAATCAGTCGGTACAGCGAATAAGAGGAGTAAGAATGAGCGACAAACTTCGGGTTGGGCTGGTGGGATACGGTTTCGCCAGTAAGACATTTCACGCTCCGCTGATTGCGGGAACCTCGGAGATGGAACTGGCGGCGATCTCCAGCAGCGACGCCAGCAAAGTGCACGCGGACTGGCCTTCGGTTGCGGTGGTGGACGATCCGCAGCGGCTGTTCGACGACCCCACGCTGCAACTGGTGGTGATCCCGACCCCCAACGATACCCATTTCCCGCTGGCGAAAGCGGCACTGAACGCCGGTAAACATGTGGTGGTGGATAAGCCATTTACCGTGACGTTGTCACAGGCGCATGAGCTGAACGCGCTGGCGAAAGCCAAGGGTCTGCTGCTGTCGGTGTTTCACAATCGCCGCTGGGACAGCGACTTTTTGACGTTAAAATCGTTGCTGGCTGAGGGCACCTTGGGCGAGGTGCGCTATATGGAGTCGCATTTCGACCGTTTCCGCCCGGAGGTGCGTCAGCGCTGGCGCGAGATGAAGGGCGCCGGCAGCGGCATCTGGTACGATTTAGGGCCGCACCTGCTGGACCAGGCGCTTCAGCTGTTCGGCGCGCCGATCGCCATTAACGTCGATCTGGCGGAACTGCGTTCCGGCGCCCAGACCACCGACTATTTCCATGCGGTGCTGACCTGGCCGCAACGTCGCGTGGTGCTGCACGCCAGTATGCTGGCGGCGGCGGAGACGCCGCGTTATCAGGTGCACGGCACGCGCGGCAGCTACGTCAAATATGGGCTGGACCCGCAGGAAGATCGTCTCAAGGCGGGCGAACGGCCGCCGCAGGAGGCGTGGGGCTACGATATGCGCGACGGCGTGCTGACGCTGGTCGACGGCGATGTGATGGCGGAGAAGTCCTTGCTGACGCTGCCGGGCAACTATCCGGCTTACTATGCCGCTATCCGTGACGCGATTCACGGCACCGGCCGCAACCCGGTCACGGCGGAAGAGGCGATTCAGGTTATGGAGCTGATCGAGCTGGGTCTGCAATCGGCGGAAAAACGCCAGACGCTTTCGCTGCGGTAAAAAGCGAAGCAACAGGGCGAATGAAAAAGGCGGATCGATGAATCCGCCTTTTTTTATTGCCTGAACCTTAACCCGCCACTTTCTGGCGCAGCGCCGCTTTTTCCTGCTCGCTTAAAAAGGCGATAGTCAGGCCGTTTTCCTGCGCCTGACGGATCTCCTCGCGGCTCAGGCCCGCATCCGGGGCGGCGGTGTGATATTCGTGCGCCAGCTCAATACCCTGAACCGCCGGATCGTCGGTATTAAGGGTGGCCAGAATGCCGTGCTGCAGAAAGCGCTTCAGCGGATGACGCGCCAGCGACGAGACGGTGCTGGTCTGAATGTTCGAGGTCAGACAGGATTCGATGCCGATCTGGTGCTCCGACAGAAAATCCATCAGCGCCGCATCCTCAATCGCCTTCACACCGTGGCCGATGCGCTCGGCGCCCAGCTCGCGAATCGCCTGCCAGATGCTTTCGGGACCGGCCGCTTCGCCGGCGTGTACCGTGATGCGGAAACCGGCGTCGCGGGCGCGATTGAAGTGGCTGAGAAATTCGCTGCCGGGAAAGCCCAGCTCATCGCCCGCCAGATCCACGGCGGTAATGGCGTCGCGGTGCGCCAGCAGCGCTTCCAGCTCGCGCAGACAAGCTTCTTCGCCGAAGGTGCGGCTCATGATGCCGATCAGGCGCACCTCGACGTCATGCTGCTGACGACCGGCTCTGATGCCGTCGATGACGGCTTCCACCACGCCCGCGACTGGCAGGTTGTGATTCATCGCCATGTAGCCGGGGGAAAAGCGCAGCTCGGCGTAATGGATGCCGGCGCGCGCCGCGTCTTCAACGTTCTCCTGCGCCACACGGCGACAGGCGTCGAGATCGCCCAATACTTTGACGCCCCAGTCGAGCTTCTGCAAAAAGCTCACCAGATCGGGTTGCGTCTCGGTGACCTGAACGTGCGGACGCAACGCCTCAAGATCGTCGGCGGGCAGGGCGAGATTAAACTGACGGCCTAATTCGAGAATGGTTTGCGCGCGGATATTGCCGTCGAGATGACGATGAATATCGGTGAGGGGAAGCCTGGGATCGATCATAGCGCACTCGCTTTTTCGTTATTAATGAAGTGCAGAGAAGTATAAAAACATCTTGCGCAACGACGCCAGCAATTTGCGCAAACCTGTCGCCGAATGCTGCGAAAATGTGCGAAACAGGCGATATTTTCTGCCGCTTTGTGTTAAATAACAGTGATTTTTCCTGCCGCTACGCTTTCATTTTGCCGATGGCCGTTCCAGGCTTGTTGGGGTGCTTCAACGCGTAAACATACCAAGAGAAAGCTATGTTCCATCATTCATCAAAACTTCAATACCCCGTCCGAGTAGAAAAACCCGATCCGGAATTTGCGATGCTGCTGCAGCAGGCGATTGGCGGTGTTGAAGGCGAAATTCGTGTAGCGATGCAATATTTCTTTCAGGCGATGGGCGCGCGCGGCGACGCCAGAATCAAAGATCTGCTCATCTCGACGGCGACCGAGGAGCTGGCGCACATTGAAATGCTCGGCCATGCGGTCGCGCTGAACCTTGAAGGCGCGCCGGTTTCATATCAGGAAGCCTCGGCAAAAGACCCGGTGGTCAACACCATTCTCGGCGGCATGAACCCGCGCCATGTGTTGTCGTCCGGCCTGGCGGCGCTGCCGGTCAACGCTAACGGCGTGCCCTTTGATATGAGCCATATTTACGCTTCCGGCAACATCGCCGCCGATATGCTGGCGAACGTCACGGCCGAAGCGACCGGCCGCGTGCTGGCGACGCGTCTCTACAATATGACCGAAGACAAGGGCATGAAAGATTTCCTCTCATTCCTGATCGCCCGCGATACCATGCACCAGCAGCAGTGGCTGGCGGTGATCGAAGATATGGGCGGCCTGAGCGCGTCGCTGCCGATTCCGAACAGCTTCCCGCAGTCGGAAGAAGCGCAGGAGCACTCTTACTACTGCCTGAACACTTCGCTGGACAAACCGCTGCCGCAGGGCCGCTGGTGTCAGGGGCCGGCCTTCGACGGCGTGGGCGAGTTCACCGCGAAAGAGAAGCCGGAGGCGCTGGGCGAAGAGCCGATTCTGGGCTATGCCCGTCCCGGTTCCGGCGCTCAGTCGGAGCAGATGGGCGGCAGCGTCCCGCCGACGCTGAAATCTGACAGCTAAGCGATGTTGGTGCCGGAAAAGGCTGCGCACAGGCGCAGCCTTTTTCATTTGCCGGGCAGGACTGTCGCGAAGTGTGACGCCAGCGGCAAGAGTAAAACTTATCTGTTTCAGGACCACGCATAAGAAGTCACTGCAATCAGGCTCTTCTATACTTTCTTTACCCTTGTTGGGTTACCGGAGGTCAACATGTCAGAACGTCCCGATCCGCTCGAACCTTTACCTGGCGATGAGCCGGTGCCGCGAACGCCGGATGATATTGCCGATGATGACGATTACGATGACGACGATGATGAGCCGTTATCAGATGATGAAACCGGGCCCGACCCAACCAGGGTCATCTGACGCAGGAAACCGCCTTTAACAGGCGGTTTTGCTTTCTGCCGCAGCTAAGTGATTCCTTTGCTATGCTTTTTTAACTGACAAAGGAGACAGATATGGCGTTAACCGTAGATAAGCAGCAGACGCGCGAAGGCGAAACCATTTATACCGCGCGCTGTCTGGAAAAAAGCTATCACTTCGAGATTTCAGGGCGCGGCGGCAACGCTGCCGAGGCGGAGCAGGATTTTCTGAATAAAATCGCCGAGCTGCGCACCCGTCTCGATGAGGTGTCGCAAATCAGCCAGGCATCGGCTTAACAAGCCGGGCGGGCGCCTTACGCCGCGATGGCCTGAGCCGAACGTCGCCAGCGCCCAATAAAAAAGCGGCCCGCAGGCCGCCTCTTCTGTCCGTTACCGCTTACTGCGGCATCCCTTCGCTGGTCGGCAGGCCCAGCATGTAGCGCGACAGGAACTGATCCAACGCCATTTTTTCGCTGTTCATCGTAACCTGACCGTTGGCGTACTGCAGGCTGACGACGATGTTATTGTCCTGCTGCTGGGTCAGACGGAACATCTGGCCCATCGCCGCCAGTCCTTTCACCTGCTGATCCGCCAGTTTCTGCGCGTCCTGATCCTGATAGCCTTCGGCCAGACCGACGTGGCGCATCACTTCCGTCGCCATCGGCATATTAATGTTCAGTTTGGCGTCGAGGGTTTTCAGCACCCGATCGACCATGGCGCTCAGGGTTTGCGGTTCGCCGCTGACGGTGGCGGGATCGTTGAAGTTCGCCGTGAGGTTAAAGCTGCTTTCGCCTTTGCTGTTTTTCCAGCTCAGCGGCGCGATGCTGACGGAAGGCGATCCCTTCAGCAGCACTGGCAGGTTATTCATCAGAATGGTATGCATACCCTGCTGATAGCGAATCGGGTCTTCCGTCACGCCCGGCTGGTTAAGCAGATCGCGCACCTGGGCGTTGTAGCTGTCGGAGAAGGCTTTCACCGCCTGGCCGTCGAACTTCGACAGCTTCATCGCCAGCTTCGCCTCGCCGAAATCCTGATTTTGCAGGCGGACATTTTCGACGTGATAGTCAATCTGGCCGCCGATTTTGCCGTCATTGTTATCAAACGACGAGGTGCCGTTCAGCTTTTGCAGAATCAGGGCATCCTGACCATTAATGCTGGCGTTCAGCTTATCCAGCTCCAGGCGCTGATCGCCGACGCGCACCCCTTCAGGGCTGAGGTGGGTGTTGCCGCTCAGCTTCACGCCATTCAGGGTGAACAGCACCGGCTGGCCCATCTCGTTTTTGGTGGTGATCGCCACGCTGTCGATATCGCTGTCGACGTCAACCTTATTGCCGTCGCGGTCGGCGCTGAGGTTAAGGGTGCCGCCGTTGGTCGCCAGGCGCTCGCCGCTCTGCGCATTTTGATAATCGACCGGCAGCACATGCAGCGCCGTATCCGTCGCGCCGCTGTAGCCGATGCGCGTCTCCGCCGAGATCAGCGATTTGCCTGCGGTCAGTTCAAACAGCCGTTTTACCGCCGCGGTGTTGTCGAGTTCGCTATGCACCGACGCCATGCTGGGGATCAGGGTAAAGCGTTTCAGCTGGGCAAAAGGGAAAGGGCCGTGATCGATGGTTTCGTTCAACACCACACTCTGGCCCGGCTTCAGCAGGGCGTTGTCTTCCGTCTGGGAGGTGGCCTGAATCACCAGTTTGGCATGGCTGCTGAAGATGCCGCGCTGGTAATCCTGGTAGCTGAGATTCAGGCGGCTGTTCGGCGACAGGGCGTTGAGTCGGGCGTTGGCGTTCTGCACCAGCTCATCCATATGGTTCTCAAGTTGTTTGCCGGTAAACCAGGCGGCGCCTGTCCAGATGATCCCCAGGGCAACAACCACGCCCACGGCAATTTTGGTCTTTTTCATCGCTGAGTCGTCCTTATCCATGAATCCGCATACGCCGCCGGCCAGAGAGCGGCGGGTGAAGAAAAAACGCCCGCAGGCGTGAGTAATCTAATAGTTTGAAATAATAGCAGTTAACCCCGGAGGCGTCAGCCGCTTCAGGATAAGTCGTTAAATACGCGCGCCAGTCGGCCGCTTCCCTGAACGGCGACGGGCGCGTCGCGGGCGGCGACGAAGCAGGATTCGCCCGCCTGCAGCCTGAGCTGCATAGCGCCTTGCGTCACCTGCGCCTCTCCCTCAATGCAAAACAGGATGGCGGCGCTCTGCTGGTCGAGGGTCTGCGGCTGCGGCCGCAGGGTATGAATGGCGAAGGCGAAATCTTCTACCGGCACCGGAAAGCGCAGCATCTCGCCTTGTCGCTCCGGCCGGGTCAGCAGTCTGTCGCCGGGCATGGCGTGGAAGCGCAGGTTCGCCAGCAGTTCCGGGATATCGATATATTTCGGCGTCAACCCGGCGCGCAGCACATTATCCGAGTTGGCCATCACCTCCAGCGCGACGCCGTTAAGGTAGGCGTGCGGCGTCTCGGCAAACAGAAACATCGCCTCGCCCGGCTGCAGCCTGACGACATTCAGCAGCAGCGGTGAGAAAAGCCCGTTATCGTCGGGATAAAAGGCGGCGATCGCCCTGATGGTCTCCCAGGGTTCGCCCTGGCGATGGCTTCCCGTCGCCTTCAGCACGTCCAGCGCCAGCGATTTTTCTTCGCCCTGCAACGACAGCAGGGTGGTGAACAGCGTCGCCAGATTCTCCTCGTCGCAGTGCTCAAGAAAATGGGCGATCTGCCGGTGGGCGCCGGCGACCGGCTCCAGCAGAGAAACCAGCGTATGCAGCTCGCGAAAGCCGTTGATCGCCTGAAACGGGGTCAGGGCGTAAACCAGCTCCGGCTTATGGTTGGCGTCCTTATAGTTGCGTTCGGCGGCGTCGAGGGGGACGCCCGCCGCGTTTTCCCGGGCGAAGCCTGCTTCCGCCGCCGCCTTGCCGGGATGAACCTGAATCGAGAGAGGCTGCGCGGCGCTCAGCACCTTGAACAGAAAGGGCAGTTCGCCGAAGCGGGCGGCGACGGCGGCCCCCAGCATGGCGGCTTTATCTTCCGCGATCAGGTCGCGCAGCGAGCGGGTTTCGCCGTCGATCTCAACGGTGGAAGGACTTTTCGGATGGGCGCCCATCCAGAGTTCGGCCATCGGCTGCCGCGCAGGGTTAGGAATGCCGTAGAGTTCAGTCAGCGCCGTCACGCTGCCCCATGCGTAATATTGCAGCGGGTTGTTCATCTTTTGCATGCTTTACCCTTAATAAAGGTAAGTGACGGCGATAATTTAAGCAGAAATCGGCTGGAAAAATAGATTGGAAGTGCAATAAGGACGACCGGCTCGCATAATGTTAAATTATTGTATGTCACTATCTTGCCCGCCCGGATGTACCCTTCGGGATAACGCGTTGGGCGATTAAAAACAAAACCGAGCTAAAGGAGACGTAGTAATGGCAACCAATCGCATTGAAAAAGATTCAATGGGGCCCATTGATGTAGCGGCTGATAAATTGTGGGGCGCGCAGACTCAGCGCTCGCTGGAACATTTCCGTATCTCGACAGAAAAAATGCCTACCGCGCTGGTGCATGCGCTGGCCCTGACCAAGCGCGCCGCCGCCACCGTTAACCGCGATCTGGGCCTGCTGCCAGCCGAGCGCGCCGACGCGATCGTCAAAGCGGCGGATGAGGTGTTGCAGGATCGTCACAGCGACGAGTTTCCGCTGGCGATCTGGCAGACCGGCTCCGGCACCCAGACCAACATGAATATGAACGAAGTGCTGGCGAACCGCGCCAGTGAAATTCTGGGCGGCGAGCGCGGCATGTCGCGCCTGGTGCATCCTAACGACGATGTGAACAAAAGCCAGAGCTCCAACGACGTCTTCCCGACCGCCATGCACGTCGCGGCGGTGATCGCGGTGCGCGAGCAGCTGATCCCGCAGCTGAACGTGCTGAAGCAGACCCTGAGCGACAAATCCGACGCCTTTAAAGATATCGTGAAGATCGGGCGCACCCATCTGCAGGACGCCACGCCGCTGACCCTGGGCCAGGAGATTTCCGGCTGGGTGGCGATGCTGGAGCACAACCTGAAGCATATCGAGCTGAGCGTGCCGCACCTGGCGGAGCTGGCGCTGGGCGGCACCGCCGTCGGCACCGGTCTGAACACCCACCCGGAATATGCGGTGCGCGTGGCGAAAGAGCTGGCCGAACTGACGCAGCAGCCGTTCGTCACCGCGCCGAACAAGTTCGAAGCGCTGGGCACCTGCGATGCGCTGGTGCATGCGCACGGCGCGTTGAAAGGTCTCGCCGCCTCTATGATGAAAATCGCTAACGACGTGCGCTGGCTGGCGTCCGGCCCGCGCTGCGGCATCGGCGAAATCTCTATACCGGAAAACGAGCCAGGCAGTTCGATCATGCCGGGTAAAGTGAACCCGACGCAGTGCGAAGCGATGACCATGCTCTGCTGCCAGGTAATGGGCAACGACGTCGCCATCAACATGGGCGGCGCCTCCGGCAACTTTGAGCTGAACGTCTTCCGTCCGATGGTGATCCATAACTTCCTGCAATCCGTGCGTCTGCTGGCGGACGGCATGGACAGCTTCAATCACCACTGCGCGATCGGCATCGAACCGAACCGCGATCGCATCAGCCAGCTGCTGAACGAATCCCTGATGCTGGTTACCGCGCTGAATACCCATATCGGCTATGACAAAGCGGCGGAGATTGCGAAAAAGGCGCATAAAGAGGGGCTGACGTTGAAAGCCTCGGCGCTGAAGCTGGGCTATCTAACGGAAGAACAGTTTGACGCCTGGGTACGTCCGGAAGAGATGGTCGGCAGCATGAAGCAGTAAGGCTGTACGCCGCTTTTCGCTAAGGCCAGCCGATGCTGGCCTTATTTGTCTGTAAAGAACTTCAGGGAACCTGACATGGAAAGGTTCGCCATCTCGCGCCGCGCGGCGCTCTGGGCCTTTATCGCTTTTTTGCTGATCCATAACGATCTCGCCTGGAGCTGGGGGGCGCTGATCACCGGCCTGGTCGGTCTGTCAGCGTACCACGACGGCTGGCTGGCGGGGCTGATTCGCCTGCTGCTCTTTATCGCGCTGGCGGCGGGCTGGACGGTTTGGCTGCGGCGGCAGACGAGGCCGCTGGCCGTCGCGGGTCGGCTGGCGACGATAGCCGTTACGCTGCTCGGCTGGTTTCTGTTAAGCCTGACGCTGCAATATCTCAGCGTACGCCTGGCGATACTGCGCAGCAGCGACAGCGTCTGGCCCGGCGACGTCAACGCCTTACTGCATCAAACCTGGGCGGGTTACTTCCGGGCAACGGCATGGAAAGATGCGCTGGTGCTGATTGTCTGCACCAGCGCCTTGCTGCGTGAGATCAGAACGGCTGGTCGCACCAGAGATGCAGGCGGGGAATAAGCAGATAAAGCTGCTCGGCAGGCGGCTTGTGGCGGTAATTGATCGCATCCGCATTGTAATTAAGTAGTTCGCCCAGCACCGGCACCCGGCTGCGATCGCGGCACATCACCAGAATCGGCGAAGGGCAGGCGAGCTGAACCTGTTTTTTCTCCTCGGCGCGCCAGACGCGGGCGACCGGCTGCACCTTGACCGGCCGCTTGATTTTCAGCCGTACCGAATCGGGCAGGGCGCGCACCAGCGCCAGCTCCTCCTGCACCTTTTCCGCCCACTGCTCCCGCGACCAGGGCGCCTGCGAACGGCCCGCCTTCAGGCTCTTTTCCAGCTTTTCGACGATCTCTTTGCGCTGCACGTTCTTGATAATATTTTTATTCGCCCAGCCGAAACGCAGGCTGTCCGGTGAATCGAGCAGGGTAATGGAACGGTAGGCGTTCAGGGTAATAAGTCCGCGCAGATGCTGATGAACGAATTCAAAACGCGCTTCGCTCGGCAGGCCGGACTCGACGGTGATCATATACTCCAGCCGCGCCTTCAGGCTGTTGATCTGCGACACGCGCTGCTCCAGCTGCGCCTGCGCCGACTCGTCGCATTCAAGGCAAATGGCGCCGGGCAGGCGCACCGCCGCTTTGGTGCTCAGCTTTTCGGACTGATGTTGAATAAACAATTTGCGGAAGTGGGTGAGGGCCATCGCACACGCTTTTGCGCCGAGGTGCTGCTCAACCGCGATTTGGGTGATAGCGTCGTGCTCGCGGCCCTTTTCCACTTCCGGCAAGCGGAACACGCGGGCGACCAGCAGCGGCAGCGCCTCAACCTCCTGCTGAAGCTGCGCCAGTTCGCGCTCCAGCGCATTCATGCACTCATGCATATCGCTAATCAGATCATAACGCACACGTTTTCTCCTGCTAGTTACAACATTTCTAATGTGGCATCTCTTTTTGCTGAATGCAATATTCATGTGTAGGCTGTTTCATAGTTACAACATAAATAAAATAAATATTAATTAGCAACGTGCCCCTCCATTTATCCCAGCAGAAAGAAGATTCCCGCTGCCTGGCGTTACGTTTTTTTCCTTGTGCCAGAACATGTTATAACAGGGGACTTGTCGAATTATCAGGACCCCTACGTGGAGCAACAAATAAAACCCGGCTCGCTGGCCATTATTCTGCTGGGCCTGGTGCAGATTCTCTCCTGGGGCGGCTCTTTCTATCTGATGGCCGTTATGGCGGCCGTCTGCTGCTGGCGCTGAGCGGCGTAGTGATGGCGTTGGGACTGGTCCTGATGGGCGTCAGCCATACGCTGGCTCTGTTTCTGTTCGCCTGGGTCATTATCGGCGTCGGAATGGCGATGGGGTTATACGATGCGCTGTTCGCAGTGCTGGGCACGCTCTATGGCGGCTTCGCACGCGGCGCGATCACTGGCATCACGCTGATCTCCGGCTTCTGCACCACCTTAGTCTGGCCCGGCACCGCGTTATTGATTCACTGGCTGGAATGGCGCGGCGCCTGTTTCGCCATCGCCGCGCTGCTCGCGGTTAGCGTATTGCCGATTTATCTCTACGCGCTGCCGGCGGCGCGCGGGCATCTGCCCGCAAAGAAAAGCGGACAGGCCCCGGCGAACTCCGCCATCAGGCCGCAACTGTTCTGGCTGCTGTGCGCCATTTTTACCCTGGCGTCGGTGATCATGACCGCCATTTCGGTACAGCTGATTACGCTGTTACAGGCCGACGGCTATTCGCTGGCGGCGGCGTTGGGCATCAGCGCTATTCTCGGGCCTTGTCAGGTCGGGTCGCGCATCGTCGATATCGCCTTTAAACGCGGCCATCCCATCTGGACGACCTTCTTTTCAGTGGGATTGGTCGCCTCGGGCTGATTATGCTGGCGCTGTTTCCGCATATGGCTTTGCTCAGCATGGTGCTTTACGGCGCCGGCAACGGCCTGCGCGCCATTGTGCGCGGAACTTTACCGTTAACCATGGTCAAACCGGAAGAGTACGCCGTGGTGGTGGGCAGAATGGCGCGCCCGGCGTTGATTGGCCAGGCGCTGACGCCGGTGGCGGGCGGTTACGTTTTCGAGATGATGGGACCGGCCGCCACGCTCTGGCTGCTGTGCGGGCTGGCGGTGTTGAATGTATTGCTGGTCGCGCTGTTGAAAAAGGCGTTGCCCGCGCCTCCCGCCGGCGCGTAAGCGGCGGAGCGGCGCGCAGCTGGGCCGGTTTAGGGAATACGTGCCATCCTGTGCGGCTCGGCTTCTAAAAAGCAACAGTGTTTGTTATATTTATTGTTCAATGCTTATTCACCACCGCGGTAACAAATACAATAAGATGCGCCGCAACTCAGGAAACAGAAATGCTTGATTACCGCTTCCCGACAGCTTTGCAGATGGTTTTAAGCGTAGCGATGGCGGAGCAGATGGGAAAACGCTCGACCAGTGCCATCCTCGCCTACGGCCTTGAAGCCAATCCCAGTTTTATTCGTAAGCTGATGGTGCCGCTTACGCGCGACGGCATTATCGTCTCGACGCTGGGGCGCACCGGCTCGATTCACCTCGGTCGTCCGGCCGATGAGATCACGCTGCGCGATATCTATACCTCAGTGATTGAAGATAAAAAGCTCTGGGCATCGCGCCCTGACGTCGCGCCGCGCTGCTTAGTCAGCGCCAATGTCTGCTGGTATTTCAAAGCCATCGCCAACGAAGCCGAGCAGGCGTCGCTGGAGGTGCTGGAAAAACGCACCGTAGCCGACGCGCTGAACGAGCTAAAACAGCGCGACACCAGCAACTGCAACCCTTTGCCTGAACCCGATATTGACAATCTCTGTAAGAAAGGCCGCTGATACGGCCTTTTTGCTATGAGGTTTGCAACGCAACCTGCGGCGTTTTGCGCGCTACCCATTTGCGCAGCGTAACGTAAAAAACCGGCGTCAAAAACAGCCCGAACAGCGTTACCCCCAGCATGCCGGCAAACACAGTAATGCCGGTAACGCCGCGCACTTCCGCCCCGGCTCCTTCGCCTAAAATCAGCGGCACGGTGCCGGCGATAAAGGCGATCGAGGTCATCACGATAGGGCGCAGACGCAGGCGGCAGGCCTGCAGCGCCGCCTCGACGCTCCCTTTGCCCTGCAGCTCCAGCTCGCGGGCGAACTCCACGATAAGAATGGCGTTCTTACAGGCCAGCCCCATCAGCACCACCAGCCCGACCTGCACGAAAACATTATTATCGCCGCCGGTCAGCCAGACGCCGACCAGCGCGGAAAGCATGGTCACAGGGACAATCAGGATCACCGCCAGCGGCAGCGTCCAGCTCTCATACAGCGCAGCCAGCACCAGAAAGGCCAGCAGCACGGCAACCGGAAAGACAATCAGCGCCGTATTGCCCTGGGTCGCTTGTTGATAGCTGAGGTCGGTCCATTGAATATTCATCCCGTTCGGCAATATGCCGTCGGCCATCGCTTCGACTTTCGCCATCGCCTGCGCCGAAGAGAGCAGGCGCGGATCGGCATCGCCAATCAGATCGGCCGCCGGGTAGCCGTTATAGCGCATCACCGGATCGGGGCCATAGGTCGTGGCGATACGCACCATGCTGCCGATGGGCACCATCTCGCCGCGATCGTTGCGGGTGCGCAGGTTGGCGATATCTTCCACGCTGTCGCGGAAAATGCCGTCCGCCTGCGCCATTACGCGCCAGGTTCGGCCAAAGCGGTTGAAATCGTTGACATACGAGGAGCCAAGATAGGTTTGCAAAGTGGCGAACAACCCGGTCAGCGACACCCCCTGCGCCTTGGCCTTATCGCGATCGACCTGCACATCCAGCTGCGGCACGTTGGCCTGATAGGTAGAGATGGGATATTGCATGCCCGGCGTCTGCATCACCGCGCCGGAAAGGGCGCTGATGGCGGTTTGCAGCGCGCCGTACCCCAGCCCGGCGCGATCCTGAATATAGAGCGAGTAGCCGGAGCCTTGTCCCAGCCCGAGAATCGGCGGCGGCAGAATGGAAAAGCCAAACCCCTGTTGCAGCCGGGCAATTTTCGCATTGATCTCCGCATTGATCGCCACGGCGCTCCGCCCGCGCTGGTCAAACGGCTTCAGCCCGAAAAACACCGTGCCGGTGTTCGGCGTATTGGTAAATTGCAGCGCATTCAGCCCGGGAAAGGCCACGGCATAATCGACGCCTTCGGTCTGCATGCCCAGTTCGCTCATCTGCCGGACCATCTCATCAGTGCGCGCCAGCGAAGCGCCTTCCGGCATTTTGACGCCGCCGATCAGATAAAGCTTGTCCTGGGTGGGAATAAAACCGCCGGGCACGCTATGGAACATCCAGCCGGCGCCGGCCAGCAACAGCAGATAGACTATAAACACCGCGCCGCGCCGCCGCAGTGCCTTCGCGACCGCCGATTGATAGCCGCTCGCGCTGCGCTGGAAAAAGCGGTTAAAAGGATGGAAAAGCCAGCCGAGCAGGCGATCGATCAGACGCGAGGGCAAATCCTTCGGCGCGCGATGATCGCGCAGCAGTTTCGCCGCCAGCGCCGGGGAGAGCGTCAGCGAGTTGATGGCGGAGATCACGGTGGAAATCGCGATGGTGACCGCAAACTGCTTATAGAACTGTCCGGTGACGCCGGATAAAAACGCCATCGGCACAAACACCGCGCAGAGCACCAGGGCGATGGCGATAATCGGACCGGAGACTTCGCGCATCGCCTGGTGCGCCGCCTCGCGCGGCGTCAGGCCTTCCTCGATATTGCGTTCGACGTTTTCCACCACCACAATGGCGTCGTCCACCACAATGCCGATCGCCAGCACCAGGCCGAACAGGCTCAGGGTATTCAGCGAAAAGCCGAGCAGATAGAGCACGCTGAAGGTGCCGACAATGGAAACCGGCACCGCCAGCAGCGGGATAATCGATGCGCGCCAGGTTTGCAAAAACAGAATCACCACCAGCACCACCAGCGCCACCGCTTCCAGCAGGGTCTGTACCACCGCCTTGATCGAGTCGCGCACGAAAATAGTAGGATCGTAAGGCGCCGCCCACTGCACATCAGCGGGAAAACGGGTCGCCAGTTCGGCCATTTTCGCCCGCACGCCGTTGGAAAGATCGATGGCATTGGCGCCCGGCGCCTGAAAAATACCGATGCCAACCGCATCTTTATTGTTGAGCTGCGAGCGCAGAGCGTAGCTGCCGGAGCCCATCTCGATGCGCGCCACGTCGCGCAGCCGCACCAGCGAGCCGTCCTGCGAAGATTTCAGGATGATGTCGCCAAATTGCTGTTCCGTTTGCAGGCGTCCCTGGGCGTTGATGCTGAGCAGAAAATCGCTCTGATTCGCCAACGGCTCGGCGCCCAGCTGACCGGCGGAAACCTGCACATTCTGCTCCTGCATCGCGGTTATCACATCCGGGGCGGTCAGGCCGCGCGCCGCTACCCGGTTGGGATCGAGCCAGACGCGCATGGCGTATTCGCCTGCGCCGAAAATCTCAATCTGGCCCACGCCCGGCAGGCGCGCCAGCTCGTCTTTTATTTTCAGCGTGGCGTAGTTGCGCAGGTAAAGGGAGTCATATTTGCCGTTCGGCGAAAAGAGATGCACCACCAGCGTCAGAGTAGGCGACTGTTTCTGCGTGGTGATGCCGAGGCGGCGCACATCTTCCGGCAGCCGCGCTTCCGCCTGCGCCACGCGGTTTTGCACCTGCACCTGCGCCTGGTCGGGATCGGTGCCGGGGCGGAAGGTCACGGTGGTCACCAGCACGCCGTCTGAGCCGGCGACCGACTTCATATACATCATATTTTCCACGCCATTGATCGCTTCCTCCAGCGGCGTCGCGACCGACTCGGCAATCACTTTCGGGTTGGCGCCAGGGTATTCGGCGCGTACCTGCACGCTGGGCGGCACCACGTCGGGATATTCACTGACCGGCAGCAGCGGAATGGCGAGCAGTCCGGTGACGAAAATCAAAATCGACAGCACGGCGGCGAAGATGGGGCGGTCGATGAAAAAGCGGGAAAAGTCCATGACGGGGCTCCCAGCGGGGAATTAGTGAACGGCGGCGCGCATAACGACCTGCCGGGCCGTAACGGGCATGCCGGGCATAAAAACTTTTTGCAGGCCGTTGACGATCACCCGGTCGTCCGGCTTCAGGCCGCGCTCGACGATGCGCAAGCCGTCCACCATCGCGCCGGGCTGAATGTCGCGGCGCTGCGCTTTTCC
>DENB01000076.1:20696-21000 GCA_002359495.1 Enterobacteriaceae bacterium UBA2655
CTCGGCGCTGCCCGGCAGGCGCACGCGCGCAAACAGGCCGGGCGTCAGCAGACGCTGTTGGTTGTCGAGCAGGGCACGCATGCGAATGGTGCCGGTGCTGGCGGTCAACTGGTTATCGAGAAAATCGACGCTGCCGCAGTGGGGATAATTCTCTTCGCCCACCAGCGCCACCTCCACCGGCAGGGCGTGGCGATGGTGTCCCCGGCGCGTCATCGCCTGATAGCGCAGGTAGGTGCCCTCGTCCACGTCGAAATAGACATACATGCGATCCTGCGACACCAGGGTGGTCAGCACGCTGGCGCTG
>DENB01000109.1:0-7572 GCA_002359495.1 Enterobacteriaceae bacterium UBA2655
ATAATGTCCTGCTGAAGCGCGCCGGGCATCGCCGCGCAGAGCGATTGCCGGGCCTGCCAGGGCGTCGCTTCCAGCAAGGCCAGCGCCGCGCCGGGCGCACCGCCCGACAGACGCAGCGCCGTCAGCCGCGCCGCCTCATCCTGCGCGCTCTGCTTCGCCAGCCATTGCAGGCTCTGATTCTCCTCTGGCGGCGAGAGATGCAGCGTCATGCAGCGGCTGCGTAGCGTCGCCAGCAGGCGCGAGGGATCGCGGCTGCTCAGAAAAAACCAGCTGTTGGCGGGCGGCTCTTCAAGGGTTTTCAGCAGCGCGTTAGCTGCCGCTTCACTCAGTTGCGCCGCATCGGGCAACCAGACGATTTTCGCGCCGCCCTGCTGGGCAAAGTGATAGAGTTTTTCCATCACCTGACGCACCGCGTCAATGCCCAGCGTCGACTTGCCTTTTTCCGCCTCAAGTCGATACCAGTCGGGATGCGTATTGGCTTGCATCAGCTGGCAGCCGTGACAGCGGCCGCAGCTTTTCATCCCTTCCGGCCGCTGACACATCAGCCAGCGGCTCACGCCCCAGACCAGCGCATCGTCGCCCATGCCCGCCAGCGCCTGAATCAGCAGCGCATGATGCGCGCGGCCGCCCTGATGCTGAGCGATGATCTGTCGGTATGGCTGATTCAGCCAGGGATACCAGTTCATTACGCCTGTTCCGCCAGCCATGCCCGCAGCGTCTGCTTAAGTGACAACGTCACCTTTTCCAGCGGCTGCGTCGCATCGACGGTGCGGATAGTGGGATCGGTTGCCGCCAGCGCCAGGTAGCGTTCGCGCGTACGCTCAAAAAAGCGCAGCGATTCCTGCTCGATGCGATCCAATGCCCCGCGCGCGCGCGCGCGCTGCAGGCCGATTTCAGGGGTCACGTCGAGATAGAGCGTTAAGTCGGGACGAAAATCGCCCAGCACGGCATCGCGCAGTGTCTGCATCAGTTGGGTGTCGAGACCGCGCCCGCCGCCCTGATAGGCCTGCGACGAGAGATCGTGACGATCGCCGACAACCCAGGCGCCGCGCGCCAGAGCGGGTTTAATAATTGTATCTACCAACTGTATCCGTGCGGCATAAAGCATCAGCAGTTCGGCTTTGTCGGTAACCTGCTCGCCCTCAATGCCCTGCTTGACCAGCGTGCGCAGCTGCTCCGCCAGCGGCGTGCCGCCCGGTTCGCGGGTAAACACCAGATCGCTGACGCCCTGCGCCTGCAGCACCTCGACGATCGCGTCGCGCGCCGTGGTTTTGCCTGCACCTTCCAGGCCTTCAATGACAATGAACTTACTTTTCATTCTTTTCCTTCATGGCCAGCCGATACGCCTGTACTGCGCGATTGTGGCTGGCAAGGTTGGTGGTAAAGGTATGCCCGCCTTTACCATCGGCGACGAAATAGAGATAGTTGCTTTTTTCCGGGTGCGCCGCCGCCAAAAGCGACGCCTCGCCCGGCATCGAGATCGGGCCTGGCGGCAGGCCGCTGATAATATAGGTATTGTAATCGGTTGGCGTCTCAAGATCTTTACGCGTCAGCACGCCGTCGTAGGCATCGCCCATGCCGTAGATAACAGTGGGATCGGTTTGCAGGCGCATCCCGGTGCGCAGCCGGTTGATAAATACCGAGGCGACTTTGCTGCGCTCTTCGCTGACGCCGGTCTCTTTTTCGATGATCGAGGCCATGATGAGCAGATCGTTCTCATTTTTATAAGGCAAGTTGGGATCTCTGTTGCGCCAGACCTCGCCGAGCTGCTTTTCCATGCGCTCATGGGCGCGCTGCAGTAACGCGACGTCACTGGTGTTGGCGGTATAGAGATAGGTGTCAGGCCAGAACCCGCCTTCCAGAAGATCGCGATCCAGCTTCAGCGCCGCCGCGAGGGTAGCGAAACTGTCGTCTTTCAGCGTGTGCCGGATATAGGGCGCGGCGCGCAGCTGAGAAAGCCACTCCTGCAGGCGCGATCCTTCGATAAAACGCAGCGGAAACTGCGCCTCTTTGCCGCTGGCCAGTAGCTTCAGCAAATCGCGCACCGTCATGCCGGCTTCCAGCCGGTAGGTGCCGGCTTTGAAGCGCGCCAGCTCCGGCTCCAGCTTCAACAGCCCGCCGAACCAGATGCTGCGCGGAATAATCTGCTGGCTTTCCAGCTCGGCTTCAAGCGCGACGCGGCCGGTGCCGGCCGGCAAGGTAAAAATTCTTTCTTGGCGAAGGGTCAACGGCGTGGCGGCGAAGCGCTTAACTTGCCATCCGCTAAACAGCAGGGCGAGCGCTAAAATCGCCGTGGCGGCGGCGATAAGTTTTGTTGTTCGGGTCATTATGCATCCATTTTTTTGCTGCTGGCGTAAAGCTGGTCGAAAAGGCTTCTGGCCGCATAGCGTACGTCGTCAAGCTGCCTTACCGGCAGCACCGGCATCAGCGCGTTGCAGATAACGACTTCGTCCGCAGCCAGAATCGCCTCTTTTCCCACGCTGACGACATGACAAGTTTGACCGGCCCGCTTCATCTGCGCCATCAGATAACGCCGCATGGTGCCATCGACGCCGGCTTCCTCCACGCTCGGGGTAAAAATTTTCCCGTCTTTACGCCAGAATAAATTAGCGGCACAGCATTCCACCACCCTGCCCTCAGTGTCAAGCACCAGCGCCTCATCGGCGTCGCTCTGGTCGAGATGTGCGCGGATCAACACCTGTTCCAGGCGGTTAAGGTGCTTGATGCCCGCCAGCTGTTTGCTGCGCGCCAGCGCGATCGGGCTGAGCGTCAGATTAATGCCCTCGGCGCGCAGCGCCTGATAGTGCTGCGGATAAGGCGTCAGCGACAGGATGCGCGTCGCCTCGCCGCAGCCGGCGCCGCTGTAACCGCGCCCGCCCTGGCCGCGGCTGATAATCACTTTCAGCACCGCCTGCTGCTGCGTCTGCGCCAGCCGACGCATCTCCTGTTCGAGACGCGGCCAGTCGACCCTGTCAATCAACAGACGCCGGCAGCCTTCCTGCAGCCGTTGCAGATGCGCGTCGAACTGCAGAATATGCCCGTTGGCGATCGCCGCCGTGGTAAAACAGCCGTCGCCGAACTGCACTGCCCGGTCGCTGGCTGGCAACATCTCTTGTTCGCGTCCGTTAATCCACATCATCGCGCTCACTTATTTTTCAGTCAGACCAAGCTTACCGGGATGCGCGCAGAGATTCAGCCGGCGCAGAGAAAATAAAAAGGCCCGCAGAGCGCGGGCCTTGAACGGAACGAAAGGCGATTAAACCTTGCGGAAAATCAGCGAGCCGTTGGTGCCGCCGAAACCGAAGGAGTTACACAGCGTATACTCCAGACCGCTAACCTGACGCGCCGTATGAGGAATAAAATCTAAATCGCAACCTTCATCCGGGTTATCGAGGTTGATGGTCGGCGGAAGCGCCTGGTCGCGCAGCGCCAGAATCGAGAAGATCGATTCTACCGCGCCCGCCGCGCCTAACAGATGGCCGGTCATCGATTTGGTCGAGCTTACCATGACGTTGTCAGCCGCTGCGCCGAAGACCGATTTCACCGCCTGGGCTTCAGCTTTATCGCCTGCCGGCGTTGAGGTGCCGTGGGCGTTAACGTAGCCAATCTGCTCCGGCGTAAGCTGGGCGTCACGCAGCGCGTTAACCATCGCCAGCGCCGCGCCTGCCCCGTTTTCCGGCGGAGAGGTCATATGATAAGCGTCGCTGCTCATGCCGAAACCGACGATTTCAGCATAGATTTTCGCGCCGCGCTTTTTTGCATGCTCGTACTCTTCCAGCATGATGATGCCCGCGCCGTCGCCCAGCACGAAACCATCGCGATCTTTATCCCACGGACGGCTTGCCGCCTGAGGGTTGTCGTTGCGAGTAGAGAGCGCGCGCGCCGCGCCGAAACCGCCGACGCCCAGTGGCGTACTGGCTTTTTCCGCGCCGCCCGCCAGCATCACATCCGCATCGTTATAGGCAATGATACGCGCCGCATGACCGATGTTATGCACGCCGGACGTACAGGCCGTCGCGATAGAGATGCTCGGTCCTTTCAGTCCATACATGATGGTGAGATGACCCGCCACCATATTCACAATAGTGGAAGGAACGAAAAACGGACTGATTTTACGCGGTCCGCCTTTCACCAGCGAGCTGTGGTTTTCTTCGATCAAACCCAAACCGCCGATGCCCGAACCGATTGCCGCGCCGATGCGCCCTGCATTTTCTTCGGTGACTTCCAGGCCTGAATCCTGCATCGCCTGAATGCCGGCAACGATGCCGTACTGGATGAATTCATCCATCTTGCGCTGATCTTTACGCGAGATGAAATCATCACAATTAAAATCATTTACTAAGCCAGCAAAGCGTGTTGCGTAGGCACTAGTATCAAAATGGTCGATCAGGTTAATGCCGCTCTGACCGGCAAGGAGAGCACTCCAGGTAGACTCTACGGTATTGCCGACAGGAGACAACATGCCAAGTCCGGTCACAACTACACGACGCTTAGACACGTTCGTCCTCCAGGGACGGGGAAAATATGAACTATGTGGGACGGACATAAAACTCAGGCGGTCAAGTGACCGCCTGAAGATATTCATTAGCCGTTGTTGTGGCTATTGATGTAGTCGATCGCTGCCTGAACGGTAGTGATTTTCTCAGCTTCTTCGTCTGGAATTTCAGTATCAAACTCTTCTTCCAGAGCCATTACCAGCTCAACGGTATCAAGAGAATCAGCGCCCAGGTCTTCTACGAAAGAAGCAGAGTTAGTCACTTCGTCTTCTTTAACACCCAGTTGCTCTGCAATGATTTTCTTAACGCGTTGTTCGATATCGCTCATACTATTTAATTTCCTATCAAAACTCGCTTACGCGATGGTTTTCGTAGTGTATAAAATGTTGAAAAAGATGCAACAAAATCCCGGCTGGTCGAACCACGATTTTACGCTATTTTGCGGTTTTCACCGCAAAAATTGCAACTGATTTTCGTGATTATCAGACCATGTACATTCCGCCGTTGACGTGCAGCGTTTCACCTGTGATGTAGGCTGCTTCGTCAGAGGCTAAAAATGCGACAGCATTGGCGATTTCCTGCGGGTCGCCTAAACGGCCCGCCGGAACCTGCGCCAAAATGCCAGAACGTTGCTCTTCGTTCAGTGCACGCGTCATGTCCGTTTCAATAAAGCCCGGCGCCACGACGTTTACGGTAATGCCACGTGACGCGATTTCACGCGCCAGTGATTTGCTAAAGCCAATCAAACCCGCCTTGGCTGCAGCGTAATTTGCCTGACCCGCGTTACCCATGGTTCCAACGACGGAACCGATGGTGATGATACGGCCCACGCGTTTTTTCATCATGGCGCGCATCACCGCCTTGGATAGGCGGAAAACGGAAGAAAGATTGGTTTCCAGGATATCCTGCCACTCTTCGTCCTTCATGCGCATCAGCAGATTATCACGCGTAATGCCTGCATTATTGACCAAAATATCAACTTCGCCAAATTCAGCGCGAACTTTTTCGAGAACGCTGTCGATCGATGCGGAATCGGTTACGTTCAGCATCAGGCCTTTGCCTTTGTCGCCCAAGTATGCGCTGATCGCGTCGGCGCCGCTTTCACTGGTGGCGGTGCCGATAACTTTCGCGCCGCGCGCGGCCAAGGTTTCAGCGATAGCGCGGCCGATACCGCGACTTGCACCGGTAACCAGCGCGATTTTGCCTTCGAAGCTCATGTTAATCCTCTTACTCTTGTTCAAGCGCCGCCGACAGCGACGCCGGGTCGTTCACCGCGCTCGCTGTCAGGGTGTCAACAATGCGTTTCGTCAGACCGGTCAATACCTTGCCGGGGCCGACTTCCATTAACCCACTGACGCCTTGTGAGGCGATAAATTCTACGCTTTCCGTCCAGCGCACCGGGCTGTAAAGCTGACGCACCAGCGCGCTGCGAATCGCTTCCGGGCGGGTTTCGCACTTCACGTCCACATTATTGACGACCGGCAGAGCGGGAACGTTGAAGGCGATCGCCTCCAGCGCCTGCGCCAGCTTCTCGGCCGCCGGCTTCATCAGCGCGCAGTGTGACGGTACGCTAACCGGCAGCGGCAGCGCGCGTTTGGCGCCTGATGCTTTACAGGCTGCCCCGGCGCGTTCGACCGCTTCTTTGTTGCCGGCGATAACCACCTGGCCCGGCGAGTTAAAGTTCACCGGAGAAACCACCTGCCCCTGGGCGCTCTCTTCGCAGGCTCTGCGGATGGAGTCGTCGTCCAGGCCGATAATCGCCTGCATGGCGCCGGTGCCTTCCGGCACCGCTTCCTGCATCAGCTTGCCGCGCAGTTCGACTAGCTTGATCGCGTCCGCGAAGTCAAGCACGCCGGCGCAAACCAGCGCGGAGTATTCTCCAAGGCTGTGGCCCGCCATCAGCGTCGGCTGTTTGCCGCCCTGCTGTTGCCAGACGCGATAGATCGCTACCGAGGCGGCCAGCAGCGCAGGCTGCGTTTGCCATGTTTTATTCAATTCTTCCGCCGGTCCCTGTTGAACCAGCTGCCAGAGATCGTAGCCCAGCGCCGCGGAAGCTTCGCGATAAGTCGCTTCAACTTCAGGATAAGCCGCTGCCAGCTCGGCCAGCATGCCGGGGGTTTGTGAACCCTGTCCCGGGAACACCATTGCGAATTGCGTCATGTCGATTTCCTGTCAATCAAAAACGAACCAGCGCGGAACCCCAAGTGAAACCGCCACCAAAGGCTTCCAGCAAAATGAGTTGTCCGCGTTTGATGCGGCCGTCGCGCACCGCTTCATCCAGCGCGCAAGGCACTGAGGCGGCGGAGGTATTACCGTGACGGTCAAGCGTGACGACCACTTTATCCATGCCCATATGCAGCTTTTTCGCCGTCGCGCTGATGATGCGCAGGTTCGCCTGATGCGGCACCAGCCAGTCGAGCATTTCGCGATCGAGATTATTCGCCCGCAATGTTTCATCGACGATGTGCGCCAGTTCGGTGACTGCCACCTTGAAGACTTCGTTGCCGGACATGGTCAGGTAGGCCGGCTGATCCTGCCGGGCGCGATCCTGATACGGCAGCGACAGCAGTTGACCGTAGCGGCCGTCGGCGTGCAGATGCGTGGAGAAGATGCCCGGCTCTTCGCTCTGGCCCAGCACCACAGCGCCCGCGCCGTCGCCAAACAGGATAATGGTGCCGCGATCTTCGGGATCGAGCGTACGCGCCAGCACATCGGAGCCGATCACTAACGCATATTTCACCGCGCCGCTTTTAATGTATTGATCGGCGACACTCAGCGCGTAGGTAAAGCCGGCGCAGGCGGCGGCGAGATCGAAAGAGGCGCTGTCATTGATGCCCAGCATCTGCTGGATCATACAGGCCGAGCTGGGAAAAGCGTGGCTTGAGGAGGTCGTTGCGACAATGATCAGGCCAATTTCCTGACTCTCTACGCCCGCCATTTCCAGCGCGCGCTGCGCCGCGGCGAAACCCATGCTGGCGACGGTCTCTTCCGGCGCCGCAATACGGCGCTCGCGGATGCCGGTACGGGTGACGATCCACTCGTCCGAAGTTTCCACCATTTTTTCCAGATCGGCGTT
>DENB01000109.1:7596-12782 GCA_002359495.1 Enterobacteriaceae bacterium UBA2655
ATGCCGCGCAATCCTAACAGACAGGCGCCATTATACTGGTCGGGGTTGAGATGACCAAAGCGCTTCGTCAGGCGTTTTTGAATCCAGCGCCCAAGCCACTTCAGCCACCACGACCGCTTTTTTCCCTCGCCCGACGATCGCAGCAAGGAAAGAAACATTCTTACCACGCCTTCCATGGTCTTCAGCGTGACGTTGCCGACGAAACCGTCACAAACCAGCACATCTGTTTTGCCGGTAAGCAAATCGTTACCTTCAAGGTAACCAATATAGTTGATCTGCGGCGCTTCCCGCAGAAGCGCCGCCGCTTCGCGTATCGTCTCGAGACCTTTGGTCTCTTCCTGACCGATATTCAGCAAAGCGACGCGCGGCTGAGCGATGCCCAGCAACTCTTCCGCCATGACCGCGCCCATCACCGCAAACTGCACCAGCATGGCGCTGTCGCAGCCGACATTCGCGCCTAAATCCAGCACCACGGTTTTACCCCATTGCTGGTGCGGCAAAATGGACATCAGCGCCGGGCGTTCGATGCCGTCCAGCGGTTTTAACAATAATTTAGCCAGCCCCATCAGTGCGCCGGTATTGCCGGCGCTGACGCAGGCGTCAGCCTTTCCCTCTTTAACCAGCTCCAGCGCCGTGCGCATCGAGCTGCCCCGGCTGTTACGCACCGCCTGAGAAGGTTTGGCATCGCTTGCGATAACCGATTCCGCAGGAATAACCTGCAAACGCCCCAGCAGGGAGGAATCCGCTTTAGTAAGCAATGGCGTGATGGTGTCGGGATCGCCGACCAGAAGAATATCCAGCTGTGAATGAGAGGTCAGTGCCTGCAATGCTGCAGGCACTGTCACGCAGGGACCGAAGTCCCCGCCCATGGCATCAACTGCCAAGGTCAATCGTATCAAAGTAGCGCCTTGCGAAGCCGCAAGAATTACTTAACGATGACCTTACGACCGCGGTAGTAACCATCCGCAGTGATGTGGTGACGCAGATGAGTTTCGCCAGAAACTTTATCTACAGACAGAGTGGCGGTGGTCAGCGCATCGTGCGAACGACGCATGCCACGCTTAGAACGGGTGGGTTTATTCTGTTGTACGGCCATGGACCTTACTCCTATTACTTACGCTTTAAACTGGCTAATACGGCAAATGGGTTTGGTTTCTCCGCCTCTTCAGGCAATTTGCCAAAGACCATGTCCGCGTCGGACACTTCACAGTGTTCAGAATCATGCACCGGAACCACCGGCAGCGCGAGGATGATTTCGTCCTCGATCACCGCCAGCAGATCGACTTCGCCAAAATCATCGACGTCGATCGGCTCGTAGGCTTCCGGCAGTGCCTCCGCCTGCTCATCGCTTGAGACAGGACTGAAGCAATAGCTTACGTGAACATGATGCGGAAAGGATTGGTTGCAGCGTTGACACAACAACGTCACCTGCACCTCGGCAGTACCTTTCAGTACGGCGAGGCGCTGGTTGTCAACCGCAAACGACATATCACATGCCACATCGCTGTCCACACTGACGACCGACTCGGCAACGCGCTCCACCTGTTCAGATGTATAAACACCTTGATAATCCAGGCGTTTTTGAGCGGCGCGGACCGGGTCCAGCGTCAGGGGTAATTTTACCTTTTGCATAGGGCGCGCATATTAACTTTGTAACGTCATAGAGTCAAAGAAAAAGGCCGTTTAACAGCATCTTTCACCCATTACTCGCATCCAGTGCGGTGCACAGTTTAAAATGACTGTATCCAATTCGCTATCTATTCCTTGAAAAAATGCCGACTTTACTTCTTTTAGCGTCCACTTCACCTTTTCGCCAGGCATTATTAAAAAAGCTGGGCCTGCCTTTTATTACCGCTGCGCCCGACGTTGACGAAACGCCGCAACCGCAGGAGTCGGCGCCGGCGCTGGTGCAGCGTCTCGCCGTCGCCAAAGCGCAGGCGCTGGCGACGCGTTATCCGCGCCACTGGATTATTGGCTCCGATCAGGTTTGCGTATTAAACGGCGCTATTACCGGAAAGCCGCATACTGAGGAAATCGCCCGCGCGCAATTACGCGCCGCCAGCGGTCAGTCCGTGACCTTCTATACCGGACTGGCGCTCTATTGCGCGCAGGAAAACCGGCTGATGCAATGTTATGAGCCTTTCGTGGTGCATTTCCGCGTTTTATCTGATGCTGAAATCGACGGATATATTCGTAAAGAGCAGCCGTTGCAGTGCGCCGGCAGTTTTAAAAGCGAAGGGTTAGGGATTTGCCTGTTCGATCGGCTGGAAGGACGCGATCCGAATACGCTGGTGGGATTGCCGCTGATCGCGCTCAGCGGCATGCTGCGCAAAGCGGGCATCGATCCTCTGCAGGAGTAATGCCCGCGGCGCGTTACGCCTTGTGCTGGCGTAACGCAGCCAGACACTGTTTGAGCGCGTTATCCAACGGCGCTTCGAGCCGCAGCGTTTCGCCGCTTTGCGGATGGGTAAAGGTCAGCGCGGCAGCGTGCAGAAACAGGCGGCTCAGCCCGGTATCCGCCAGTTGACGATCGAAGTCGCGCTCGCCGTAACGATCGTCGAACGCGATGGGATGCCCCGCGTGCAGCGTATGTACGCGGATCTGGTGGGTACGTCCCGTTACCGGACTCGCTTTAACCAGGGTAGCGAAGGCGAAACGCTCTTCCACCTTGAAGCGGGTTTCCGAAGGTTTGCCTTCGCTGCTGACACGCACCACCCGCTCTCCGCTTTGCAGAATGTTTTTCAACAGCGGCGCCTGTACGACTTTGAGATGGGAGGGCCAGTTGCCGCGCACCAGCGCCAAATAATCTTTCTGCATGCCC
Organism: Enterobacteriaceae bacterium UBA2655; assembly: GCA_002359495.1. Taxonomy (GTDB): domain Bacteria; phylum Pseudomonadota; class Gammaproteobacteria; order Enterobacterales; family Enterobacteriaceae; genus Pantoea; species Pantoea superficialis. The sequence continues at coordinate 10,418 of DENB01000109.1, forward strand.
TTCTCGCGTAGCTGCTCATGGAGCGAACGCAGCGCGGAGCGCTTCTTCGCCACCAGCAGAACGCCGGAGGTGTCGCGATCGAGGCGATGGACTAGCTCCAGAAAACGGGCTTCCGGACGCAGGGCGCGCAGCGCCTCGATGACGCCGAAGCTCAACCCGCTGCCGCCGTGCACCGCCGTGCCGGACGGCTTATTCAGCACCAGAATCGATTCATCTTCGTAAAGGATCGCGTTAGCGAGAGAAGCCACTTTGCTCAGCTTCGGCGAGAGGTTCTGCTCTTCGCGTTCGGCCACGCGCACCGGCGGAATACGCACCTCGTCGCCCGCCTCCAGTTTATATTCAGGTTTAACGCGCTTTTTGTTTACCCGCACCTCACCTTTGCGCAGGATGCGATAAATCATGCTTTTCGGCACGCCCTTTAATTGAGTGCGTAAAAAGTTATCAATGCGTTGTCCGGCATTTTCAGCCGTAATGGCGACAAGTTGTACGCCTGGAGTCTCAGTTTTCATGGCGGCGATTCTAAATAGTGTCTTTGCATAGCGCCACCCCTTTTTCTGTGCTTAACTCACTGCGTATCGCACGATAAAATAAGCCGGAATGGCGGCTTTTTCATCAATGCGGTGATTAGCCCTGCAAATTAACGGGTTAAGATGAAATAAAGTTTAGCAGGCAGTAAAAGTCGCCTTGCTATATGAAGGTTAGCAGTGGAATAATGCTGTTGTTTCTTGTCTGAAATGTTTCAGACCTGAAAAAGAGCGAAATAAGTCATTTTGCCGGATTGAACAGACACGCAGCAATGGCGTAAGACGTATTGTTAAATCAGGCACTTAGCGGGCTGCGGGTTACAGCCTGGACGAAAGACTGGGATGCACAGGTTTTCACGGAATATTTGTGGCATTTCCACCATCGGGCGCCGTTTTTCCTTATGAAAAGCGGGCCACCGACTCTATTTGCGCCCCTCGAGCGGCCGACAACCGTGAGGTTGACGTCATTGCGATAAGACACGGGGCCATCGGTTGACACTCGTCCAGGGTAACTATGCCCGCAGCTTTGTCACTCATGTGAGAATAACGAGTAAGTCACGATGAAAAGAATGTTAATTAACGCAACTCAGCAGGAGGAGTTGCGCGTTGCTCTTGTTGACGGACAACGTCTGTACGATCTGGATATCGAAAGCCCCGGACACGAACAGAAAAAAGCCAACATTTACAAAGGTAAAATCACCCGCATTGAACCCAGCCTTGAAGCCGCGTTTGTCGATTACGGCGCCGAGCGTCATGGTTTTCTCCCTCTGAAAGAAATCTCCCGCGATTATTTCCCTGCCAATTACAACGCGCACGGCCGTCCCAATATTAAAGATGTGCTGCGCGAAGGTCAGGAAGTAATCGTTCAGATCGATAAAGAGGAGCGCGGCAACAAAGGCGCCGCGCTGACCACCTTTATCAGCCTGGCGGGCAGTTATCTGGTGCTGATGCCGAACAATCCTCGCGCCGGCGGCATTTCTCGCCGTATCGAGGGCGACGATCGCACCGAGTTGAAAGAAGCGCTCTCCTCGCTGGAACTGCCCGACGGCATGGGACTGATCGTCCGCACCGCCGGCGTCGGCAAGTCCGCCGAAGCGCTGCAGTGGGATTTAAGCTTCCGCCTGAAGCACTGGGAAGCGATTAAAAAAGCGGCGGAGAGTCGCCCCGCTCCCTTCCTGATCCATCAGGAAAGCAACGTCATCGTTCGCGCCTTTCGCGACTACCTGCGCCAGGATATCGGCGAGATCCTTATCGATAATCCGAAAGTGCTTGAGCTGGCGCGCCAGCATATCGCGGCGCTGGGTCGTCCCGACTTCAGCAGCAAAATCAAGCTCTACACCGGCGAGATCCCGCTGTTCAGCCATTACCAAATCGAATCGCAGATTGAGTCCGCCTTCCAGCGCGAAGTGCGTCTGCCTTCCGGCGGTTCCATCGTCATCGACAGCACCGAAGCGCTGACCGCGATCGACATCAACTCCGCACGCGCCACCCGCGGCGGCGATATCGAAGAGACCGCCTTCAACACCAACCTGGAAGCGGCCGATGAGATCGCGCGCCAACTGCGTCTGCGCGACTTAGGCGGCCTGATCGTCATCGACTTTATCGATATGACCCCGGTTCGCCATCAGCGAGCGGTTGAAAACCGGCTGCGCGAAGCGGTACGTCAGGATCGCGCCCGCATCCAGATCAGCCATATCTCCCGCTTCGGCCTGCTGGAGATGTCGCGCCAGCGCCTCAGCCCGTCGCTGGGCGAATCCAGCCACCATGTTTGCCCGCGCTGCAGCGGCACCGGCACGATTCGCGACAACGAATCGCTGTCGCTCTCTATTCTGCGTCTGATT
>DENB01000071.1 GCA_002359495.1 Enterobacteriaceae bacterium UBA2655
GAGCGCGAACCAGTCGCGCGTCAGCCAGGCGTCATAGAGCCACTGCGCGCCCTGCGCCGCCACGCTGACGCCGAACAGTCCCAGCCCGACGCCCACCATTTTGCGCCACAGGCTGCGTTTCGGCCGCAGCGCCGCCTCGACGGCGCGTTCGCCGGCCCCCTCCTCCTGCGGCTCCGTTGCATCAGCCTCCTGCGCCAGAAAATGTTTCTCTGTCTCAGCATCGAAGGTTTGCGCCGGACGCAGGGGCGTCTCCGGCGGCGGTCCCAGCGGCTCGCTAAAATCGATTCTGGGTTTGATCGGTGACTCGTTCATCGCAGCTTATCTCCCAATAAAAATTCCAGCGCCGCGTCCATACGGATGTGCGGCAGCGGTCGATCCACATCGAGCTGCCGCGGCCGGAAAGCTTCAAACTGAAATCCCTGCTGCTGCCAGAAGGCGTTACCCGGCAGACGCGGCGGCACTTCGCCCGGGTAAAAGGTCAGCGCTTCGCCGTCGCTGAGGCGATTGCCGCGCAGCGCCGGCAATTTCTCGCCCCGGTGATCCACCAGTCCGCTTTCGGTCGCCTGCACCGAGGCGAGACCCAGGCAGTCCATGGTGATGCCTTCGAACGCGGCGTTTTGCCAGGCGTCCTGCACCAGCTGCTGCAGCAGCGACACCAGATTCGCATGCTGATCGGCGGTAATATGATCGGCTTTGGTCGCGGCGAACAGCAGCTTATCGATCACCGGCGAAAAAAGACGGCGAAACAGCGTGCGCTGGCCGTAGTGGAAGCTCTGCATCAGCTGCGTCAGCGCCAGCCGCATGTCGTTAAACGCCTGCGGCCCGCTGTTCAACGGCTGAAGACAGTCCACCAGCACGATTTGCCGATCGAAGCGCAAAAAGTGGTTTTTATAAAAGTCCTTTACCACATGCTGACAGTAGTAGCTGTAGCGCGCCTGCAGCATGCCGACATTGCTGTTTTTATCGGCCTGCGCCAGCCGGGTCGCGCTGGCGTCATCCACCGTAGGCCAGGGGAAAAACTGCAGCGCGGGCGCGCCCGCCATTTCGCCCGGCAAAACAAAGCGTCCGGGCTGGATAAAATGCAGCCCCTGGGCCTTACACTGATGCAGATAGTCGGTCCAGGCGGCGGCGATCTGCGCCAGGCGATTTTCATCCGCCGGTGCCAGCGGATCGAGTCCGGCGCAAAGGGCGCGCCAGGGCGCGGCCCATTCGGCGCGATCGCCCTGCAGCAGGCCGGTCATCTGTCGCGACCAGGCAAGGTAATCCTGCGCCAGCATCGGCAGATCGAGCAGCCATTCGCCAGGGTAATCGACGATTTCAAGGTAGAGCGTGGAAGTCTCTTTGAAGTGGCGCAGCAGCGAATCGCTGGCGCGATAGCGCAGCGCCAGCCGCATTTCGCTGACGCCGCGCGTCGGCGTCGGCCAGGTGGGCGGCGCGCCGTAGAGCTGCGCCAGCCCTTCGTCATAGGTAAAACGCGGGATTCCCATATCGCGCTGCGGCACGCGCTTAACGCCCAGCAGTCGCTCTTCCCGCACCACGGAAAACAGCGGCAGCCGCGCGCCGTTGTGGACGGTGAGCAGCTGATTAACCAGCGAAGTGATAAAAGCGGTTTTTCCGCTGCGGCTCAGGCCGGTGACCGCCAGCCGCAGATGACGGTCAACGCCGCGGTTGACCAGTGAGATCAGTTCTTCTTGCAGTCTTTTCATCATTCTCCCTGATGAAACGCGCCGAAACGCGCTTCATCACTTTCGCCAGCAGCGGTTCCAGCGCCAGCGAGAGGAGAATGCGTAACGGTCGACGCGCCACGGATTTAACTGCCCAACCTGCAATACCGGCGGGTCCATAGGTAACAGCACTGATAATGATAAATTTTCCTGCCGACTTCAACGCGGGAGCCGCGTGGCGGCGAAAAGCGGATTGTCCCTGTAAGGGCATGGTCACCTCCAAAAATCAGACTTGAAGAAGGCCCGCTGCCGGGCCCGCGCAGAGGGTGCGTCAGGCTCAGAGCTGGCGGAAGCGGCTGCGTACGCTGAAGGTTTCCGAGGTTACGTAGCGCTCGATATCGCGCACGCTTCTCTCGTCGCGGTTTAACGCCTCATCCAGTTGGTCAAGCAGCTCCGCCGCGCTGGGTGCGCGCTCGTCAGAGGCGTCGGCTGGTTTAACGTCCAGCACGAAGCCCAGAAACAGATAGGCGATGACGGTAAACATAAACAAGCCGAAAAACAGCGACAGCACGGCGATGACGCGGATTAACCGCACCGGAATGTCCAGATAGTCGGCCAGCCCGGCGCAAACGCCCATCAGCTTGCCCTGTTCCGGCAGACGCCAGAGCTTGCGTCCTTTAAAGGTCATGCTGCTCATGACTGCCTCCAGTGCGGATGTTCGGCGTCAAGAATCGCTTCCAGCGCTTCGATGCGTTCGCGCATGCGGCGCGCATCCTGCGTCAGCTGTTGCAGACGCTGTACTTCGCCCGGCGACAGCTCGGCGCCGCCGTTGCGCTTACTGTAGTGCAGCCATAACCAGATCGGCGCCACAAACAGCACGAAGATAGTTAAAGGTATGGCCAGAAAAAGTGCGCTCATCGACTCTCCTTAATCATTTATTGTCGCAAGACGATTGGGCGCGCAGCCCAATCGGTTATTCGCCGCGATTCATTTTCGCTTTCAGCGCGGCCAGCTGTTCACTGATCTCGTCATCCGCTTTGAGTTCGGCAAACTGCTGATCCAGACCTTTCGGCTTGCCGAAACGCTGGCTTTCCGCTTCCGCTTCCATATGGTCGATGCGGCGTTCGAACGATTCGAAACGCGCCATCGCTTCGTCCAGCTTGCCGTTGTCGAGCTGACGACGCACATCGCGTGAAGATGAAGCCGCCTGATGACGCAGGGTCAACGCCTGCTGGCGGGCGCGGGTTTCGCTCAGCTTCTTCTCCAGCTCGCCGATTTCGCCCTTCATACGTTCCAGGGTCTCTTCTACTTGGGTCGCTTCCTGCTGCAGCGCGGCGATTAGGTCGGTCAGCTTCTGTTTTTCAATCAGTGCAGAACGGGCAAGATCCTCTTTATCCCGGCGCAGCGCCAGCTCCGCTTTCTCCTGCCATTCGGTCTGCTGGATCTCCGCCTGTTCAATACGGCGCAGCAGCTGCTTTTTCTCCGCCAGCGCGCGGGCGGAGGTAGAACGCACTTCCACCAGGGTGTCTTCCATTTCCTGAATCATCAGGCGTACCAGTTTCTGCGGATCCTCTGCTCGCTCCAGCAGTGAATTAATATTAGCGTTCACGATGTCGGCGAAACGAGAAAAAATACCCATAATGATGTTCCTCTTAGCGTCATGGTTATTGCGTTGTGCTCGGAAGATCTATTCAATTGCCGTGCCAACTTTTAAATTATTGTTTATAAATGGTTTTTAAATTTTACAGCACAGCAGCGCTCGCGTAAGGTAGTGAAATTAATCAATGGGTGGTGAAATTCATCATGACGGGCAGCAACGACAATCTGTTAGGCGAATCCAATAATTTTCTCGAAGTGCTTGAACAAGTGTCGAAGCTGGCGCCGCTGGACAAGCCGGTGCTGGTGGTCGGCGAGCGCGGCACCGGCAAAGAGCTGATCGCCAGCCGGTTACATTATCTCTCCGACCGCTGGCAAGGCCCGTTCATTTCGCTCAACTGCGCGGCGCTGAATGAAAACCTGCTCGATTCCGAACTGTTCGGCCACGAAGCCGGCGCCTTTACCGGCGCGCAAAAACGCCATCTGGGCCGCTTTGAGCGCGCCGACGGCGGAACCCTGTTTCTTGACGAACTGGCGACGGCGCCGATGCTGGTGCAGGAAAAACTGCTGCGCGTGATTGAATATGGCCAGCTGGAGCGCGTCGGCGGCAATCAGTCGCTGCAGGTGAACGTGCGGCTGGTTTGCGCCACTAACGAAGATCTGCCGGCGCTGGCCGCGGCGGGCCGATTTCGCGCCGACCTGCTGGATCGTCTGGCGTTTGACGTGGTGCAGCTGCCGCCGCTGCGGGAACGGCGCAGCGATATTCTGGTGATGGCGAACCATTTCGCCATCCAGATGTGCCGCGAGTTGGGCTTGCCGCTGTTTCCCGGCTTCAGCCCGCAGGCGGAGCAGACGCTGCTGGACTATCACTGGCCAGGCAACGTACGCGAGCTGAAAAACGTAGTCGAGCGCTCGGTCTACCGTCATCACAGCAGCGAAGAAGAGCTGGAGAATATCATCCTTAATCCTTTTTCACGCGCCGGGGCGGCGCCGGACGCGCCTGATCAACCGGTTATGCCGACGCGCGACGCCCTGCCCGCGCTGCCGCTCGATCTGCGCGCCTGGCAACACCGTCAGGAGCGCGAACTGCTGGAGCTGAGCCTGCGACAGGCGAAATATAACCAGCGCCGCGCCGCGGGGCTGCTCGGCGTGACCTACCATCAGCTGCGGGCGATGCTGAAAAAACATGATATCCAGGCGGAACGCTGAATCCGGCGCAAAAAAAGCCCGCTGATAGCGGGCAAGAATACTGGAAGCAATGTGAGCAATGTCGTGCTCTTCTTCGGTAGAGCCACCGTCGAAGTGCAGAAGAATAATAATCATTCTTATTATCATCTGTAAAGGACTTATTGAGAATTTTTCTCATTTCCACACTAACTCTGGGATTATCGCGCCCTGACAAACCCGGTTTTCAGACGAAAAAAACAGCGTTCGCGCGGCAGATTTTGGGTCGACGCCGCCTTTGAGATACACTCTGCCTATTGCCCGAGAATCGTTGAGTTCTATGTCAAAACTAATCCCCGCGCTGTTATTTGCTCTTGGCGTTTTAAGCGCGCCTGCCTGGTCTGCGCCGGCGGACGATATTCGCCAGAGCGGATTCGTCTATTGCGTCAACGGCGTGATGAATACGTTCAATCCTCAGATGGCGAGCAGCGGCCTGACGGTAGATACCCTCGCCGCCCAGCTCTATGACCGACTACTGGACGTCGATCCCTATACCTACCGTTTGATGCCGGACCTGGCGAGGAGCTGGGAAGTGCGTGACAACGGCGCCACCTACCGCTTTCATCTGCGTCATCAGGTCGCTTTTCAGCAAACAAACTGGTTTACCCCTACGCGCTATCTGAATGCGGATGATGTGGTATTCAGCTTCGCGCGGATGTTTGACCGCCACCATCCCTGGCATAACGTCAACGGCGGCAACTATCCCTACTTCGACAGCCTGCAATTCACCGACTCGGTGCAAAGCGTAAAAAAACTCGACAACGATACGGTGGAGATCCGCCTGAACAGCCCCGACGCCTCGTTTCTCTGGCATCTGGCGACCCACTATGCGCCGGTGCTGTCGAAAGAGTACGCGGATCGGCTCACCGCCATCGGTAAACAGGAACAGCTTGATCGCGCGCCCGTCGGCACCGGACCGTTTCAACTGAGCGAATATCGCGCCGGGCAGTATGTGCGTCTGGCGCGCAACCCACGCTACTGGCGGGGCGTGCCGCGCCTGCAGCAGGTGGTGATCGATATGGGCGCAGGCGGCACCGGCCGTCTCTCTAAACTTCTGACCGGCGAATGCGACGTGCTGGCCTATCCGGCGGCCAGTCAGCTGACTATCCTGCGCGACGATCCGCGTCTGCGCATGACGCTGCGTCCCGGCATGAATATCGCCTACCTGGCATTCAATACGCGCAAGGCGCCGCTGGATCGTCCTGAGGTGCGTCATGCGCTGGCGTTGGCGATTAACAATGAGCGCCTGATGGAGTCGATTTACTACGGCACCGCCGAGACCGCCGCCTCGGTGCTGCCGCGCGCCTCCTGGGCTTACGACAGCGACGCCCGCGTGACGGAGTACAATCCCGACCGCGCGCGCGCGCAGCTGAAAGCGCTCGGCCTGAAAGATCTGACGTTGCGGCTGCTGGTGCCTTCCGCCTCGCAATCCTGGAACCCCAGCCCGCTGAAAACCGCCGAGCTGATTCAGGCCGATTTGGCTCAGATCGGGGTAAAAGTTATCATCGAGCCGGTGGAGGGACGTTTTCAGGAGGCGCAGCTGATGGCGATGAATCACGATCTGACGCTCTCCGGCTGGGCCACCGACAGCAACGATCCCGACAGTTTTTTCCGTCCGCTGCTGAGCTGCGCCGCCATTCGTTCTCAAACCAACTATGCGCACTGGTGTTCGCCCGCCTTTGACGACGTGCTGCAAAAAGCGCTGCTGTCGCAGCAGCTGGCGGCGCGCATCGATAATTACGATCGCGCCCAAGAGATACTGGCGCAGGAGCTGCCGGTGCTGCCGCTCGCCTCTTCGCTGCGCCTGCAAGCCTATCGCCACGATATTAAAGGGCTGGTGTTAAGCCCCTTTGGCAACGCCTCGTTCGCCGGCGTTTATCGCGATGAGAGCGAGGAGACGCAACCATGATTATCTATATTCTGCGTCGCCTGCTGCTGCTGGCGATCACCTTGTTCCTGCTTTCGCTGGTGAGTTTTAGCCTGAGTTATTTTACCCCCCATGCGCCGTTGCAGGGCGCCTCGCTGCTGGATGCCTGGTGGTTTTGGTTCAAAGGCATGCTGAAACTCGATTTCGGCGTCTCCAGCATTAATGGCCAGGCAATCAGCCTCCAGCTGCGCGAAGTCTTTCCCGCCACGCTGGAGCTTTGCGTGCTGGCGTTTACCCTGGCACTGCTGCTGGGGATCCCGCTTGGCATCTGTGCCGGCGTGATGCGCAACAAATGGCAGGATAAAGCGATCAGCGCCCTGGCGCTGATCGGCTTTTCCATGCCGGTGTTCTGGCTGGCGCTGCTGTTCACGCTGTTCTTTTCGCTGACGCTGGGCTGGCTGCCGGTTTCAGGCCGTTTCGACCTGCTTTACCCGGTGAAAAACATTACCGGCTTTGCGCTGATCGACGCCTGGCTCAGCCCTTCTCCCTGGCGTCATGAGATGCTGATCAGCGCGCTGAATCATATGATCCTGCCGGTGATCGCGCTGGCGGTGGCGCCGACCACCGAGGTGGTTCGCCTGCTGCGCAACAGCACCAGCGAAGTGATGGATCAAAGTTACGTTAAGGCTGCCGCCACGCGCGGACTGTCGCGCTTTACCGTGATCCGCCGCCACGTGCTGCATAACGCGCTGCCGCCGGTGATCCCGCGTCTCGGTCTGCAATTTTCCACCATGCTGACGCTGGCGATGATCACGGAGGTGGTGTTTAACTGGCCGGGGCTGGGACGCTGGCTCATCAGCGCGATTCGCCAGCAGGATTATGCCGCCATCTCCGCTGGCGTAATGGTGGTAGGCGGGCTGGTGATTCTGGTCAATGTGTTGTCCGATATCGTCGGCGCGATCATGAATCCGCTGAAGCACAAGGAATGGTATGCCCTGCGGTAAGCGCAGCACGCTGTGAACCGGAGGGGATGTTGAGATAAAGGAGTAAAGCATGTCTGCGTTTGTAATGGTCGCGTTTCCCCTGTTCGCCGTCGCGATGACGATGTTTGCGCTCTGTTACAGGAAAAAAGATAAAAATTATCTGATACCCGGCTTTGCGTTGCTGATCAGCGCATTGGTGAACACTGTTATCGGACTGAGCATGGGTTGAGATCGCACAGAGCGTTTCGCCCGAGAGATATCATGAATATATTTACGATGTGCGCCATACCATCTTTATTTATTGCTCTTCTCTGCCTGCTGTACGCCGCAGGCAGCAAAAAGCGAGGATTTCTCTACCTCGGCTATGCATTAGGCATCGCTTCCTTTTTAAGCGCCAAAGCGGGCATGTTATAGTCCGCTCGCTTTCAGGCCGTAGCGCCTGCGCAGTAAGCTTAACGCGCAGCGTTCCAGACGACACTGCGCTATAACGCGATAAGCATCAATCGAGATCAAGCGGTTAATATGATTCAACAACTCTACGTAGCGTCCAACGCAACGCCCGGCGAGCAAGTGACAGCCTATGCCTTCTGATAATATTTACGATGAGAAGCGGCTGCCCGGCGCGTTCCGTCAAATCTGGCGCCATTTTTATCACGACACGCAGGCGATGATCGGCCTGTATGGTTTCTGCGCGCTGCTGTTTCTCTGCCTGTTCGGCGGGCTGCTGGCGCCGTACGGCATCGATCAACAGTTTCTCGGCTATCAGCTGCTGCCGCCCTCCTGGTCGCACTATGGCGATGTCTCTTTCTTCCTCGGCACCGACGATCTGGGCCGCGACGTCCTGAGCCGTCTGCTGAGCGGCGTTACCCCGACGGTCGGCTCGGCGATACTGGTGACGGTGTTCGCCGCGATCTGCGCGCTGGCGCTCGGGGTGCTGGCCGGCATTACTCACGGTTTGCGCTCCGCCGTGATGAACCATGTGCTGGATACGCTGCTCTCCCTTCCTTCGCTGCTGCTGGCGATTATCGTGGTGGCGTTTTTAGGCCCGCGTCTGGAACACGCGCTGCTGGCGGTCTGGCTGGCGCTGATGCCGCGTCTGGTGCGCGCCATTTACAGCGCTGTGCATGATGAACTGAAAAAAGAGTATGTGGTGGCGGCGCGCCTCGACGGCGCCAGTAACGGCAATATTCTTTGGTATGCCATACTGCCTAATGTGCTGCCGTTATTGATCAGCGAGTTTACCCGCGCGCTATCGATGGCGATTCTGGATATCGCCGCGCTTGGTTTTCTCGACCTGGGCGCCCAGCTGCCTTCGCCGGAATGGGGCGCCATGCTGGGCGATTCGCTGGAGCTGATCTACGTCGCGCCCTGGACCGTAATGCTGCCAGGCGCCGCGCTGATGATCAGCGTATTGATTGTTAACCTGCTGGGCGATGGCATCCGACGGGCCATTGAAGCGGGAGTAGAATAATGCCGTTACTGGATATCCGTAATCTGACCATAGAGTTCATGACCGCAGAAGGCCCGGTTAAAGCGGTGGATCGCGTTAACCTGACGCTGGCTGAAGGCGAGTTTCGCGGTCTGGTGGGCGAATCGGGCTCGGGCAAAAGCCTGGTGGCGAAAGCGATTTGCGGCGTCACCAAAGACAACTGGCGCGTCAGCGCCGACCGCATGCGCTTCAACGATATCGACCTGCTGCGTCTCTCGCCGCGCGAACGCCGACGCCTTATCGGCCGCCACATCTCCATGATTTTTCAGGAGCCGCAATCCTGTCTCGATCCGTCGGAAAGGATCGGACGTCAGCTGATGCAGGCGATCCCCGGCTGGACCGTGAAAGGACGCTGGTATCGCCGTCTGTGGTTCTGGCGCAAGGCGCGCGCCATCGAGCTGCTGCACCGCGTAGGCATTCGCGACCATAAAGATATTATGCGCAGCTTCCCGTATGAGCTGACCGAAGGCGAATGCCAGAAGGTGATGATCGCCATAGCGCTGGCGAACCAGCCGCGATTGCTGATTGCCGATGAGCCGACCAACGCCATGGAGCCGACCACCCAGGCGCAGATTTTTCGCCTGCTGAGCCGTCTTAATCAAAACAACAACACCACGATTCTGCTGATTAGCCACGATCTGCGTACCCTGAGCCATTGGGCGGATCGCATCAACGTGATGTATTGCGGACAGACGGTAGAGGTGGCGCACAGCGAAGAGCTGATGGCGGTGCCGCATCATCCTTACACTCAGGCGTTAATCCGCGCCATGCCCGATTTTGGTCGGGCGCTGCCGCACAAAAGCCGCCTTAATACCCTTTCCGGCGCCATTCCTTCGCTTGAGCATTTGCCGATCGGCTGCCGTCTCGGTCCGCGCTGCCCTTATGCGCAGCGCAAGTGCGTGGAAACCCCGCGCCTCGACGGCGGCAAATCGCACCTTTTCGCCTGCCACTTCCCGCTGAATATGGAGATTAAGTAAGCATGGAAACCTTACTGGAAGTGCGCAACCTGAGTAAAACCTTCCGCTACCGCACCGGCCTGTTTCGCCGTCAGCACGTCGAGGCGGTGCGGGACGTCAGCTTTACCCTGCGCGAAGGGCAAACACTGGCGATCATCGGCGAAAACGGCTCGGGCAAATCGACGCTGGCGAAAATGCTCAGCGGCATGACGGCCCCTTCCGCCGGCAAAATCGTTATCGATAACCACCCGCTCAGCTTCGGCGATTACGGCTACCGCAGCCAGCGCATCCGCATGATTTTTCAGGATCCCTCCACCTCGCTGAATCCGCGCCAGCGCATCAGTCAGATCCTCGATTTTCCGCTGCGCCTGAATACCGATCTCGATGCGCCGGCGCGGGAAAAACGCATTATCGCCACGCTGCGTCAGGTCGGTTTGCTGCGCGATCACGCCGGTTACTACCCGCACATGCTGGCGCCCGGACAGAAGCAGCGCCTTGGTCTGGCGCGCGCGCTGATCCTGCAGCCTAAAGTGATCGTCGCCGATGAAGCCCTCGCCTCGCTGGATATGACCATGCGATCGCAGCTGGTAAACCTGATGCTGGAGCTGCAGGAAAAGCACGGGATCGCCTATATTTATGTGACCCAGCATCTCGGTATGATGAAGCACATCAGCGATCAGGTTCTGGTGATGCATCAGGGCGAAGTGGTCGAGCGCGGCGGCACCGCGGACGTGCTCGCCTCGCCGCTGCACGATTTGACCAAACGGCTGATCGCCAGCCATTTCGGCGAAGCGCTGACTGCCGAAGCCTGGCGCGTCGACGGGTGATTGGCGTCCTGCACGGCGGAATTTACCCGATTCCGCAGAGACGTGTTAGAATCGCCCCGTCTATTAACGCGGTCGCTGACTTTTTAACCACGGCGACCGCCAACAACAGTGACCATAAGGATTACAGCTATGGGTTTTCTTTCCGGTAAGCGCATTCTGATTACTGGCGTTGCCAGTAAACTCTCCATCGCCTGGGGTATTGCACAGGCGATGCATAAGCAGGGCGCAGAACTGGCTTTCACCTACCAGAACGACAAATTAAAAGGTCGTGTGGAAGAGTTTGCTAAAGAATTGGGTTCTGACATTGTTCTGCCTTGCGATGTGGCGGAAGACGCAAGCATCACCGCCCTCTTTTCCGAGCTGGCAAAAACCTGGCCAAAATTTGACGGTTTCGTGCATTCCATCGGTTTCGCCCCCGGCGACCAGCTGGATGGCGACTACGTTAACGCCGTTACCCGCGAAGGTTTTAAAATCGCGCATGACATCAGCGCTTACAGCTTCGTGGCGATGGCCAAAGAGTGTCGTTCCATGCTGAATCCGGGCGCGGGCCTGCTGACGCTCTCCTATCTGGGCGCCGAGCGCGCTATCCCGAACTACAACGTGATGGGCCTGGCGAAAGCCTCTCTGGAAGCGAACGTGCGCTATATGGCTAACGCCATGGGCCCGGAAGGCGTGCGCGTCAACGCCGTCTCTGCCGGTCCGATCCGCACCCTGGCCGCTTCCGGCATCAAAGATTTCCGTAAGATGCTGGCGCACTGCGAAGCGGTGACGCCGATTCGTCGCACCGTAACCATCGAAGACGTGGGCAACTCCGCAGCCTTCCTGGTTTCCGACCTGGCAGGCGGCATCACCGGCGAAGTGGTTCATGTTGACGGCGGCTTCAGCATCGCCGCGATGAACGAACTGGAACTGAAATAAGTCTTATCGGGCGAGCCTGGCTCGCCCTTTTCCCGTCCGCCTTTCCCCTTATAGCTCAATGCTATTAATTATCACCGATCGATCTTTTGCCCTGCTCCCGCCTTCAGCGACGATAGGTTAATCCTCTGGCTCCGGCTCGGTTTCAGGTTTTTCCGCCTGCGCCGATCCCGCCATTCGCAAAAGGAATAACCATGGAACAACGTCGCTATCCCGGCCATAACCACTGGTTTTATGAAAGCCAAGCCAGCCCGCGCACCCGCCAAGCTGCGCCGTTGGTTCCCGCCGCCGCGGATATCGAAGATCGCTTTCTGCTCGGCCTGCGTCAGGAAAAGTCCGCGCCCGAGGCGCTACTTACGGCTTTTCAGCCCGCGCTGTTGTCCGCCCGCGACCTGAGCCGACTGCTGTTTCCCGATCTGCTGACTACCGACTTAACCCATACGCTGACGCTTTACGATCGCCTCAGCACCGCGCTGACGGTGGCGCAGGTCGCTGGCGTACAGCGCCTGTGCAATCACTACGCCGCGCGTCTGAACCCGCTGCCGGGCCCTGATTCGTCGCGTGAAAGCAATAATCGCCTGACGCAGATCACGCAGTATGCGCGCCAGCTGGCGATGCAGCCGTCGCTGATTACCCCGGCCGCGTTAGCGGCGCTGGACGAGGTCGGGCTGAGCGCATCGGATATCGTCACCCTGAATCAGACGGTGGGCTTTGTCTGCTATCAGGCGCGCGTCGTGGCGGGATTGCAGGCGTTAATGGGTCAACCGGTACGCTGGTTGCCCGGCGGCGCAGCGGCGCCGGATGCCGGGGGCGACCTTTTTGCAGCGCCGCAGTCCTGGCGGCCGGCGCTGAAGCCTGTAGAGTTGCGCTACGCCAGCGCCGAACAGCTTTCCGCGATCACTTTTTGCCAGGCGCTGCCGGAACTCGACGACGCCGTCTGGCTGTTAGCGCAGGATGCACAGGCGCTTTACGGCTGGGCCACGCTGCAGCAGCGGCTGGCCGTGCGCAACCTTCAGCCTGAAAACGCGCTGGCTCAGGCCGTGAGCGCGCGCATCAATGGCAGCCCGCGCTGTTTTCAGATCTGCCCGGAAGGTATGCGCGCAGCGCTTATCGCCGGCGTGGATGAGGCAGCGGCCGACGCCGACACGGGTGCCGGCGCGGTTATCGCCCTTGCCGCGCAGCTTACCCGCTCGCCGGAACGCCTGAGCGACGCCCATCTGCAACCGCTGATAGCGTCGGGCTGGCAGCCCGACGCGCTGTTCAGCCTGATACAAACCCTTGCGCTGGCGAACTGGAACAACCGTCTGTTCTCCGCGCTGGGCGAAAAAGCCTAGCCGGGCAGGTGACGCCGGGCCTCGTCGAAAAAGTGCTGCGCCAGCGGCGTCGCCCTGCCCGCTTCGGCGATCACCAGCGCCGCCTGCCGCGCCATAACCGGCAGTTCGATCCGGCGCTGTTGCAGCGTCTGCAGCGTTTCCGGATGCAGATGCCCTACCGGTCCGACCAGCACGCCTAAACCGACCTGCGCGCTTTGCAGCAGCTGCATGATAGACGCGCTCTCGACAATCACGCGCGGAGTGATACCCGCATCGCGGAAAGCGTTGTCGAGGTAGCGACGAAAATAGCGCGTGGGTTCCGCCAGACAGAGCGGCAGCGCCGCCAGCGAGGATAGTGTTAAGCGTTCATGCGGCATCAGCTGAGGAAAATGGTCGGCATGAAATATCGCCTCGACGCCGCGATCCGCCAGCAGCGAGGCCTGTAAATGCAGCTCGCGCAGCGTGGCCAGCTCGAAGAAACCGATGCCGACATCGACGGTATGGCTGTTAAGCGCCTCCAGCAGTTGATCGGCGCTCAGCACGGAAATCCGGTAATCCAGCTGCGGATAGCGAAACTCGACTGCCTTAAGCAGCGCAGGCAGCGACACGCTGCACTGCGGCATCACCCCCAGTCGCAGGGTGCCGTTAACGCCGTGCTTCAGGGATTCCACCTCCAGCTTCAGCCCCTGATAAACCGAAACGATTTCCCGCGCCCAGGCCAGCACGCGCTCGCCTTCGGGGGTGAATCCGGCAAAGTTATTGCTGCGATTTATCAGGGAAAGTCCCAGCTCGCCTTCCAGATTTTTCAGCCGCATCGAGAGCGTAGGCTGACTGACGAAGCTGGCCTCGGCGGCCCGGCCAAAGTGGCGCTCGCGCTCCAGATTACACAGGTAAATCAGTTGTTTTATGTCCATAAGCCTTTTAATCAGGGACTTAGATTGGTTAAACACTGAACGGAAAAGTTTCATGAACGCGCCATCGCGCTGAACCAGACTTCTCCATTCTGGCGGCCGGACATCAGAAATCTCAGACGCTTAGGTTGTCCATTTTCCTATGTTTAGCGCACTCAGACAACTTAGCTTAGCTAACCGGCTCCCCCGGCGCGAACCACGACGATTTGACGTCGGAAGCGAAACGGCAGAAAACTCTCATTTGACTGAAGTAGCGGGCTTTTTTTCTGGCAGACAGGGCGATCTTGTCTATTCTTTAATTTCATGCCATTCACTTTTACCTGAGGGAAACGCTATGACAAATCTTTCGAAAGGAGTTTGTGTGCTGTTAGCGCTTGTTGCTTTAGCAGGCTGTCAGCAGCGCAGCAGCGCGGTGGGAAATGATGGCCGTCCGCATGCGCCAAGCGGTCAGCAGGCGCCCGGCGGTACGCTCGGCGCAGGCCCTGTCGGCCAGCCGCAATCCTGATCGCCTTCTGCGATCGCAGTTTAAAATGCCGGCCTCGCGCCGGTTTTTTTCATCGTTCAGACAGTGCCGGCCACTCACAATAATCTTGTCGCCCCGCTCCGGCAGCATGACCGCTCTTCAGGGCCAAAACCAGGGTAACGCCGCGCATCTATTTCACGCGCTTTATTTTTGCTGAGCCGCATAAAACGTAATGATAATTAAGCCTCCTTATATCACTTTTCGCCCGATGCCGGCATAATTGACCCGCTAAGAAAATGTCATCGCCGAACCGGCGTTTTACTCTTAAGCGCTCTCCTCGCCTTAGCCAGTTCCCTTATTCCTCTTCGCCCGCGACGGGATACATAGCGTTAAGCGAAGCGACTACAGCAGCGAAACGCTAACGAATTGACGATATTTTTTTATGCGTTGCAGATTCCGGCGGCTTCGAGCACTGTGAAATATCTGGAAATAAATGCGATTATTATTTTTTGACTTAGACAACGGAAAGAGAAAATAAGCGATTAAACCTCAGTAATAAAAGCGATCCGGCTCACGGTTTGCTTTTATTCACTGCGTTATGAGCGCGCAATTAACCGAAAAAAAAAGGGCCGAAGGGTGGCGATGCTGATCGAATATCAGGATGTTTCCGGCAGACAAACAGGTTAAGGTAATCACTCAGTCAGCCTGAGAAGAGGACAGACGCACACAGCAAAGGAAGAATGGCTGGCTACCTCTGAAAGGAGAATAAAATGGAAAGTGTAAGCCTTAATGAAGTTAATTTTGATCTTGAGTCGTTAGAAGTAGCCGCAATTGAAATATGCAAAACTAAAGGTATGCTGGGTCTGTTATTATCCTTTGTTACGCCTGAGGTACAGCATTCCTATTTCGAGCAATTAAAAGATGCTGGCCTCGAAGAGGATGTGGTTTGGCTCCAGCAGATCGTTGAGGCAAAATAATTGCCTGATGTTTTCCCCGGCCCGAAACATCGGGCCGGGGTTTTCATTATTATCAGATAACAAATCAGGCTCCTGTTGCTTGTTATCTTTCTGCACAGAAATAGCGTCAATTTATTATTAAACGGCAGTGCAATAATTCATCTGACCATTTTTATGCTTTCTTCGGCATAAGACCTTTACGCTACCGCCGCGCTATTAATGTTCCTGCCTGGCATCTTTTCCGGCCATATTATTCATCAGGCGACGCCGAGCGCGGTTTTTACCTCATTAGCGATTTTTTCCACCTGCGGGCCATAAATGACCTGGACGTCGTGATCGCTGACGCGGTTAATGCCGTTGGCGCCGGTAGTCAGCAGCGTCTGATCGACAACTTCCTTCATGTCCCTGACGCGCACGCGCAAACGCGTAAAGCAGCAGTCGACCTCCTCGATATTGGCCTGACCGCCGAGACCGCTGATGATCACATGAGTGCGTTCATCCGCCGCCACCGCTTCAGGTTTGCGTTCATCGTCCGATTCGCGCCCCGGCGTTTCCACATTCATACGGGCGATCACCCATCTGAACCCGTAGTAATAAACCGGCGCGTAGATCGCCCCCAGCGCCAGCGTCCACCACCAGTGGGTTTTGCTGCCGCCGAGAATGCCAAACACCACCAGATCGATTGCCCCGCCCTGCACATTGCCGATCATCAGGTGCAACACCGACATCAGCATAAAGGAGAGTCCGGTCAGCAGCGCATGCATCAGATAAAGCACCGGAGAAACGAAAATAAAACAGAATTCCAGCGGCTCGGTAATCCCGGTGGTGAAGGAAGTCAGCGCGCCAGCCAACACCAGCGCTTTAACCCGCGGCTTATGCTGTGGGCGCGCGGCGTGATAGATCGCCAGCGCTGCCGCCGGCAGGCCAAACATCATTACCGGGATTTTGCCCTGCGCCAGAAATTGCGTCGCCGTGCGTACGGTATCGTCGGGGATGGCGCCCGGGTTGGTCAGCGACGCGTTAAAGATGTTCAGCGCGCCGACAAGGGTTTGTCCATCTACGGTGGCGCTGCCGCCAACAGGGGTAAAACGCACGGTTTCGTTCAGGATATGGTGCAAACCGGTCGGGATCAGCAGCCGCTCGCAGGCGCCGAGCAAAAATGCGCCATACTGCCCGCTTTTGCCGATCATCTCGCCAATCCAGGCGATGCCGGACCCAAGGGTCGGCCAGATCAGCGCCAGCAAAACGCCGGCCAGCGGCAGCGCCACTACCGTCACGATCGGCACGAAACGTCGTCCGCCGAAGAAGGCGATCGCCGTCGGCAGCTGCTGAGTATAGAAACGGTTATGCAGCACTACCGTCAGCAGCCCGGCGATTACGCCGCCGAGAACGCTGGTGTTATAGGTAAAGACGCCGAGCATGTCGATATACTCCGCCGAGGTCATCATCGCCGTGGTTTGATCCATCCCCGCCTGCTGCAACGCTTCCGGCGTGGTGGTCGCAGCCGTCAGCCCTTTCGCCGCCAGGGTGGCGCTGATGCCCACATTCATGGCGAGGTAGCCAATCATGGCAGCGAAAGCCGCCGTCGGCTTTTCCGCTTTGGCCAGGCCGATGGCGCTGGCGACGGCGAAGAACAGCGGCAGGTTGGCGAAAAGCGCGCCCGCTACCTTACGGATAAAGCCGATGACCAGTTGCGGCACCTGCATGTCGGCAAACGCCTCGCCGGTCACCGCCGGGTTCTGCATGGCGGCGGCAAGCCCGAGGAAAATGCCCGCCGCGGCAATCACCGATATCGGCA
This sequence comes from Enterobacteriaceae bacterium UBA2655, assembly GCA_002359495.1. Lineage (GTDB taxonomy): Bacteria > Pseudomonadota > Gammaproteobacteria > Enterobacterales > Enterobacteriaceae > Pantoea > Pantoea superficialis. The sequence goes on from DENB01000071.1 coordinate 16,963, forward strand.
TCATCAGCGCTTTGCCGAAGGCGTGAACCTGGCTGCCTAAATTTTTCATCGTTGCGCCCTTAAACGGAAGAGAAAGAGCAATTATTAGCCAGTTATTGCGCACTAGAGACGGAACGGCAGCCTGGCAGCGAGGAAAATATGAGCGGCATCACACTTTGAGGCGTGCACGATAAGCATTGGCTATCGCACCATTAAGCCAATCAATTAGACAAGTTATGCGGTAAGTCGCACACTCCCTCCCCATCTTAAGACATAATCTCTTAACAAAATTTCTACATAAAAAAAGCCTGCACTCACCATGAAATTCAAACGCAAAATTAAACCCTACCGCGCGGCTGCGGGCGGCTGGGGTTCGCTGGAAGCCACTACACGTTTCGTCTTTGACAGCAAAGCTGCACTGAAAAACATGCGCAACCTGATGCGTATGAACAAAGCGCGCGGCTTTGACTGTCCCGGCTGCGCCTGGGGCGACGATAACAAAAGCACCTTCAGTTTCTGTGAAAACGGCGCCAAAGCGGTGACCTGGGAAGCGACGCGTCGCGTTGTCGACCCGGACTTCTTCGCCCGTCACAGCGTCACCACGCTTTATGCCCAGAGCAACTATTTCCTGGAGTATCAGGGCCGTCTGACGCACCCGCTGCGTTATAACGCCGAAACCGATCACTATGAGCCGGTGAGCTGGGATGAGGCTTTCGCCCTGATCGGTCGCCACATCAAGGCGATGGACAACCCTGACCAGATGGAGCTGTACACCTCGGGCCGCGCCAGCAACGAAGCCTCCTGGCTCTATCAGCTGTTCGGCCGCATGCTGGGCACCAACAATTTTCCCGACTGCTCCAACATGTGTCACGAAGCGAGCGGCACCGGCCTGAAGCGCAGCATCGGCGTAGGCAAAGGCACCATCCGCCTCGACGATTTCGATCATGCCGACGCGATTTTCGTCTTTGGCCAGAACCCGGGCACCAACCATCCGCGCATGCTGCACAGCCTGCGCCATGCGGCCGATTACGGCGCGAAAATCGTTACCTTCAATACCCTGCGCGAGCGCGGTCTGGAACGTTTCGCCGATCCGCAGAAGCCGCTGGAAGTCGTGACCTCCATGGCGGGCACCATCAGCTCCTCCTATTACCAGCCGAACCTGGGCGGCGACATGGCCGCCGTGCGTGGCATGGTCAAAGCGCTGCTGGAAGCGCATCGCGCCAGCCTGGCGGCAGGCGAGAACGGTCTGTTCGATCAGACCTTCCTGAATGCCAAAACGCAGGGCGTTGACGCCTACCTGGCCGCAGTAGACGCGACCAGCTGGGCCGATATCGTGAAGCAATCCGGTCTGAGCGAGCAGCAGATTCGTGAAGCGGCGGCGATCTACCAAAGCGCCGATCGCGTCATCATCACCTGGGCGATGGGCATCACGCAGCACAAACACTCTGTGGATACCGTGCGCGAAATCGTTAACCTGCAGCTGCTGTTTGGCCAGCTGGGCAAAAAAGGCGCAGGCCTCTGTCCGGTGCGCGGCCACAGCAACGTGCAGGGCAACCGCACCATGGGCATTGATGAGAAGCCGAACAAGGCGTTTCTCGACGCGCTCGCGGCGCATTTCGACTTCGAGCCGCCGCGCGCGCCGGGCCACAATACGGTAGAAGCGCTGAACGCCATGCTGCAAGACCAGGTTAAGGTGCTGATCGCGCTCGGCGGCAACCTGGCCGCCGCCGCGCCGGATTCGCCGCGTACCGAAGAGGCGCTTTCGCGCTGTGGTCTGACCGTGCATATCAGCACCAAGCTGAACCGCAGTCATCTGGTGCCGGGACATGAAAGCCTGATCCTGCCTACGCTGGGCCGTACCGAACGCGATATGCAGGCCAGCGGTTCGCAGTTCATCACGGTGGAAGACTCCTTCAGCATGGTGCACGCGTCCGAAGGCGTCGGCATTCCGCTGGCGGAGACGCAGCGTTCAGAAACAGCCATCGTGGCCGGCATCGCCGACGCCGTGTTCGGCAAGGAAAAACTGGACTGGCTGGCGCTGGCAGGCGATTACAATCTGATCCGCAACCATATCGCCGCGACTATTTCGGGCTTCGCGGATTTCAACAACAAGTGCGATATTCCGGGCGGATTCTACCTCGGCAACGCCGCGGCGGAACTGCGTTTCAATACGCCGTCGGAAAAAGCGGAGTTCAGCGCGGCCACGCTGCCTGCCTCGCTGTTCCCGCAGCTGGAAGAGACACACGTGCCCTTCACGCTGCAGACGCTGCGCTCGCATGACCAGTACAACACCACGATTTACGGTCTCGACGACCGCTATCGCGGCGTTTATGGTCAGCGCGAAGTGGTCTTTATCCACCCGGACGACATGCAGGAGATGGGCTTCAGCGAAGGTCAGCTGGTGGACATTGAAACCCTGTGGAATGACGGCATCAGCCGTCGCGTCAGCGGCTTTAAGCTGGTGCCCTATAACATTCCGCGAGGCAATCTGGCCGCTTACTACCCTGAAACCAACCCGCTGGTTCCCCTTTCCAGCTTTGGCGACGGCAGCGGCACGCCGACCTCGAAATCGGTTCCGGTGAAGCTGGAACTGACCGCAGCGATGTCGACGCAGCGTATCGCGTAACGGGATTGTTTTTTTCAATTGAAAAGCCGGTTTATCCGGCTTTTTCCATTGTTTTGGCCTTGCCGCGCGGCGTTGATTCGCGTAAAACTGTCAGCCGCTGTTAGGCCACGAAGCTAAATAAACTATGTTCCAGGATAATCCGCTGCTCGCGCAGCTCAAAGAGAAACTCCACGCGCAAACCCCGCGTGCGGAAGGTGTGGTGAAAGGCACCGAAAAAGGATTCGGCTTTTTGGAAGTCGACGCGCAAAAAAGCTATTTCATCCCGCCCCCGCAGATGAAAAAGGTGATGCACGGCGACCGCGTCGTGGCGGTGATCCATACCGACAAAGATCGTGAAAGCGCCGAGCCGGAAACGCTGGTGGAGCCTTTCCTGAGCCGTTTTGTCGGTCGGGTGCAGAAGAAAGACGACCGTCTTTCCATCGTGCCGGATCATCCGTTGCTGAAAGACGCTATCCCCTGTCGTGCGGTACGTGGCCTGACCCATGATTTTCAGGCGGGCGACTGGGCAGTCGCTGAGATGCGCCGTCATCCGCTGAAGGGCGATCGCGGCTTTTACGCCGAACTCACCGAATTCATTACCACCGCTGACGACCATCTCGCGCCCTGGTGGGTCACGCTGTCGCGCCATAATCTGGAGCGCGAAGCGCCGGACGTCGCTTTCGGCGAAATGCTGGATGATGGTCTGGAGCGTGAAGATTTGACCGCGCTGGAGTTCGTCACCATCGACAGCGCCAGTACGGAAGATATGGACGATGCGCTCTATGTGGAAGAGACGCCGGACGGCGCGCTGCGCCTGACCATCGCCATCGCCGACCCGACCGCCTACGTGACGGAAGGCAGCGAGCTGGACAAGCTGGCCGCCGAGCGCGCCTTTACCAACTACCTGCCGGGCTTCAATATTCCGATGCTGCCGCGTCAGCTCTCCGACGATGTCTGTTCGCTGCGTCCGCTGGTGCGACGTCCGGCGCTGGTTTGCCGCGTCACTATCGAGAAAGATGGCAGCCTGGCGGACGATATTCACTTCTTCGCCGCCTGGATCGAGTCAAAAGCCAAACTGGTTTACGACCAGGTCTCCGACTGGCTGGAAAACCTCGGCGACTGGCAGCCCGCCAGCGACGCGGTGGCGCAGCAGATCCGTCTGCTGCACCGCATCTCCCTGGCGCGCAGCGAGTGGCGTCAGAACCATGCGCTGGTCTTCAAAGATCGTCCTGATTACCGCTTCCTGCTGGGTGAGAAAGGCGAAGTGCTGGACATCATCGCCGAGCCGCGCCGCATCGCCAACCGCATGGTTGAAGAGTCGATGATCCTGGCGAACATCTGCGCGGGGAAAGTGCTGCGCGATAAGCTGGGCTTCGGCATCTACAACGTTCATAACGGTTTTGACACTGCCAACGCGGAACAGGTGGCGGGCGTGCTCGCCGGACACGGCTTCAGCGTGGACCCGCAGCAGATCACCACGCTGGAAGGCTTCCGCGCGCTGCGTCGCGAGCTGGACGCCCAGCCGACCCCGTTCCTCGACAGCCGCATTCGTCGTTTTCAGGCCTTCGCGGAAATCAGCACCGAGCCGGGTCCTCACTTCGGACTGGGGCTGGAAGCCTATGCGACCTGGACTTCGCCGATCCGTAAGTATGGCGACATGATCAACCACCGTCTGCTGAAAGCGGTGATCCGCGGTGAGACCATCGCCCGTCCGCAGGATGCGCTGACGCTGACCATGAGCGAACGTCGCCGTCTGAACCGCATGGCGGAACGCGACGTCGGCGACTGGCTCTACGCCCGTTACCTCGCCTCTGCCGCCGGCAGCGATCGTAAGTTCAGCGCCGAGATTATCGATGTCTCGCGCGGCGGCATGCGCGTTCGTCTGCAGGAGAACGGCGCGGTCGCCTTTATTCCTGCGCCGTTCATTCATGCGGTGCGCGACGAGCTGGTCTGCAGCCAGGAAAACGGCACCGTGCAGATCAAAGGCGAAATCATTTATCGCGTCACGGATGTTATTGAGGTTACCATCGCCGAAGTGCGCATGGAAACGCGCAGCGTCGTGGCCTGTCCTGCCGCCTGAGCATAAAACTCTGCGGGATAACGCTGTTTATCCCGCTTTTTTTGCCCTTCCCGCCAACCGTTAAATTTGCTTCCCGCTTCACACTTCTCCATAGAAACACTTTCCCTAACAATCTATTACATTACTTTTAACTTGTTGCCTTAGAGCCTCTTATTCTGGTCCAACAAGGAGTCAGTAATGAACAACGTCAAAACCGGCATTATTTGGTTAGCAGTGGCGTTTCTCGGTGCTTTTGCCTTTGCCATGCTGGCTCTCAGCCGCGGCGAACAGGTCAATGCCGTCTGGCTGGTCATCGCCGCCGTCGCCTGTTACAGCATCGCTTACCGCTTTTACAGCCTTTTTATCTCGCGCAACATTTTCGAGCTGGACGATCGCCGCCGTACGCCGGCGGAGCGTCATAACGACGGGCTCGACTATGTTCCGACCAACAAATGGGTGCTGTTCGGCCATCATTTCGCCGCTATCGCCGGCGCCGGACCGCTGGTCGGGCCGATTCTGGCGGCGCAGATGGGATTCCTGCCGGGCACCATCTGGATTCTGGTCGGCGTGATGTTCGCCGGCGCGGTGCAGGATTTTCTGGTGCTGTTTATCTCCACCCGCCGTGATGGCCGCTCGCTTGGTGAGATGGCGCGCCAGGAGCTGGGCGCCTTCGCCGGCGTGATTACCATGCTGGGCGCGCTGGGCGTGATGATCATTATTCTTTCGGCGCTGGCGCTGGTAGTGGTGAAAGCGCTGACGAACAGCCCTTGGGGCCTGTTTACCATTGCCGCGACCATTCCCATCGCACTGTTTATGGGCGTCTATATGCGCTTTTTGCGTCCGGGCAAAATCGCCGAGGTCTCCGTGATTGGCTTCGTGCTGATGATGGCGGCGATTATTTACGGCGGCGACATCGCGCAACATCCCTTCTGGGGCCCCTTCTTTACCCTGAAAGGCACCTCGCTGACCTGGGTGCTGGTGATTTACGGTTTTGTCGCCTCGGTGCTGCCGGTCTGGCTGCTGCTGGCGCCGCGCGATTACCTCTCCACCTTTCTGAAAATCGGCGTGATCATCGGCCTGGCGATCGGCATTCTGTTCGCCATGCCAGCCATGAAAATGCCCGCCGTGACGCGTTTCATCGACGGCAGCGGCCCGGTCTTCTCCGGCGCGCTGTTCCCCTTCCTGTTTATCACCATCGCCTGCGGCGCGATTTCCGGCTTTCACGCGCTGGTTTCCAGCGGCACCACGCCTAAACTGGTGGAGCGCGAAAGCCATATTCGCTTTATCGGCTACGGCGCGATGCTGATGGAGTCGTTCGTGGCGATCATGGCGCTGATTTGCGCCTCGGTGATCGATCCCGGCGTCTATTTCGCCATGAACGCGCCGGCGGCGCTGATCGGCACCACGGTGGAGAACGCGTCGCAGGTGATTAACGGCTGGGGCTTTGTGGTGACGCCGGAGATGCTGAGCGGCATCGCGCGCGACGTAGGCGAAGGCACTATTCTCTCCCGCGCCGGCGGCGCGCCGACGTTCGCCGTCGGCATGGCGCATATCATCACCGACGTGTTTAACAGCCGCGCCATGATGGCCTTCTGGTACCACTTCGCCATTCTGTTTGAAGCGCTGTTTATTCTTACCGCTGTGGATGCCGGCACCCGCGCCTGCCGCTTTATGGTCCAGGATCTGGTGGGCACCGTGGTGCCCTCGCTGGCGAATAACCGTTCCTGGTTCGGCAATATGGCCGGCACCACGGTGGCCGTCGCCGGCTGGGGCTTTTTCGTTTATCAGGGCGTGGTCGATCCGCTTGGCGGCATCAATACCCTCTGGCCGCTGTTCGGCATCGGCAATCAGATGCTCGCCTCGATGGCGCTGATCCTCGGCACCGTGGTGCTGTTCAAAATGAAAAAGCAGCGTTATGCCTGGGTGACTATCCTGCCGACCCTCTGGCTGTTTATCACCTCGATGACCGCCGGCTGGCAAAAAATATTTCATGAGAAGCCCGCCATCGGTTTCCTGCGCAAGCGAATAAGTACCGCAAGGGCATCGCGGACGGCGTGGTGATCGCGCCGGCCAAAACCGTCGCGGATATGCAGACTATCGTGTTCAGCAACCAGATCAACGCCGTGCTGTGCGGATTCTTTATGCTGGTCGCCGTCACTATGCTGATCGCCGCGTTTTTCGTTATCCGCCGTGCGCTGAAGAGCGAGGTGCCGACCATTCATGAAGCGGAAGTATCGCTGCGCAAGGAGGCTCGCCATGTCTGATTTTGTGCGGCGCGCCGCTCGCCCGGTCGGCGGCTGGCAGATACGCGCCTGTTATCCGCAGACCCCGCAGGCGCCGCGCGGTTTCCGCTGGCGCGCCCTGTGGCGCGGCGTGCAGCAGAGCTTCCGCCTGATGGTGGGCGTTCAGGATTACCGCAACTACCTGCGGCATATGCGGCTGCGGCACCCTGAGGTCGCGCCGATGAGCGAGCGCGACTTCCATCGCTACTGCCTGGAGGCGCGTTTCCCGAGCAAGGCGGGCAAGCTGGGCAAATGCCCGTGCTGATGAAAGCTTAGCGCGGCCTTACGCGCGATAAACCTGCACCCGAAACGTTGCGCGCCAGCGGAGTAAGGTGCGTTTTTTTATTGCACCCCTAAAGGCGAGTCGTCACCTCTGCGGCCAGGGCGGGTTAGCGAAAGCGTCGCGTCGTCGCGAGGCCATTTTGTGCCATTTTTCGCGCAAAGAAAAAATAAATGCCGCAGGCGTCTTGTGCTGACATCCGATGATGAATACTGTTGCTAAAATAATGAGATACCACCTGCAGAGCATTCCCCCGGAGGAATTTTTCATGACCGATGAACAAGGGCAAACGTTGTTGTATACCTTGTTTGGTACCGCCAGCCCGCACTGGCGTCTCAGCACGGACAGCGATGCTCTGCATTTAGCGCAGGATGAGAATGCGCACACCAATCTCGCCGTACCGCTCACCCCCGCACAGGCCAGCCTGCTGCGCTCCATGACGGTGATTACCTCCAGCATTAACCTGACGCTTTCGCTGCGCGGCGATAGGGTGCCTATGCATTTCGTCGGCCGCAAGGTCAACCAGTCGAGCTGGGCGGGCACCGCCTCCGCCTGGGGCGATACCTCTTCCGTCGCGCGCGATTTGACGCTGGGACTCTCTTTTGCCGAGCAGGTGGTTTCCGAAGCGAATTCGGTGATCGTGATCCTCGATCAGCGCGGCAACATTCAGCGTTTCAACCGGCTCAGCGAAGAGTACACCGGTCTGAAAGAGCAGGAAGTTATCGGCCGCAACGTGTTTCAGCTTTTTATGACCAAGCAGGAGGCCGCCGCCTCGCGTCGCAACATCGCCGGATTCTTTCGCGACGGCAACTCTTATGAAGTGGAGCGCTGGGTCAAAACCAAAAAGGGCCAGCGACTCTTTCTGTTTCGTAATAAGTTCGTTCACAGCGGCAGCGGTAAAAATGAAATTTTCCTCATCTGTTCAGGTACGGACATAACTGAAGAGCGACGCGCTCAGGAACGCCTGCGGGTGCTCGCCAATACTGATACCGTCACAGGTTTGCCTAATCGCAACGCGATCCATCAGCAAATCAGCCTGGCGCTTGAACAGGCAGGCGACAGTGAGACCGGCGTGGTTTACCTCGATCTCGATAATTTCAAAAAAGTGAACGACGCCTACGGCCATATGTTCGGCGATCAGCTGCTGCAGGCAGTTTCCCTCGCGATCTTAAGCTGTCTGGGCAAAGACCAGACGCTGGCCCGTCTGGGCGGCGATGAGTTCGTAGTACTGGCGGAACAGACCAGCCAGGCGGAGCTGGAAGCGATGGCTTCACGTATTCTGGAGCGTCTGCGTCAGCCATTTCGCATCGGTTTGATCGAGGTTTACAGCGGTTGTTCTATTGGCGTCGCCTTCGCCCCGGCGCACGGCGACGATCGTGACAGCCTGATTAGAAATGCCGATACCGCGATGTATCACGCCAAGGAGAACGGACGGGGAAAATTCTGCGTCTTCGCTAGCGAGATGAATCAGCGGGTATTTGAATATTTATGGCTGGACACCAACCTGCGCAAGGCGCTGGAGCTGGATCAGCTGATCGTCTTCTATCAGCCTAAAATCGATCGCGACGGCGTCGTGCGCAGCGCGGAAGCCCTGGTGCGCTGGCACTCGCCGGAGCGCGGCCTGGTGCCGCCGGGCGATTTTATCTCCTACGCGGAAGAGTCCGGCCTGATCGTTCCGCTCGGCCGCTGGGTGATGTTGAACGTGCTGCGACAGATTATCCAGTGGCGCGGCGAAGGCATCGATCTGCGCGTGGCGGTCAACGTCTCGGCGCGCCAGCTGATCGACCAGAGCATTTACAGCGATCTGCAGCAGGCGCTGGCGGAGAGCAATCTGGAAACCAGTCCGATCGATATTGAGCTGACGGAGAGCTGTTTGATTGAGAACGAGGCGCAGGCGCTGGCGCTGATGAAGCAGTTTCAGGAGCTGGGCGCTCAGGTTCATCTGGACGATTTCGGCACCGGCTACTCTTCGCTGTCACAGCTGGCGCGCGTGCCGATTAACGCCATCAAGCTCGACCAAAGCTTTATCCGCAATGTGAATCAGCGGCCCGTTTCGCAGTCGCTGGTGCGGGCTATCGTCGCGGTGGCCAAGGCGCTCGATTTGCAGGTGATCGCCGAAGGCATCGAAACCGAGTCAGAGGAGAAATTCGTTATTAACAGCGGCGTGGACGGCCGTCAGGGCTATTACTACGCAAAACCAATGCCCGCCGAGCAGTTTGGGCATTGGCTGGCTAAGCATCCTGCCCGCGTATAGCGTTACTTCCCGATATTAACCGGCTTTGCGCAACGCTGCGCTATGCCGGTTTTGCAATTGCACCAAACGCTCCATATAGGCGATATCTTTAGGCTCCAGCGTAAAGGCGTAATCCACCCAATCTTCAGTGATGTCCATCAGCTCCGCGCGTGAGAGCTGCAGCACGCGCTGACGCGCTTTCAACATCGCTCTGACGCCGTTCAGCTTCGGCCGCAAGGTATCGATAAAGGTGCGCGTGGCGCGGTAGCTCTCCCCCTGCTGGAAAACTTTATCCACCAGTCCTCGGGTTTCATACCACTCCGCACTGTGCGACTCCCCTTCGCAGATTAACTCTTCCGCCAGCTTCATTCCGGCGCGACGCGCCACCAGCGAGTAGCCGCCCATGCCGGGAAACAGGTTGAAGGCGATCTCCGGGAAGCCCATACGCGCGTTGTTCTGCGCCAGAATGAAGTGATGTGCCAGCGCCGCCTCAAAGCCGCCGCCCAGCGCACTGCCTTCGATCATCGCCAGCGTGACTGCGCCGGTGTCGAAGCCTTTGGCCGCCGAATGAATGCAGTCTACGCAGGCGCGCGCATAGGCGCGCAGCGCCTCGCGCCGTCCGTTGCGGATGCACTCAACGAAGAAGCGCAAATCGCCGCCGGCGTTGAACATCTGCGGCACCAGCGAGCCGGTAACCCAAAAATCGATCGGCAGACCGGAGCGCTGCGCCGCATAGCTCAGGTTCATGATCTCCTCGATCAACTCATGATTAAAACTGGGCCGCGGCTGCGCGCGCAGCAGCATCCACATGGTGTGACGCCCCTCCTCGTAGTAGGCCACCAGCTGGGTGGTTTGTCCGGCTTCGGTGAATAATCTGCAGGTAGGCTGGTTAATAACTGACATAATTCAATCCTCTGTTTAATTGATGCGTTCTACGCCACATCAGCGTAATCCAGAGTGAAGCCGTACCAAATGAGAGATTGATTTATATAGTAAAATACAGAGATATCCCCGACACAGGGGTCGGGGATTGATTAGCTGACTTACTTGATCGCCGCGCGCTGGTCCAGGACAACATGGGCACGCTTAACGCGTTTTGAATAAAGCGCGGTAATGATCGGCACCAGAACCGAGGTGACGATCACCGAGGTCGCCACCAGCGCCGTCGCCGCCGGCGCCATCGGTTTGAACTGCGGGATCATCTCGGCGATCAGCACCGGCGTCGCGACCGCCGCCCCGGCGGTACTGGAGGCGGCGATGCCCGCTGTGCCGTCGCCGCCGCCGATAAACCGGTCAGCGAGAATTAACGGGATGCCGGTCACGATAATCACGGCGATGCCCAGCATCACGCCCGGCAGCCCGGTTTGCGCAATGACTGAGAGATCGATGGTATTACCCAGCGCGAAGGCGAAAAACGGAATCAAGGCATGAACCGCTTTGCCGAAGAGATCGCGCAGTTCCGGGTCGAGATTGCCAAGCGCGAACCCGACCAGGAAAGGCAGAACCGCGCCAACAAACAGATGTAGTTCGAAAGAGGCGATGCCGGCGGTGCCGAGGATCACCATCGTCATCAGCGGACCGGACTCCAGCGACATCAGCACAAAAGCGCCCGTTTCCTCTTTAGAGCCGTACTGATGCATGATCGAGGCGTAGAGGCCGCCGTTGGTCATGTCCATCGCAGCGACCAGCGCCAGCGTCGACAGCCCAGCGAAAATCCCTGCCTGTACCCCATTCTCCGGCATTACGCGGGCGGCGACGGCTGCCACTACCCAGGCCACGGCAATTTTGGTCACCACTAGCGTGCCCGACTTTCTCAGGACGGCGCCGGTCGCGCTGAGCTTGATGGAGGCGCCCATGCAGAAAAACCAGACGGCAAGAATCGGCACCGTGCCGCTCATCAGCCCGTTGGTAAAAGAACCGAAGTATTTGCCCGCATCCGGGGAGAAGGTATGGCAAAGCGCGCCGATGAATAACGGCGCCAGCATCATGCCGCCGGGAATTTTATCTATCGCACGTTTGATATGCATAGCGGTATCACCTCTGCTGATCCTGAAAGTTTCGGCTGGCCCGAAGGGGGGATCGACAAGTTAACGCGCGCTAAAAAAGAAAAAAGTGATCTCTGGCATTTATTAAAACAGCGTTTTAATTTTAAAAATCAAAGTTTCATAATTTTGAGAGGCGTCGCCATACCAGCAAAAAGAGAGCGCCAGGCTCTCTTCAGATAAACGGCGACAGGAACGAATCACTTCTGACCGTACCAGGCATCTTTGCCGTGCTTGCGCTGATAATGCAAATCCAGCAGGCTTTGCTGAATGGGAGGCAAACCAGGCTGAAGCTGTTGTGTATGCAACGCCATATAAGCCACCTCCTCCAGAACCACGGCGCTATGTACCGCCGCCGCCGCGTCGCGTCCCCAGGCAAAGGGACCGTGAGCGTTGACCAGCGCCGCAGGAAGGGTTTCCGGAGAGATGTCGCGTAGCGCCAGTGTTTCAATAATTACCTGACCGGTATTCCATTCATAATCATGCTGGATCTCTTCATCACGCATCGCGCGGGTACAGGGAATTTCACCATAGAAGTCGTCGGCGTGCGTCGTGCCCCAGGCAGGAATAGCACGGCCGGCCTGCGCCCAGATAGTGGCGTGGCGGGAGTGCGTATGCACAATGCCGCCGATTTGCGGCCAGGCGAGATAGAGCGCGCGATGGGTGGCGGTATCGGACGACGGCCTTTTATCCCCTTCGATGGTCCTGCCGCTCTCCAGCTCCACTACCACCATATCGTCGCACTGCATTTGATCGTAGCTGACGCCCGAAGGTTTAATCACCAACAACCCGCGTTCGCGATCCACCGCGCTGACGTTGCCCCAGGTAAACGTGACCAGCTGATAACGCGGCAAATCGAGATTGGCCTTCAGCACCTGCTGCTTCAGTTCTTCCAGCATGAGATGATTCTCCTGATAACCGTGATCCGATCATTTTCACGTGAAGGCCGGAGAGAGCGTTATGGAAGGAATGGCTGTAAAAGCGGCCGAATCTGGCTGTAAATGGAAAATTGCGCGCCAGATTGAGAGTTTTCCACCTCCTGAATCGGGCGCCAGCGCGTAGACTTATTTGCAGCAATCTGCGGATCTGTTCCAGGGTCCGTGCGCGATTGTTACCCGCCCGAGCGAAAATGGCGCGCCGATAAAGGCTAGCATTATTCGCGTCTTAGGGAAGCGATGCCGTTATGTTCCTGCCGGGTGAGAAAATCAGAGCAGACCTTCTATACTTGAGGGGTTGCCTCTGCGAATAACTAAGGAGAAGTTTATGACAACAACGTTGAAACGAATCACTGCAACAGTACTGGCTACCACTCTGGTCGTTGCCCTGAGCGGCTGTTCTCACTGGTCTAAACGCGATCGTAACACCGCGATCGGCGCGGGCGCCGGCGCGATTGGCGGCTCGGTTCTGACCAATGGTAGTGGATTAGGCACCGTCGGCGGTGCGGCAGTGGGCGGCATTATCGGTCATCAGGTACACTGATAACTGATTCACGATAAAAGAAATTTTGGCTTTACGCAGCGCATCTACATCCATCGGGCCACATTGTGGCCCGATCTCGTCTTAACCGCCCGCCAGTTTAACCTTCATCCCTTTCGCCTCCAGCAGGCTTTTCAGCAGGTCGCGTTTGTCACCCTGAATTTCAATCACGCCCTCTTTTACCGCTCCGCCGCAGCCACATTTTTTCTTCAGCTCCGCCGCCAGCTTAGCCAGCGCCTCGTCATCCAGATCGACGCCGCTGATCAGACAGACGCCTTTACCTTTGCGTCCGTTGGTCTGGCGCTGGATGCGTACGATGCCGTCCCCTTTCGGACGCTCCGCTTTTTCCTGCGGCTGTGCGATACGGCCGCTTTCCGTTGAGTAAACCAGAGGATTATCCTGACGCATTACGCCTCCTGTAAGCTGGCGAGTATTGATTTCAGCGTAGCCGCCGGATCGGCGGACTGGGTAATCGGCCTGCCGATAACCATATAGTCGACGCCTGCCTGTTTCGCCTGCTGCGGGGTCATAATACGGCGCTGGTCGCCCGCCTCGCTGCCGGCCGGACGAATACCCGGCGTGACCAGCGCAAATTCCTGCCCCAGCTGCTGTTTGAAATGCGCCGCTTCCTGCGCGGAACAGACGACGCCGTCAAGGCCGCACTCCCGGGTAAGACGCGCCAGGCGTTCAGCCTGCTGCGCAGGGGTGAGCGCAATGCCGAGCCCTTTCAGATCGTCGTCGTCCATGCTGGTCAGCACCGTGACGGCAATCAGCATCGGCGCGTCGGATCCGTAAGAGACCAGCGCTTCGCGCGCCGCGTTCATCATGCGCGCGCCGCCGCTGGCGTGAACGTTAACCATCCAGACGCCGAGGTCCGCCGCAGCGGCCACCGCGCGCGCGGTGGTGTTGGGAATGTCATGAAATTTCAGGTCGAGGAAAATGTCGAAGCCGCGCGCCTGAAGGGTTTTCACCAGCGACGGGCCAAACAGGGTAAACATCTCTTTTCCGACTTTCAGCCGGCAGCTTTGCGGATCGATTTGGTCGACAAACGCCAGCGCGCGATCGAGCTCGTGGTAGTCCAGCGCCACCAGAACAGGAGAAGCGGTCACGGTTTGGAGTGAAGGCATGAAATTTCCTCGGCAGTTGGCGCCCGTTACAGGCGCGATGGGCAAACGGCAAGCATTCTACCCGCCGTCTGCGGCGACTGCCAATGATTCATCCTGCAAAGCGTTGGCCTGCCGCGTGCTTCAGGTGAGCTGTTTTATTATCTTATTAAGTATGTTGTAACTAGTAAGCGCAACGGAGCAGACCGGAAATGACAGCCGTTACTGGCCGTCAAGTCCCCGGATCGGTTTTACGGATGACCAGGCGCGGCATGAAGGACAGTGCCAGTAAAGCGCATGCGCCGTAAAGCCGCACTTCTGGCAGCGATATCGGGGTTTAGTGCGGATCTGCTCGCCGACCATGTCGCGCAATACCATCAGGCTCTCTTTGGCGCGCCCGTCTTCCGCTTCATGCAGGTGAAAATCCATCAGATGATGGAAAACGCGCATGGTCGGATGGCGCTGCAGCTGACGGTTGATGTAATTTTGCGCCGCCTCCGCCCCTTCCTGCTCTTCGATAATATCGGCCAGATAAAGCTCCGCCGCCGCGCCGGTATTCTCTTCCACGCAGCGATGAAGAAATTCGGCCCAGGCGCCCGGCTGGTCGAGCCGCTGGTAGCAGAGCTCCAGCATCGACAAGGTTTCGCTGACCAGCTCTTTATCCTGATCCAACACGCGTTTCAGGCGCTCGACGGCTTTGGCGTACTCGCTCTGCTCCATCAAAATGCGTCCCATCATGATGGAGATCCTGGCGCTCTGACGATCTGCCGCCTCGCCTTTTCTTAACAGGCCCATGGCGCGTTCAAGGTCGTCGCTGCTCATCGCCTGTAAAGCCAGCTCGCAGTAAAAGTGCGCGATTTCCGCTTTCTGCTTCTCTTTGCCCAGCTTCACCAGACGTTCGGCGATGTCGATCGCCTGCTGCCAGTCGCTGGTGGCCTGATGAATAAGCAGCAGCTGTTGCAGCGCGCCGATGCGAAAATCGGTTTCATCCGTAAGCTGATTGAACATGTCTTCGGCGCGATCGTATAAGCCGGCCGCCATGTAATCGCGGCCAAGCTGCTGTACCGCCAGCAAACGCTGCTCATAATTGAGCGAGGCGCTCTCCATTAACGACTGGTGGATACGAATCGCGCGATCCACCTCGCCGCGGGAACGGAAAAGGTTTCCCAGTGTCAGATGCGCTTCTACCGTGCCGCTGTCCTCTTTCAGCATATCGAGAAAGAGATCGACCGCTTTATCCTGCTGGTTGGAGAGAAGAAAGTTGACGCCGGCCACATATTCGCGCGAGAGACGGTTCGCTTCCTGTTGCTTGTCCTGCTGCGCGCTACGTCGGCCCATATACCAGCCGTAGGCCGCCGCGACAGGAAGTAACAGAAACAGCAGTTCTAACATCAGAGGTTATTCCCTGCTGGCTGGCGCGTTTGCAGAAGAGACAGCGGCGTTGCCCTGTTCGATCTGGTTTTGTAAACGCCTGACCTTGCGCTGCGCATTGCCGAGCGACACGCGGACGCGCAGCCAGAACAGACCGCAAATCGCCCAGCCGAGAATGAAACCCGCGCCGAACAGCGCAGCCAACAGTGTGGAGATACGAAATTCGCCCTGAGCAAGCAGATAATTGAAGGTGATGATCTGATCGTTATGCGCGCCTAAAGTGACGGAGATAATGAAAATGACCAAAACCACTAAAAAGATCAGCAAATATTTCACAGTGCATCCTGTTGTGAGGTTATCCAGATAAATTATGCCAAAAAAAGCGTAAAGATGCTGCTTTCCCGGATGGCTGCAAATCGGGGCTTTACGCTGACAGCTCTTACAATATGGGGATCAAACGCCGCTTTACAATCATAATTCCCGTTCTCTTATCTCTTTGTGTTCGTCGGGCGGCACCGTTAAAGGGTCGCAGAAACGCTGCGCCAGCCAGGTGGCGATCGTCACCAGCAGTCCCGATATCAACGTCGCCACCACTAAATCCTGCGGCCAGTGCATGCCCAGCAGCAGACGGCTGGCCATCACGGCGCTGGCCCAGACGAACAGCAGAACGATGGTTTTGATGTGACGCCGCGGCCAGAGCAGCCCTATCGCCAGCAGCGCCCAGCTAACGGCGAACATCGTATGGCCGGAGGGAAAAGCGAAGCCGGTTTCAAAAGCCCAGTGCTGCTTCAGCCAGGTGGGAAGCCGCGTATCGCTGGCCAGCAAGGCGGAGACTATCTCGCCGCGCGCTGAACGCTTCAGGCGGTAAAAGGTGTCTTCATCGACGCCGTGCGTTTTCTCCAGCCATATGACGTAAGGGCGCGGCTCCTGCACCTGCTCCTTAAGCCAGGATTTGGTATATTGCCCGGTCAGAATCGCGCCGTTCATGATGATCAGCAGCATGATGGCGGGCTTAAGCCGAAAGCGCAGGCACCACAGAACCCAGGCGCTGAGTGACAGGCTGGTCAACGCGCCCCAGGGACGGGTCACGGTTTCGGTGACCCAGTAAAAGCCTCTCAGTACGCTGCCGCTTTCGCCCGGCTGCCATTGCCAGCCGGAGAGCCAGACGCCCGCCGGCATGATAAGCAACAGCAACGCGCCCAGCGTGATACGTTGCGCAATTTTAAACATCCATTTTCCTTTTCTCCTGCCCGTTCAAACCATGGCAATTAATTTTGACTTAAAAAATAGCAACATACCAGCCGAAACCGGGATAAAAAGGCTTTATTGCTGCAATCGCTCTGACAGATTAACAGCCCGTTGCGAGTTGTGGCACAATGAGGCCAGTTTTGTCAGGCCATGCTGGCCTGTGCGCTATCATGATGATAGCGCATCCTCTGAAGGTTCTGGAGAGTCACATGCAGCTTAAACGGGTGGCAGAAGCCAAACTGCCAACGCCATGGGGAGATTTCCTGATGGTAGGTTTTGAAGAACTGGCAACCGGCCATGATCATGTCGCGCTGGTTTATGGAGATATCAGCGATAACAGCGCGGTGCTGGCGCGCGTGCATTCGGAGTGTCTGACCGGCGACGCCCTGTTCAGCCTGCGCTGCGACTGCGGTTTTCAGCTGGAAGCGGCGCTGACCGCCATCGCCGAAGAGGGCCGCGGGGTGCTGCTTTACCACCGTCAGGAAGGCCGCAATATCGGTCTGCTGAACAAAATCCGCGCCTATGCGTTGCAGGATAAAGGTTACGATACGGTAGAAGCGAATCACCAGCTGGGCTTCGCCGCCGACGAGCGCGACTTCACCCTGTGCGCCGATATGTTCAAGCTGTTGGGCGTCAACGAGGTTCGCCTGTTGACCAACAACCCGCGCAAGGTGGAAATTCTCAGCGAAGCGGGCATCAATATTGTCGAACGCGTGCCGCTGGTGGTGGGACGCAATCCGAAGAACGCGCACTACCTGGATACCAAAGCGGCCAAGATGGGCCATCTGCTACCGAAAGAATAAAAAGCAAAAGCCGGGAAATCCCGGCTTTGTTTTATCAGGTCAGCATGTTGCGTATAACGTAGTGCAAAATGCCGTCGTTGCGGTAATAGGTCAGCTCGTTTCCGGTGTCGATGCGGCAGCGTGTTTCCAGCGTTTCTGACTGGCCGTTCGCGCGCGTCAGCGTCACCGTTACCTTGCAGCCCGGCTGCAACGCGCCAAGATTGGCCACGTCGATACGCTCATCTCCCGTCAGCCCCAGCGTTTTACGCGTAACGCCCTGTGGAAACTCCAGCGGCAGGATCCCCATTCCGATCAGGTTGGAGCGGTGAATACGTTCGAATGACTCGGCGATCACCACGCGAACGCCTTGCAGGCGCGGACCTTTCGCCGCCCAGTCGCGGCTGGAGCCGGAACCGTACTCTTTACCGGCAATCACCGCCAGCGGCACGCCCTCGGCCTGATACTTCATCGCCGCATCGTAAATCGCCAGCTGCTCTCCGCTGGGGATATGTCGCGTATAGCCCCCTTCTACGCCCGGCACCATTTCGTTGCGGATACGGATATTGGCGAAAGTGCCGCGCATCATCACTTCATGGTTGCCGCGACGCGAGCCGTAGGAGTTAAAGTCGTTGCGCTCCACGCCGTGCGCCAGCAGATAACGTCCTGCCGGGCTTTCCGCTTTGATACTGCCCGCTGGCGAGATGTGGTCGGTGGTAACGGAGTCGCCGAGCATCGCCAGGATGCGCGCGCCATGAATATCTTTGATCGGCTTCGGCTCTTTTTCCATATCGTCAAAGAAGGGTGAGAGACGAATATAGGTCGAGCCTTCATCCCAGTCATAGGTTGCCGCTTCGCTGACTTTGATCTCCTGCCATTCAGGCGTGCCGTCGAACACTTCCGAATACTCTTTATGGAACATGTCGCTGGTGACCATCTGCACCGCATCGGCAATCTCTTCCGGGGTTGGCCAGATATCTTTCAGATAAACCGACTTGCCGCTGCGATCTTTGCCGAGCGGATCGGTTTGCAAATTGATTTTCATGTTGCCCGCCAGCGCATAGGCGACCACCAGCGGCGGCGAAGCGAGCCAGTTGGTTTTCACCAGCGGATGAATGCGTCCTTCGAAGTTACGGTTGCCGGAGAGTACCGCGCCGACGGTGATATCGCCCTGCTTGATGGCGCTTTCGATGGCGTCAGGCAGCGGGCCGGAATTGCCGATGCAGGTGGTGCAGCCGTAGCCGACCAGATTGAAGCCCAGCGTATCAAGATAAGAGGTCAGCCGCGCGACCGCGAGGTAGTCGGAAACCACTTTCGATCCCGGCGCCAGCGAAGCTTTAACCCAAGGCTTACGCTTCAGGCCGCGCTCAACCGCCTTTTTCGCCAGCAGCCCGGCGGCCATCAGGACGCTTGGGTTCGAGGTGTTGGTGCAGGACGTAATCGCGGAGATTACCACTGCGCCATCTTCCAGTTCGTGGGTTAATCCGGTGTCGCTGTCGGTGTAGCTCACCGTTTTATGCGCTTTTTGCGCATGGTTGATTTCCAGTTCGTTGCTGGCGTCGAAGGCTGCGGGCACATCGCCGAGGGCGACGCGATCCTGAGGACGTTTGGGGCCCGCCAGGCTCGATTCTACTTCGCTCATATCCAGCGCCAGCGTGCTGGTGAACATCGGCTCGTCGCCGGGGTTACGCCACATGCCCTGCGCTTTCGCATAGGCCTCAACCAGCTCGACCTGCTCCGCCTCGCGTCCGGTCAGCGTCATATAGCCAATCGACACCTCGTCAATCGGGAAAAAGCCGCAGGTCGCGCCATATTCAGGCGCCATATTGGCGATGGTTGCGCGGTCCGCCAGCGGCAAATCCGCCAGGCCGTCGCCATAGAACTCGACGAACTTGCCGACGACGCCGTGCTTACGCAGCATCTGCGTGACGGTCAGCACTAAATCGGTAGCGGTAATGCCGGGAGAGAGTTTTCCGGTAAGCTTAAAACCGACCACGTCGGGGATCAGCATCGAAACCGGCTGGCCGAGCATGGCCGCCTCCGCTTCAATCCCCCCAACGCCCCAGCCCAGCACGCCCAGCGCGTTAATCATGGTGGTATGCGAATCGGTGCCGACCAGCGTATCGGGATAAGCCACTTCGCTGCCGTTGTCGCCGGTTTCATGCCAGATCGATTTCCCCAGATATTCCAGATTCACCTGATGACAAATGCCGGTGCCGGGCGGCACGACGCGAAATTTATCGAACGCCTTCTGTCCCCAGCGCAGAAACACGTAACGCTCATGGTTGCGATCCATCTCGAGGCGAACGTTCTCTTCAAAGGCATCATCATTGCCGAAGCGATCTACCGTCACCGAGTGGTCGATGACCAGATCGACTGGCGATAACGGGTTGACTTTTTCTACGTCGCCGCCAAGGCGTTTCACGGCCTCACGCATCGCGGCAAGGTCGACTACCGCCGGCACGCCGGTAAAATCCTGCATCAGAACGCGCGCGGGACGGTAAGCGATTTCACGATCGGCATGCGCGGTTTTTTGCCAGTCCGCCAGCGCCTGAATATCCTCATGGGTAACGGAATCGCCATCCTGCCAGCGCAGCAGGTTTTCCAGCAGCACCTTCAGCGATTTAGGCAAGCGGTCGATATTTCCCAATTGCTGAGCCGCGCGCGGCAGACTATAGAAGCGATACTTCTGCGCTTTCACCTCCAGTGTGTCCAGACTCTGTTCGTGCAAGGTTAACGACGACATAGCTCCTCCTTTTTATCGTAATCTGACATAACCTCTGTGGGCACAAGGTTTATGTTAAAGATAGACCACAATTTTGTTAACGTTTTGATTACAAGAGGCAGAGGCTGTAAACAAAAATGCCCCGCGGACGAGGCGAGGCATTCAGCAATATCGAAGGGGTCAGATCAGAGAACGATCCAGACGGCAGCGGTCCAAAAGGTAAAAGAAAAGGCGTAAACGCTAAACCAGGACATTTTAACGATATTCATTGTATTCACTCCCGCCGTAAATTGGCTGACAAAAAGGTACGGCTCATCCTCAACGCAATGTTGACGACACCATTTTTATGCTGAGTGGTGAGAAGGGCTTTTAATATGCCCGCCAGAATAGTCCGGCAAAAAGAAAGAGTTATAAAGAAGGAGCAAACTGCGTAAAGCTTATTTACTTTTCGGGTCCATGAGAGACTCAATGAAATGGCGCTGTTTTTCACTCAGTTCCCATGAATCCGGAATCTTGACGTTGTCACCTTTCACCGCGCTCTCTTTACCCTTGCAGGAACGAGCATTGATGCGACGCGCCGATAAAGGCTGTTTACTGCTGAGTGTGTTTGCCCACATGGTTTAACCCCACATACGCCAAATCATGAATGCCACAACGACCCAGAAGAGCGCTGATGCAGCAAAAACAGTTAACCAGGCTTTACGACGCATGTTGCCAGTACGTTTTGCCTTGATGCTTTTAGCCGAAAACTCCGGTTGTACAGTTATTCTCGTAGCCATAGTTTTTGATAATCACTCTCAATAAAACAATTGTTAACATCAATCAAGATTTAGGACGAATCCTAAACTCAATAAGGCCAGAAATCCAGTTATTTTTATTGAGTAAAACGATTAACTCTATTTATCAACGTCTCGTTGAAACATGAATTTATTTGAACACTCAATAACATTGATATTTAAATAGTTACCTTTGCAATTTGTCTTAAAAAAATATTAGATCCATCGATAATTTAAGCCTCTCTTATACATCCCCGCTGCGTCAGGTTCCGTCTTAACGCTTAACTGGAGTATGGGAATATTCCTGGGATGACGCAAAGCGACAAGCAAAAAAATGTGTACTGATTCTCATCAAATTAATAACAATGATAAAACATGTGACCCATGTTTCATTTACAAGAAAATCATCAAAACTTTCAAGCTACTGCTGGTTCTAACCCGGTAGCCATAAAAAAGGCCGCAAGCGCGGCCCGATATCTTGAATAAGGTATTCAGACCCTATTTAAACGGCAGCTTTATATCCTTAAACATCGCTTCAATGTCCTCATTGGAGCGTAACGCCACTGCGGTATCCACCACGTCGCGCGTCAGGTGCGGCGCAAAGCGTTGAATGAAATCATACATATAGCTGCGCAGGAAGGTACTGCGGCGAAAGCCGATTTTAGTGGTGCTGTTGGTAAAAATTTCTGATGCTTCAATACGCACCAGGTCGGGATCGGAAAGCGGATCGACCGCCATGCTGGCGATCACCCCAACGCCTAACCCCAGCCGCACATAAGTTTTGATTACGTCCGCATCCGTGGCGGTAAAAACGATGCGCGGCGTTAATCCAGCGCGATTAAAGGCGGTATCCAGCTCCGAGCGTCCGGTAAAGCCGAACGTGTAGGTGACGATCGGATATTCTGCAAGCTCCTCGATAGTGACCTGCGCTTTTCCCGCCAGCGGATGGTCCGGCGTGACGACGATGGCACGGTTCCAGTGGTAGCACGGCAGCATGATAAGATCGTCATAAAGATGCAGCGCTTCCGTGGCAATCGCGAAATCCGCATTGCCTTTGGAAACCGCCTCGGCGATTTGCGTCGGCGAGCCTTGATGCATATGCAAAGAGACGCGCGGATAACGTTCGATAAAACCTTTAATTACCCCCGGCAAGGCGTAACGGGCCTGAGTGTGAGTGGTCGCGACGTAGAGGGAGCCTTTATCGGGCCAGGTATGTTCCCCGGCGACGGATTTTATTGCATCCACTTTTGACAGCACTTCTCGCGCAATGCGAATAATTTCCTCGCCGGCCGGCGTCACCTGGGTGAGGTGTTTCCCACTGCGGGCGAAGATTTGCACGCCGAGTTCATCTTCCAGCATGCGCACCTGTTTGCTGATGCCGGGTTGAGAGGTATAGAGGCCTTCGGCCGTTGAAGAAACATTCAGGTTATGGTTAACGACTTCAACGATATAGCGCAACTGCTGCAATTTCATAATTTTCTATCCCGGTGAGGCTACAGAGTCGCGTTTCCCCGATGGCGTGTGCCCGCATTGACGGGGATGCGATGTAGTGGATGGAGGCGTTGCGCAGGGAATCGCTAACGCTATAACCACTATACCATTATCGAAGTGATAGTAGAACTTTTCGCTATAAGGCAATAAAAAAGGCCAGCGCGACGGCTGGCCTTTATAAAAGGAAGAAATATCTCAGCGCGTTATTTTTTCGCTTCCTGCCATTTGCCGTCAATATAGAACGCTGACCAGCCGGTCGCTTTGCCCTCTTTTTCCGCAGAGACGTATTGCTGACGGGTTTTACGGCTGTAACGCACCAGCGTTTTGTTCCCTTCCGGGTCGGTCGCCGGCGCCTGCGCCAGATATTTCAGTTTTTCCGGCAGACGATCGCTGAAGCGCTGAAGCTCTTCCACCAGCGGCGCACGGGTTTCGCGTGATTTAGGAAAGGTATTCGCGGCAAGGAAAACCCCTGCTGCGCCGTCACGCAGAACAAAATAGGCATCCGATTTTTCACAAGGCAACTCCGGCAGCGGTACCGGATCTTCTTTCGGCGGCGCAACTTCGCCGTTGCGCAGGATCTTACGCGTGTTTTTACAATCGTCGTTGGTGCAGGCCATGTATTTACCGAAACGTCCCATTTTCAGGTGCATTTCGGAACCACATTTCTCACACTCGACCACCGGGCCGTCATAACCTTTGATGCGGAATTCGCCCTGCTCGATCTCATAACCGTCGCATTCCGGGTTATTGCCGCAGACATGCAGCTTGCGCTGATTGTCGATCAGATAGCTGTCCATCGCGGTGCCGCATTTCTGGCAGCGACGGCGGGCGCGCAGGGCGTTGGTTTCCGCATCGTCGCCTTCCAGCACATTCAGCACTTCGTTTTCCGGGATCAGATTGATGGTCTGCTTGCAGCGCTCTTTCGGCGGCAAGGCATAGCCCGAACAGCCGAGGAAAACCCCTGTGCTGGCGGTGCGAATGCCCATTTTACGGCCACAGGTCGGGCAGTCGATAGAGGTCAGCACCATCTGGTTGGGCTGCATTCCGCCCTCTTCCGGATCCTTTTCCGCCTGCTCAAGCTGCTGACTGAAATCAGCGAAAAAGTGGTCGAGCACCGCTTTCCATTCCGCGTGATTATTTGCTACCTGATCAAGGCTGTCTTCCATATGCGCGGTGAAATCGTAGTTCATCAGCTCGCGGAAATTCTCTTCCAGCCGGTCGGTGACGATTTCGCCCATCTTCTCGGCATAGAAACGGCGGTTTTCAACGTGTACGTAACCGCGATCCTGAATGGTCGAGATAATTGAGGCATAGGTAGAAGGACGGCCGATGCCGCGCTTCTCCAGCTCACGCACCAGCGACGCTTCGCTGAAGCGCGCCGGCGGCTTGGTGAAGTGCTGGCTCGGCGTCAGCTGTTGCAGACTCAGCGCGTCGCCGACGTTGACCGGCGGCAGCGTCCGGTCTTCATCATTTTTGCGCAGCGCGGGCATTACGCGCGTCCAGCCGTCAAAACGCAGCGTGCGGCCTTTCGCCTTGAGTTTGAAATCTTCCGCCGCTACCGTCAGCGTGGTGGAATCATACTGCGCCGGCACCATCTGACAGGCGACGAACTGGCGCCAGATCAGCTGATAAAGTTTTTGCGCGTCGGCTTCCATATCTTTGAGCTGCTCCGCCGCGACGTTGACGTCGGAAGGACGGATCGCTTCGTGCGCTTCCTGCGAGTTCTCTTTGCTGGCGTAGGTATTCGCCGCTTCCGGCAGATACTTCGCACCAAAATTGTTATCGATGTAGCCGCGCGCCATGGCGATCGCGTCCTGACTCAGGTTGGTAGAGTCGGTACGCATATAGGTAATGTGCCCCGCCTCATAGAGACGCTGCGCCATCATCATGGTTTTTTTCACGCCGAAGCCGAGGCGGGTGCTCGCCGCCTGTTGCAGTGTGGAGGTAATGAACGGCGCGCCCGGCTTGCTGCTGGTCGGTTTATCTTCGCGATCCACCACCTCATAGCGCGCTTTTTCCAGCAGCGCCACGGCGGCCTGGGTCTGTTCGCCGTTTACCGGACGAAACGCCTTATCGCCCTGATGCGTGACCTGCATCGGCAGATCGTCGCCTTTCGGCGTGGTGAGGGCCGCGTTCAGCTCCCAGTACTCTTCCGGCACGAACGCTTTAATTTCACGTTCACGTTCGACCACCAGACGCACGGCGACAGACTGCACGCGCCCGGCGGATAAACCGCGCGCGATTTTTTTCCACAGCAGCGGCGACACCATATAACCCACCACGCGATCCATAAAGCGTCGCGCCTGCTGGGCGTTCACACGATCGATATTCAGTTCGCCCGGCTGTTCGAACGCCTGGCGAATAGCGTTTTTAGTGATTTCGTTAAACACCACGCGGCTGAAGCGTTTGTCGTCGCCGCCGATGATTTCGCGCAGGTGCCAGGCGATGGCTTCCCCTTCGCGGTCAAGGTCGGTTGCGAGATAGATGTGGTCGGCGCTGGCGGCCAGCGCTTTCAGCTCGGAGACCACCTTTTCTTTGCCCGGCAGAATTTGATAGTCCGCTTTCCAGCCGTGCCAGGGATCGACGCCCATACGGTTGACCAGCGCCGCCTTTTCATCTTTTTTACCTTTTTTGACGGCCTTGCCGTTTGCCCCGTCCGCACTCTTTTTAGCGGTTGAACCACTGGTCGGCAAATCACGGATATGACCGACGCTGGATTTCACCACGTAGTCACTGCCAAGGTATTTATTGATTGTTTTGGCTTTTGCCGGGGACTCAACGATGACGAGTGCTTTACCCATATTAACCTTTACCTAATGAAAACGTCCTGATAAACGGGAGTGGATTAGATGCCCTAAAACCCTTCGGGTTCAATATTGCTCTGCCTCTTTTGCTTTTCAAGGCTGCGGGGTCAATCTCAGGTCAGATTGCATTAAATTCTGCAACTTTTTGATTAGAAGCGGGTTTTCCATCTGACATTATCACGCATCCTGGCGTGATCTCCCTGAATTACGAATCGCCCACACTCTACCTGATAAAATTCGTTACGCAACTTAATTAGCATTCTGTTTAATCTTTCGCCACTTTTCCTGCTATGAATCCGGAATAAGCGCGCAAGATTCGGCATGTAATATAGAAAGGATTGCCGTTCTGTCAAAAAAGAAGCGGTCCGAAGATCAAGTGAACCCCAGCCCTTTTACGCCGCGCTATGCTGGAAATCGCTGCCCGGTCGGTAAGTAAACGCCATGATTATTTTATCGCTTTACCGCCGCCGTCGCGTTTAACGCAGTTTTGCCCGGAATAAAAAACCCGGCCAGAGCCGGGCTTTTGATTACAGCAGCGGCTTATCGCCGCGCTGCCATAATTTAAGAATCAGCCGTTCCGCTACGCTCCCCATACTGTGAGTGACGCGGTCAATCATTTTTTTACGCCGCGCATAGCGCACGCCCAACACGTTATAAGCCGCCATCTGTCGGATAATCAATTCATCGCTGGTACCGATCTCATCGATCAGCTTTTTCTCCAGCGCCTGGCGACCAAACCAATATTCGCCGGTCGCGACCTCGTCGATATCCAGCACCGGGCGCATCTGCTGCACGAAATCTTTAAAAAGCAGGTGCGTTTCGTTGAGATCCTCACGGAACTTTTCCCGACCCTCTTCGGTGTTTTCGCCGAACATGGTGAGCGTCCGTTTGTACTGGCCTGCAGTATGCAGCTCAACCTCAATATCATTGCGTTTCAGCAGACGATTGAAGTTGGGGATCTGCGCCACCACGCCAATAGAGCCGATAATAGAAAACGGCGCCGCCACAATGCGATCGGCCACGCAGGCCATCATGTAGCCGCCGCTGGCGGCGACTTTGTCCACCGCGGCCGTCAGGCGCAAGCCGTGGTCGCGCAGGCGCTGCAGCTGCGAAGCCGCCAGGCCGTAGCCGTGCACCACGCCGCCCGGGCTTTCCAGACGCAGCAGCACTTCGTCGCCGGGCGTCGCCACGGCCAGCACGGCGGAAACTTCTTCGCGCAGCGAGGCGACTTCCGCCGCGTCGACGCTGCCGTGAAAGTCGAGGACGAACAGCGTCGGTTTCGTCTGGGAGGTTACGCCCTGCTTCGCCTGGCGCTTCTCCGCTTTCGCTTTCTCTTTTTCCTCTTTTTTATGTCGTTTCAGCCACAGCTTCTGTTCATGCGGCTTCATTTTCGCCAGCAGCAAATCTTCCTTCATTTTCTGAAAGTCGTCGCCCAGATGGCTCAACCGCAGCTGTCCGCTCTGGCCGCCTTTGCGGCGGCTGATGTTAATAATAATGAGGGCAATTGCCGCAATCGCGACCACGACCGTCACCGCCTTCGCCAGAAATAATCCATAATGAAACAGTAAATCCATTCCGCCGCCTTATTAAACAGAGAATTAGAGCCAGTGCGCTAGTTTACCGGCTTCACGCACATTCGTCGCCTGAAATGCCATCGTCCGGCACAGAATGCGCCTGCCGATGATTGCACCTGAGAAGGAAATCAGGCATAAAGCCAAAAAACCCTTAAAACCTTCGCTAAAGGATATCGCTGTGCACTATCAACCGAAAAGCGATCTGCTCACCGACCGCATCATCCTTGTTACCGGTGCTTCCGACGGCATCGGCCGCGAAGCGGCCATTACCTACGCCCTGTACGGCGCCGAAGTGATATTGCTGGGACGCAACCCGGATAAACTCAAAGCGGTTGAGCTGGCCATTGCCCGGATGAACAAACGTCCGGCGCGCAGCTTTACCTTCGACCTCGCCAGCGCCACGCCGGAAAACTGCCGACAGCTGGCGGAGGCGATCGGCCAGCAGATCCCCCGTCTCGACGGCGTGCTGCACAACGCCGGCATTCTGGGCGAGATCGTGCCGCTGGCTGAGCTGGATCCACAGGTATGGCAACAGGTGATGAAAATCAACCTCGACGCGACATTTTTTCTTACTCAGGCTCTGCTGCCGCTGCTGCTGAAATCCGCCGCCGGCTCGCTGGTGTTCACTACCTCGAGCGTCGGCCGCGAAGGCCGCGCGGGCTGGGGAGCCTACGCCGTATCGAAATTCGCCACTGAGGGAATGATGCAGGTGCTGGCTGATGAATACAAAAACCGCCATCTGCGGGTAAACTGCATCAATCCTGGCGGCACCCGAACGAAAATGCGCGCCAGCGCTTTCCCGGAAGAGGACGCCAACAAGCTGAAAACGCCGGCATATCTGATGCCGCTCTATCTTTATCTGATGGGCGACGACAGCCGCCGCAAAACCGGCATCAGCTTCGACGCGCAGCCGGGCAGAAAACCGGGGCCGGCGGAATAATGAGCGAAGAACGTCATCAGCAACGGCAGCAGCGTCTGAAGGAGCAGGTCGACGCGCGCATCGCCTCGGCGACCGAGCGGCGCGGCATCCTGATGGTATTTACCGGCAACGGCAAAGGCAAAACCACCGCCGCCTTCGGTACGGCGTTGCGCGCTGTCGGCCACGGCAAACAAGCGGGAGCGATTCAGTTTATTAAGGGCGAATGGCCGAACGGGGAGCGTAACCTGCTGGAGCAGCACGGCGTGGAGTTTCAGGTCATGGCGACCGGCTTTACCTGGGAGACGCAAAACCGTCAGCTCGATACTGACGCTTGTTTAGCCGTCTGGCGCCATGCGCAACGCATGCTGGCCGATCCCGCCCTCGATTTAGTGATCCTGGATGAGATTACCTACATGGTCAGCATGGATTACCTGCCGCTGGACGAGCTGGTCGCCGCGCTGAACCAGCGACCCGCCCAGCAAAGCGTGATCGTTACCGGACGCGGCTGTCATCGTACGCTGCTGGAGATGGCGGATACCGTAACGGAGATGCGCCCGGTGAAACACGCTTTCGACGCGGGCATTCAGGCGCAGCAGGGAATTGACTGGTAATAAAGAGGTGACGCAGCCGCCGAAACGGCTGCGTAAACGGATTAGCTGCGTTTGCCGCTGCTGCGGCGCGCGCCGCTCACCTGGCTGTGGCGCTTCACGGCGCGACGGATCTGATTCGCCTTGGTGCGACGACGATCCTTCTCGACCGCCAGCTTGGTGACGGTCTCTTCTTTCATCTCTACCAGCGTGCGCAGGTAGTTTACCGATGCGAGATCCAGCTCCATCCAGCCGCCGCGCGGCAGCCCTTTCGGCAAGGGAATGTCGCCGTAACGGACGCGGATCAGTCGGCTGACCTGCACGCCTACCGCTTCCCACAGACGGCGCACTTCACGGTTGCGTCCTTCGGTCAGGGTCACGTTGAACCACTGGTTTATCCCTTCGCCGCCGCCGAACTTAATGGTTTTGAACGCGGCCGGGCCATCTTCCAGCTGCACGCCGCGGCTGAGCTGACGCACTTTGTCATCATCGACCTGACCGAATACGCGCACCGCATACTCACGTTCAACTTCACGGCTCGGATGCATTAAACGGTTCGCCAGTTCGCCATCAGTGGTGAACAGCATCAGACCGCAGGTGTTGACATCGAGTCGGCCGACCGCAATCCAGCGCGAGCCGCGCAGTTTCGGCAGACGATCGAAGACCGTCGGGCGCCCTTCCGGATCGTTGCGCGTGCAGAGTTCGCCTTCCGGCTTGTAATAGGCGAGCACGCGGCAGACTTCGGTCGCGGACTCGGCGATAGAGACCAGATGTCCGTCGATGCGAATTTTCAGGGATTTATCGGTTTCGATACGGTCGCCCAGGGTGGCCAGTTTGCCATCCACGCTAACACGACCTGCGGAAATCATCGTTTCGATTTCGCGACGCGAGCCGTGACCGGCGCGCGCTAATACTTTCTGTAATTTTTCGCTCATTGAGCAGCCTCACTGTCGCCTTCACAGGCGTCGTGGTAATGGACGGGTATTTCAGGGATTACCAGCCCCTGACCAGATAATCGGCCTTGCCGTCGCCCGGTGCGTCGGCAAAAGCGGGCAGACCGGCTATTCTACACCACTCCGCGATTGTCTGGACAGGTTTTCCTGCGGCCGCTTTCATCCCCGAAATAGCTGGCCAGATAGCGGGCTACCGCGGCGCGGCGTTCACGCAATTCCGTCGCCGCAGAAACAGCTGTCAGTGAATTGCATTAAATTAGTTAAAAATATTTAATTTAAATGTTGCGCATTGTTTCTTTATCCATATTTGCGCCGATTGGGAAATAACTCAAATCTCTCTGCCGGATAATAAAAACTCTTGTTAGAATAAGCGGTTTCATGCAAGCCGTACGACGCGAAAAGCAGTTAAGCAGCATTGCACACTAAAGAAAACATTAAGGTTGATAGCATAACCTACCTTTGCATAGTTTCACGACATTTTATCCTGACCATTCAGTTTAAGTAATCATCTTTGCTGCGTTAAAAAGGAATATTCAGATTTTATTCACCGCAGATTGAATTAACTCCTTATATTAGGCAGTATTTAGCCAAAACAAACGCTCTTTCAATTGCCTGCTGGCAGAATCTGTGTAGAATTTTTTCGGCAATCTACAGTTTTAGCGTTGTTATTAGAAAAGGTTCAACACCAATATTTCAAAATATTTACTCTTTACAGACATTTCATTTTTATTAAAAACAGCCGGCGTAAAACGGATGCTGCGTCAATCCGCTTAAGGACGAGCTTGTATTGCATGTCATAAATCTTCACCAGGGATTTTCAGACATGCCATTTAAAGATGAATATCATGAGAAAACTGCCATTATTGTCGGTGCTGTCCGCACTGGCGCTAAGCGGTTGTTCCGTAGGCCATACCGAGTACAGCCGTACTGCGATGCAGCACGTCGATATGAGCCTGACCGGCATCCCGACCATTCTGGGCCTGGGTACGCTTGGCACCAGCATCCCCATTACGCCTGAATATAGTCTTACCGCTGCGCACGTCGCGAAATATGCCGTGCAGCGCGTTAAGGCTTATCATCCTTATTGCGATCTGGCCATTATTTACCACAAAAACAGCGCGGCTACTTTGGCTAAATTCCGCAGCAGCAAAATCGGCGATCCGATAAAGATGTACGGCTACAGTTTTATTTCCGCGATGCCGGTTGAATCTTCCGGCGTCAATTTAGGCCGTACCGCTATTCGCAACAGCTGGAATAAAAGCCCCTGTTTAGCCATGGCGTCTAATGCCGGAGTGGTGCAGGGAATGTCCGGCGGCGGCGTTTATAATCGCGATGAAACCCTGGGCGGCGTGATTGTCGGTTACAGCGGCGAAATTAAAAATCGACGCAGCGGAAAAGTGATCATGAAGGATGTTTCGCTCTATATTCCCTACGCCGATTTCAAAAACTGGCTGCTGCATAACATCGGCCAGACGCCGGCGGTGGGCGCCTGACCGTAACGATTACAGGAAGGGGCGCGGGTCGCCTACCCCTTCACGCACGATAACCGGTACGTCGTCGGTGAGATCAACCACTGTGGTCGGTTGCTGACCGAGCGTACCGCCGTGCATGATCAGGTCGACCTGTTTGCCGATGCTCATCTGGATCTCTTCCGGGTCCGACTCGGTAAAGTCGTTGCCAGGCAACATCAGAGAAGTCGACATCATCGGCTCGTTCAGCGCCTCCAGCAGCGCCAGCGCTACCGGATTCGACGGCACGCGCAGGCCGATGGTTTTACGTTTTTCGTTCATCAGCCGGCGCGGCACCTCTTTGGTCGCCTTGAGAATAAAGGTGTAGCTGCCGGGCGTATTGTTTTTAATCAGACGGAACGCCGTGTTATCGACATGAGAATAGGTCGACAGCTCTGACAGATCGCGACACATCAGGGTAAAGTTATGGCCGCCGTCGAGCTGACGGATGCGGCAGATACGCTCCAGCGCGTTTTTTTCTTCCAGCCGACAGCCGAGCGCATAGCCCGAGTCGGTCGGATAGACGATGACGCCGCCTTTGTTCAGGTAATCCACCGCCTGATTAATCAGGCGCGGCTGGGGGTTATCGGGATGAATATAAAACAGTTGACTCATAAAAACCTCATATCACTCTGCCGTGTCGCTGGCAGCCGGACAGATGGCCGGAAAACGTTTCCAGATCGGTTCGACGCCGCCCGGCAACCAGAGCTTGCGGCCCAGCTCGATCCACGGGCAGGGTTGGTGAAAATCGGAACCCTGAGAGGCGGCCAGCCCGTTGTCGCGCGCATACTGCGCCAGCTGGCTACGTTCATTTGGCGCCTGCTGACACTGCGCGACCTCTATCGCATCGCCCCCTTCTTCTTTGAAAAAGGCGATCAGACGCTTCAGCCATTTCGCTGAAAGTCCATAGCGACCAGGATGCGCCAGTACAGCATAACCGCCGGAATGATGAATCGCATCAATGGCTTGTTTAATTGTACACCATTGGGGCGGCACATAGCCGGTTTTACCGCGCGCCAGGTAGTTTTTGAAAACCTGCGCAAGATTGTCCGCCTTGCCTGCTTCCACCAGAAAACGGGCGAAATGGCCGCGGGTCAGAATGCCGCCTGCCGCGAGGCGCTGCGCCCCAGCCAGCGCATCGGGGATTTGCGCTTTCGCCAGCCGTTCCGCAATCAGCTCCGCGCGCGCCTGGCGAGCTTCGCCCTGCTGCGCAAGGAAGCTCACCATCGCCGGATGATCGGTATCAATATTCAGCCCGACAATATGGATCTCATGATTTTCCCACAGCGTCGAGGCTTCGACCCCGGCGATCACTCTCAGCGGCAGCGCCAGGCGCGCGGCCGCTTCCTGCGCCGCCGCCACACCCGCGACCGTATCGTGATCGGTGATCGCCAGCACCCCCACGCGCATCGCAACGGCGCGCTGCACCAGCGCCTCCGGCGTGAGCAGGCCGTCGGAAGCCTGCGTATGGCTGTGTAAATCGTAAACAGGAAAACGTGCAATTTCCGTCAAGGTAACTCCCGCTGGAAAACAATCTGGCGGGCATCATAACGATTTTGCCACTAAGTGAAAAAGAGTATTGACTTTTCCCGCCCGAACCCGTTAACTAGTACACAAGTTCACACGCAACGGGTATCTCAACATGTCTGCTTCTATTATGCTGATCAATGGTTGGTGGCGCGCTTCTCCCGAATCCGGGCGACGTGGTCGCGCACAACTAGCGTAAGCACTGTGCAGATACCCCAGCCCGCCGACAAGCGGGCTTTTTTTTGAGCGAAATTCAGAGAATTCATCATGCCAAATGCGAAACCTACATTGAAGTTAATCACCGGCGACGCGCCCTATCGCGAAGATCCGGCCGCAGTGTTTCATCAGTTATGCGGCGCACGACCGGCAACCCTGCTACTGGAATCAGCGGACATCGACAGCAAGCGCAACCTGAAAAGCCTGCTGATTGTCGACAGCGCGCTGCGCATCACCGCGCTCGGCGACTGCGTGACGCTGCAAGCGCTGTCGGAAAACGGCCGCGCGCTGCTGCCGCTGCTGGACGCCGCGCTGCCGCAAAACGTGACGATCGAAGCGCGTCCCGACGGCCGGACGCTGCGCTTTCCGTCGGTCGAAGGGGTGCATGATGAGGATGCGCGCTTGCAGGCGCTGTCGGTGTTCGACGCGCTGCGCCTGATCCCGCAACTGGTCAACACGCCTGTTGATGAGCGCGAAGCGATGCTGCTCGGCGGTCTCTTTGCTTACGATCTGGTGGCAGGATTCGAAACCCTTCCCGCGCTGCAGAACGATCAGCGCTGTCCCGATTACTGCTTCTATCTTGCGGAAACCCTGCTGGTGATCGACCATCAGACGCGCAGCGCCCGCCTGCAGGCCAGCCTGTTCGCTCCTTCCACCAGCGAATTCCAACGCCTGCAAGGACGTATCGAGCAGCTGCATGGCCAAATGACGCAGCCCTCCCCGGCGCTGCCGGTCCAGCCGGTTGAGCAGATGACGCTAAGCTGCAACCAGAGCGATGAGGAATATTGCGAAGTGGTGCGCCGTATGCAGGGCGCGATTCGCATCGGCGAAATTTTCCAGGTGGTGCCGTCACGCCGTTTCTCACTGCCCTGCCCGTCGCCGCTGGCCGCTTACGATACGCTGAAAAACAGCAATCCCAGCCCCTACATGTTTTTTATGCAGGACCGCGACTTTACCCTGTTCGGCGCCTCGCCGGAGAGTTCATTGAAGTATGACGCCGCTTCGCGCCAGATTGAAATCTACCCGATTGCCGGTACGCGTCCGCGCGGCCGTCATGCGGACGGTTCGCTGGATCGCGATCTCGACAGCCGCATCGAGCTGGAGATGCGCACCGATCACAAAGAGCTGGCTGAGCATTTGATGCTGGTGGATCTGGCGCGTAACGACCTGGCGCGCATTTGCGAACCGGGCAGCCGTTACGTCGCCGATCTGACGAAGGTTGACCGCTACTCTTTCGTGATGCATCTGGTATCGCGCGTGGTAGGCAAGCTGCGCGCGAATCTGGACGTGCTGCACGCCTACCGCGCCTGTATGAACATGGGCACGCTGAGCGGCGCGCCGAAAGTCCGCGCCATGCAGCTGATCGCCGGCGCCGAAGGCACGCGCCGCGGCAGCTACGGCGGCGCGGTCGGCTATTTTACCGCCCACGGCGATCTGGATACCTGCATCGTTATTCGCTCCGCCTATGTCGAAGACGGCATCGCCACCGTCCAGGCCGGCGCCGGCGTGGTGCTTGATTCTCACCCTCAGGCCGAAGCGGATGAGAGCCGCAACAAAGCGCGCGCGGTGCTGCGCGCCATCGCGACAGCCCATCACTGCAAGGAGATTTTCTGATGGCCGATATCCTGCTGCTCGATAATATCGACTCCTTTACCTATAACCTCGTTGATCAGCTGCGCGCCTTCGGCCACAACGTGGTGATCTATCGCAACAACGTACCGGCGGACGCGCTGATCGAACGTCTGCAAAGCATGGAAAATCCAGTGCTGATGCTCTCGCCGGGGCCCGGCGCGCCAGCCGACGCGGGCTGCATGCCCGAGCTGCTTAAAACGCTGCGCGGCCGCCTGCCGATCGTCGGCATCTGCCTGGGCCACCAGGCGATTGTGGAGGAGTATGGCGGTCAGGTGGGCCAGGCGGGAGAGATCCTGCACGGCAAAGCCTCGGCGATCGTCCATGACGGCGAAGCGATGTTCGCCGGGCTGAGCAATCCTCTGCCGGTGGCGCGCTACCACTCGCTGGTCGGCAGCAACACGCCGGCGGAGCTGACGGTAAACGCCAGCTTCAACGGCATGGTGATGGCGGTGCGTCACGATGCCGACCGCGTCTGCGGCTTCCAGTTTCATCCTGAATCCATTCTTACCACTCAGGGCGCTCGTCTGCTGGAGCAGACGCTGGCCTGGGCGCTGGCGAAATAACAGGGACATGATTATGCAACCTATCCTGGAAAAATTGTATCAGGCGCAGACGCTGAGTCAGGCGGAGAGTCATCAGCTGTTCAACGCCATTATTACCGGCCAGCTTGAGCCGACCCAGCTGGCGGCGGCGCTGATCGCCATGAAGGTGCGCGGCGAACGCCCGGAAGAGATCGCCGGCGCCGCCACCGCGCTGCTGGAAGACGCGAAGCCTTTCCCCCGTCCCGATTACGCCTTCGCGGATATCGTCGGCACCGGCGGAGACGGCAGCAACAGCATCAATATTTCTACCGCCAGCGCCTTTGTCGCCGCCGCCTGCGGCCTCAAGGTGGCCAAGCACGGCAACCGCAGCGTTTCCAGCAAGTCGGGTTCCTCCGATCTGCTGGCAGCCTTTGGCATCGCGCTCGATATGCCGGCGGAACAGGCGCGCCGCGCGCTGGATGAGCTGAACGTCTGCTTTCTCTTCGCGCCCCAGTATCACAGCGGATTTCGTCACGCCATGCCGGTACGTCAGCAGCTGAAAACGCGCACGCTGTTTAACATGCTCGGCCCGCTGATCAACCCGGCGCGTCCGCCGCTGGCGGTGATCGGCGTCTACAGCCCGGAGCTGGTGCTGCCGATCGCACAGACGCTGCGCGTGTTGGGCTATCAGCGTGCGGCCGTGGTGCATGGCGGCGGCATGGATGAAGTGGCGCTGCACAGCGTGACGCACGTGGCGGAACTGCGTGAAGGTGAAATCACCAGCTATCAACTCTCGCCGGAGGATTTCGGCCTGAGCTTTCATCCCAAAGAGGCGCTGGCGGGCGGCACGCCGGAAGAAAACCGTGACATTCTGAGCCGTTTACTCCAGGGTAAAGGCCAACAGGCGCATGAGGAAGCCGTCGCCATTAACGTGGCGATGCTTCTGAAGGTATTTGGCAACGAAGATTTACGTGAAAATGCGCAGCGCGCGCTGGCCGCGATTCGCAGTGGTCAGGCTTACGAGCGAGTGGTTGCTCTGGCAGCAAGGGGATAAGCATGCAGGAAACCGTACTTCATAAAATTGTTCAGGACAAAGCGGTTTGGGTCGAAGCCCGTAAGGCGCAGCAACCGCTGATTTCCTTTCAGAATGATATCGAGCCCGCCTCGCGCAGCTTTTATGACGCGCTGTCAGGCGCGCGCACCGTCTTTATTCTGGAATGCAAAAAGGCGTCGCCGTCAAAAGGGGTGATCCGCGAGGATTTCGACCCGGCGGCGATTGCGGCGGTTTATCGTCACTATGCCTCGGCGGTCTCGGTCCTGACGGACGAGAAATATTTCCACGGCAGCTTCGACTTTCTACCAATCGTCAGCGCAGCCCTGACCCAGCCGATATTGTGCAAAGATTTTATTATCGATCCCTACCAGATTTATCTGGCGCGCCACTATCAGGCGGATGCGATTCTGCTGATGCTTTCCGTGCTGGATGATGACGCCTATCGCCAGCTTGCCGCCGTCGCGCACAGCCTGAAAATGGGGGTGCTGACGGAAGTAAGCAATGAAGCGGAGCTGGAACGCGCCATTGCGCTGGAAGCGAAGGTGGTCGGCATCAACAACCGCGACCTGCGCGATCTCTCTATCGACCTGAACCGCACGCGCCAGCTGGCGCCGCGCCTTTCCCACGGCGTGACGGTGATCAGCGAATCGGGCATCGACAGCTACGCCCAGATCCGCGAACTGAGCCATTTCGCCAACGGCTTCCTGATCGGCTCGGCGCTGATGGGCGAAGCGGATCTAAACAGCGCGGTCCGCCGCGTCCTGTTGGGCGATAACAAGGTGTGCGGCCTGACCCGCGCCGAAGATGCGCGCACGGCTTATGACGCCGGCGCGATCTATGGCGGACTGATTTTCGCCGCCGGTTCGCCGCGGCGGATCGATGTTGAACAGGCGCGCGTTATCATGACCGGAGCGCCGTTGCGCTATGTCGGCGTCTTCCGCAACGCGGCCATCGGTGACGTTGTCACGGTAGCCGAAACTCTACAGCTGGCGGCGGTGCAGCTGCACGGCGATGAAGAGCGCGCTTACGTCGCGGAACTGCGTCAGGCACTGCCGGCGCAGACGGCGATCTGGAAAGCGATGAGCATCAGTGCCGCGCTTCCTGCACGCGACTGGCCGCACGTCGATCGCTACGTTTTCGATAACGGCAACGGCGGCAGCGGCGAACGTTTCGACTGGAGCCTGCTGCAGGGCCAAGATCTGCGCAATGTCATGCTGGCTGGCGGTCTGGGCGCGGACAACTGCGTCGAAGCGGCGCAGTTGGGCTGCGTCGGCCTTGATTTCAATTCGGGCGTCGAACAGGCCCCGGGCATCAAAGAGAGCGGCAAACTCGCGGCGGTATTCCGTACCCTGCGCGCTTATTGATTTATCGGGCCTGCCGCAGGCGGGCCGGAAAAAGGAAGATGAGAAGATGACGTTACTGAATCCCTATTTTGGCGAATTTGGCGGCATGTATGTGCCGCAGATTTTGATGCCGGCTTTACGCCAGCTGGAAGAAGCCTTCGTCAGCGCCCAGCGCGACCCGGAATTTCAGGCTGAGTTTACCGATCTGTTAAAAAACTATGCGGGTCGTCCTACCGCGCTGACGCTCTGCCGCAACCTGACCAAAGGCAGCAAAACCCGCCTCTACCTGAAGCGCGAAGATCTGTTGCACGGCGGCGCGCATAAAACCAACCAGGTGCTGGGCCAAGCGTTGCTGGCGAAGCGCATGGGCAAACAGGAGATCATCGCGGAAACCGGCGCAGGCCAGCATGGCGTCGCCTCCGCCCTCGCCAGCGCCCTGCTGGGGATGAAATGCCGCATTTACATGGGCGCTAAGGATGTGGAGCGGCAGTCGCCGAACGTATTCCGCATGCGCCTGATGGGCGCGGAAGTGATCCCGGTTCACAGCGGCTCCGCCACACTGAAAGACGCCTGCAACGAGGCGCTGCGCGACTGGTCCGGCAGTTATGAAACTGCACACTATATGCTCGGCACCGCGGCCGGTCCGCATCCATACCCCACTATCGTACGCGAATTCCAGCGCATGATCGGCGAAGAGACTAAAGCGCAGATCCTCGAAAAANNGGATGCGGTGATCGCCTGCGTCGGCGGCGGTTCAAACGCCATCGGCATGTTCGCTGATTTTATCGACGACGCCTCGGTGGGTCTGATCGGCGTCGAACCGGCCGGACACGGCATCGAAACCGGCGAACACGGCGCACCGCTGAAGCATGGCCGCGTGGGTATCTATTTTGGCATGAAAGCGCCAATGATGCAGACCGACGAGGGACAGATCGAAGAGTCCTACTCCATCTCCGCCGGACTCGATTTTCCTTCCGTCGGGCCGCAGCATGCGCATCTCAACAGCATCGGCCGAGCGGATTACGTGTCGATTACCGATGACGAAGCGTTGGAGGCCTTTAAACAGCTTTGCCGCGCCGAAGGCATCGTGCCTGCGCTGGAGTCATCCCATGCGCTGGCTTACGCGTTGAAACTGGTGCGCGAGAACCCCGATAAAGAGCAGCTGCTGGTGGTTAACCTCTCCGGCCGCGGCGACAAAGACATTTTTACTGTTCACGATATTTTGACAGCGAAGGGAGAAATCTGATGGAACGTTACGATCGACTGTTTAAACGTCTGTCGGCCAGCAAAGAAGGCGCCTTTGTGCCCTTCGTAACCCTGGGCGATCCCACGCCTGCGCTGTCGCTGCAGATCATCGACGCGCTGGTGGCGGGCGGTGCGGATGCGCTTGAGCTGGGGATCCCGTTCTCCGATCCGCTGGCGGACGGCCCGACCATTCAGAACGCCACGCTGCGCGCCTTCGCCGGCGGCACCACGACGGCGCACTGCTTCGAGATGCTCGCCGCCGTGCGCGAAAAGTATCCCGATCTGCCGATCGGCCTGCTGATGTACGCCAACCTGGTGTTCAGCAAAGGCATCGACAATTTTTATGCGCAGTGCGCTGAAGTCGGCGTGGATTCGGTGCTGGTCGCCGATGTGCCGGTCGAAGAGTCGGTGCCCTTCCGCCAGGCCGCGATGCGCCATGGCATCGCGCCGATTTTTATCTGTCCGCCGAATGCCGACGACGACCTGCTGCGCGAGATCGCTTCGCATGGCCGCGGCTACACTTACCTGCTCTCCCGCGCTGGCGTGACCGGCTCAGAAAATCGCGCCAGCCTGCCGCTGCAGCATCTAATCACCAGACTGCGTGAGTATCATGCGGCTCCGCCGCTGCAGGGCTTCGGCATTTCCGAACCGGGCCAGGTGAAAGAAGCGATTGCCGCTGGCGCCGCCGGCGCGATCTCCGGATCGGCGATCGTGAAGATCATAGAACGCCATCATAACCAGCCGGACGTCATGCTGGCTGAGCTGAAAGACTTTGTCAGCCGACTGAAAGCGGGAACCCGCTGATCGCCTCATGCCTTGCCCCGGGGTAAGGCATGCCCGCTCCCCTTATTTTCCTTTCCGCATTTGTACATTTCTTTTCTTCTGCACCACACTGTAAACGCGCCGTTATGGTGACGGCGCAACCAGGATTGTGACAGGGAGAAAAACGATGAAATTATTCAGAGTCCTCGCAGCCGCGCTGATGACAGCGGTCGTGGCACTGACGCTAAGCGCCTGTGCGCCGGGGCCGGCAAAGGAAGGCACCGGCGGCTATATTGACGACACCGTTATCACGACCAAAGTGAAAACCGAGCTGCTGAAGGACGATGCGTTGAAATCAACCGAAATCAACGTGGAAACCTTTAAAGGCCGCGTGCAGCTGAGCGGCTTCGTCTCGTCGCCGCAGATGGCCAGCCGCGCGGTGGAGGTGACGCGCCGGGTGCAGGGCGTGACGTCGGTCACGAACAATATGCAGATTAAGTAACGCCAGAGATAAACCGAAGCAGTAAACAGATAAGGCCGGTCTGACCGGCCTTATTTTTTTCGCGTCAGAAACGGTAGCCGACGCCAAAGAAGAAGACCCAGGGATCGATGCGCGTATCGATATTCTGCTGCTGGCCGTTCGCCTTGAATTTCACTTCCGTATCGATATCCATATACCAGAGCGAAGCGTTCAGCATCCAGTCGCGGTTGATTTGGTAATCCAGCCCCACCTGCCCGGCGACGCCCCAGGAATCTTTCACGCTGAGATCGCTCAGGCCCGCCGCGCGACCGGTCTGGTTGAAGCCGTCATCGAAGAAGGTGGTGTAGTTAATCCCGGCGCCGACGTAAGGGCGAACCTTGCTCTGGCTGTCGAGGAAATAATATTGCGCCATCAGGGTCGGTGGCAACTGATGCACCGTCGCCAGCGTGCCTGTCGCCGCCAGTCCAACCTTATGGCGGAACGGCGTTGCCGCCAGCAGCTCGACGCCAATATGATCCGTCGCCATCCAGGTGAAGGTTAAACCGAGCTGGGTATTGTTGCTGACGTCAAACGATCCCATACCCAGCACATTGTCTGAACCTTCGGTGGGTCGAACCGTCGCGGTGCCGGCGCGCATAAAGAAATCCCCCGCCTGGTGCGCCAGCGCCATTCCCGGTAGAAGCAGCGCCATTGCCGCAGCCAGTGTTGCCCGTTTCATACTTGCTCCTTGTCAAAATGCGTATTTTATTTTTCGATGTGGAATTTTCAGGAATCTATCGGCAATAAGATCTAACCCGATTTCTGCCAAAAATCATGCGGAACCCTGCCGCTTAATGACTTAATAAACAAACACTTGATTTAGATCAGTTTTGTCAGCTGGCAATGTTGAAAAATTGTGCTTGCGGAAACGATGCCGCCTGATTATTTTTTTGCTTTCGGGTGATTTTGGTTCGAAGTCTCAGGAGCGGCGGGCGATCAAATGAGCGATAATTTCAATCCTTGCATGACCTGTGGCGCCTGCTGCGCCCATTTTCGCGTCTCTTTTTACTGGGCTGAAGCGGACGACGCCGGCGGCGCAGTGCCTGCCGCGCTCACCGAGCCGCTCAATCTGTTTTTACGCGCGATGCGCGGCACCAACAGCGCTGCGCCGCACTGCGTGGCGCTGCAGGGCGAAGTCGGCGGCTGCGTCTCCTGCGGCATCTATGCGCAGCGGCCGACCCCCTGTCGGGAATTCAGCATGTCTGGCGAAAACGGCATCGCCAACGAAGCCTGCGATCGCGCGCGGGCGCGCTATGGCCTGCCGCCGCTTTTTCACGCCGCTTTAACAATGATTACTGAAAGTTATGTAAGTCCGGGTGCCAGCGACCGGCCAGACCATGTACAATCGCCGGGTTAATTAACCCGGTACCATCCAAGGAGTGTACATGTTTATCACGGCAAGCTCGTTATACCGTGACACAGGAAACTTTCTGCGCCATCAGTTCGTTACTGTTTTGCTGATGTCGCTACTGACCTCTTTCATTACGGTCATTATCGGCCATGCGCTAACGCCTGACGCCGATCAGCTTTCGCTGCTGAGCCAGAGCGATGAGAGCGCTTCATCGCTGTTTGAACTGGTGCAGAATATGTCGCCGGAACAGCAGCGGGTTCTGCTGCGCGCCTCGGCGGCAGGCACCTTCGCCGCGCTGATCGGCAATACCCTGTTGTTAGGCGGCATGCTCTGCCTGATCCCTATGGTCTCTGCCGGCCAGCGCGTCAGCGCCCTGCGCGCTATCGGCGCCTCAGCGCCGCTGCTGCCCAAACTGCTGATTCAGACCTTCCTGATTACCCTGCTGGTGCAGATCGGCTTTATGGTGCTGATGCTGCCCGGCGTACTGCTCGCGATTTTGCTGTCGCTGGCGCCAGTGATGCTGGTGAGCGAAAAAATGGGCGTTATCGGCGCTATGCGCGCCAGTATGCGCATGGCGTGGAAAAACGTCAGGCTGATCGCGCCGGCCATTATTCTCTGGCTGCTGGCGAAAATCGTGCTGATGTTTTTCTTCTCGTCGCTGTCGGTATTGCCGGCTAACGTCGCTTCCGTGGTGCTGAACGCGCTGGGCAATCTCGTTTCCGCCATACTGATTATCTATCTGTACCGGCTTTATATGCTGTTACGTTAAGCGTCCGCGCGTCGGCGCAGGCTGGCGCGCAGGCTTTGCGATTCTGTCCTGACTGGAATTTATATGAAGCAGTTACTCGATTTTCTTCCGCTGGTTGTGTTTTTCGTTTTCTATAAGCTGTACGACATTTTTGTCGCCTCGGGCGCGTTGATTGTCGCCACCGGTCTGGCGCTGGTCGCAAGCTGGGTGCTTTACCGCAAGCTGGAAAAGATGACTATCGTGACCTTTGTGCTGGTGGCGGTTTTCGGCACCCTGACGCTGGTTTTCCACAACGATGAGTTCATCAAGTGGAAAGTGACGGTGATCTACAGCCTGTTCGCCCTTGCGCTGCTCTACAGTCAGTGGTGGATGAAGCAGCCGCTGATTCAAAGCATGCTGGGCAAAGAGCTGCAGCTGCCCGATCGCACCTGGCGCCGTCTGAACATCGCTTGGGCGATCTTCTTCTTCGCCTGCGGTCTGGCGAATATTTACGTCGCATTTTGGTTGCCGCAGGCGTTTTGGGTTAACTTTAAGGTGTTTGGTCTGACCGCGCTGACCCTGCTGTTTACGCTGTTCAGCGGCCTGTATATCTGGCGACAGCTGCCGCAACAAGAAGAAAAATAATTTTCGCCCGGCCTGAACCGGGCATTCTGGCGTACTGCGCCCTCACCTGCAGAAGAATGGAAGCGATGGACGATAAACGTAAGCTGCCGCAAGGCGAAATGGTGCTGCGCACGCTGGCTATGCCGGCCGATACCAATGCCAACGGCGATATTTTCGGCGGCTGGCTGATGTCGCAGATGGACATGGGCGGCGCGATTCTGGCGAAAGAGATTGCGCAAGGCCGCGTGGTCACGGTGCGTGTCGACGGCATGTCATTTCTTAAACCCGTCGCCGTCGGCGATGTGGTGAGCTGCCATGCGCGCTGTATTCGCACCGGCAATAGCTCTATGACCATTAACGTGGAGGTGTGGATCAAGAAGGTTTCATCGGAACCAATTGGCCAAACTTACTGCGCCACCGAAGCGGTATTTATCTATGTCGCTGTAGACAATGAGGGTAAATCGCGGCCGCTTCCGGCGGATAAGGCGAACCTGAGCGAAGAAACCAAAGCATAAAAAAGGCGGTCGATTGACCGCCTTTCTCTTATTCAATACTGGTTCCGCCTTTAATGCGGAAGACGATGTTCATCGTCAGGTTCTGTCCCGGGCGCCCGCTCTGGTAACGCCATTTTTTCATCGCCTGTTTAACTTCGCGTTCAAACATATTTCGCGGCTCGGCGGAGAGGATGCGGATATTCTCGACCCGCCCCGTGCTGTCGACGTCAAACTGCACGCGCACGCGCCCTTCCACCCGTAAGGCAAAAGCGCGCGCCGGGTAGGAGGGTTTACTGACGCTCATCGCTTTCGGGCCGTCAGAGACCGTTTTGCTCGGCGCCAGCGACGGGTTCGGCGCGGTAGCGGGTTTGGTCTGCGCGACGGGCGCGTCATTTTTGAAAGGGTTAGCTTCCTGACGCGGCTCCTGACGTGGTTTCACCTCGCGTTTCGGCTGAATGTGCTTCTTCTCCGGCTTCGGTTTTGGCTTCGGCCGCGGTTTCGGTTCCGGCTTAGGTATCGGCACCGGCTCCGGTTTCGGCGGCTCAGGAACCGGCTGCGGCTCCGGCACAGGTTCCGGCGTGGGTTCTGCCACCGGTTCCGGCTCAGGCGGCGGCTGTACCGCAGGCGCCGGTTGCGGCTGTATTTCCGGCGAAACCATGGTTACGCTGATCGGCTGTGACGCTTTCGGGACCTCAAGAACCTGATGAAACGAGGCGTAAAGTAACCCGGCAATGGCGCTACCGTGCAGCACAACGGAAAGCAGTACGGAAACAGGCGCACGTTTTGGAAAAGAGGTAGTCAACGTCGTCATAGCAATCGTGTTAAGAGAGTGAAGCGCCAATATTAAATGCAAATAGCAATCAATTTCAATAAGCACAGGCTGACGCGGTCGAAACTTCGCCTCTTTTAACCCATCTTGCGCTCCGTAATTCCTGCTTTATCTTTCGTTTGCACTTCGATCAGCGATCCCTTAACGTGTTGACAAAACTTACGCACTAACGGGAGTCCCAACGTGCTTTACGTCATTTATGCCGAAGACAATGCTGATTCACTGGAAAAACGCCAATCTGTGCGCCCCGCGCATCTGGCGCGTTTGCAACTCCTGCACGATGAGGGACGTTTAGTGGTCGCCGGCCCGATGCCGGCGGTAGACAGCAACGACCCGGGCGCGGCGGGCTTTACCGGCTCGACGATCATCGCCGAGTTTTCCTCGCTGGAAGCGGCGCAATCCTGGGCTGAGGGCGATCCCTACATTGCTGCCGGCGTTTATAAGCAGGTTTCGGTAAAACCTTTTAAACGCACTTTTTGAGGGTTCGCCAGCATAGCTGAATCATCGGTAAAAAAGCGCAGCGGAAACCATAAAGGCACGTAGCGAACGGCAACGCTAAAAAAACCGCCCTGGGGCGGTTCTTTTAGACGTTCATGACGTTATCTTGCCATGTCTGCCACAGCGCTAAGCCGACACGCCGGGTTTTGTTGAATTCCTTTCCGGGCGATACAGGCTTCCATCGCAATGCCCCGGGCCGATACGTCCCGCTTCCATCAGCATCGCTTTCAGCACCTCTTCAAATACTTCAGAGCCATGACGATGGCGCATACAGCTTATATGCTGGGCAACGGTTTCTGCCCGTAAATCGCCACGCAAAGCGGTTATCAGCATAAGCGATGCCCACCTTCTTACCTCCAGATCTGTCAGCATACAACCTCCTCCGATAGTGAAACCTCATCAGATGATGCGTACGCCTTTAGCCTGGCATGCAACAGGCTAAATAATATGTGATGCAGTTAACAATTTATTCAGCAGTAATGATTGGCAGGACCGGCGGCTGTCAGCGTAATAAAAAAAAGTAATGTCGGGTAAGGGTCCGGACACGCAAAGGTGATCCTTTTATGTCATGCGCTTTCCGCAGCCCGTCTATTTTTTGACTAAAGCAGAAGAATGGCCTTGACTGAAAATTAAATTTCAGGATGAGGGCAGCCAAAATGATCGAATTAGTACACGTATTATCCGTCAGCCTGATTGTCGGGGGCATTTACTTGATTAAGTAACGCTTGTCGCTGTTCGTTAATGCCGACATCAGCAGAACGGCAGGTTGA
This sequence comes from Enterobacteriaceae bacterium UBA2655, assembly GCA_002359495.1. Lineage (GTDB taxonomy): Bacteria > Pseudomonadota > Gammaproteobacteria > Enterobacterales > Enterobacteriaceae > Pantoea > Pantoea superficialis. Next base: position 61,870 of record DENB01000071.1, read on the forward strand.
CAGTTATGCCGGAAACGGAGCGACCCGATAGCTGACGTTCATGGCAGATTTACAAAATATGCATACAGCGCCATGGGGATTTTTATGCGTGACGTTATGTAAGGAGAGGCGGTATTGATGGCCGAGGCAGCCCGGGCATTTGAATGATAGCGTTAAGATAAAGACCTTCATTGTCTGTTTTAAGAGCCGTCACCTTAACACCTTTCTCTCTTAACGTCTGTTTTTTCTTCGCATCAAATGTTATAAGCGACATCCGCCCTGTAAGCCCCGGGCCATGAAAACCGCTTGTTAAAGGTCTTGCGTGATAAACAGAATAGAGCGGCGCTGCTGCTGAGCGAGCTGATGGCGTATGGCGTGAATGCGTTTATAACGCCGCGACTGCGATTCCAGCCAGCGGGCGCGGCGGAATTTTACCTGACGCAACATTCTCCAGCGGGCAACTTCATTTCTGCTTCTTCTCATCACATCCTCTCTGGCTACGTTTACGCGGCGCATTATAAAGATCTTCGCTGCAATGCCAAATCGGATCTCTTATCGATAACGCTCAACGATTAAGGGTTTCGTTGCTGTACGTCTGCACGTACACTGCCCTCATCGAAGCGCGAACGGGATGTCCACTTACATGACCACTTTTTACACGCTTGTCAGCTGGCTGCTGCTGTTTGGATACTGGCTGCTGATCGCCAGCGTGACGCTGCGAATTTTGATGAAGCGACGGGCCGTCACTTCAGCAATGGCCTGGCTGTTGATTATTTTCATCCTGCCGCTGGTGGGAATTATCGCCTACCTTTCATTTGGCGAATTGCATCTCGGCAAGCGGCGCGCCGAACGCGCGCGCACCATGTGGCCCTCGACCGCCCGCTGGCTGAATGAGCTAAAGCAGTGCCGTCATATTTTCGCCACCGAGCACAGCGACGTCGCGCGCTCGCTGTTTCAGCTCTGCCGCAACCGTCAGGGCATCGCCGGCGTTAAGGGCAACCAGCTGCAGCTGCTGACCAGCTCCGACGACGTGATGCAGGCGCTGATCCGTGATATTCAGCTGGCGCGTCACAATATCGAAATGGTGTTCTATATCTGGCAGCCAAGCGGACTGGCGGACGAAGTCGCCGAATCCCTGATGGCCGCGTCGCGGCGCGGCGTACACTGCCGCCTGATGCTGGACTCCGCAGGCAGCGTCACCTTTTTTCGCAGCCCTTGGGCCGGCATGATGCGCAACGCCGGCATCGACGTGGTCGAAGCGCTGAAGGTTAGCCTGCTGCGCGTCTTTTTACGCCGTATGGATTTGCGCCAGCACCGCAAGGTGGTGCTGATCGACAACTACATCGCCTATACCGGCAGCATGAACCTGGTGGATCCGCGCTACTTTAAACAGGACGCCGGCGTAGGACAATGGGTCGATTTGATGGCGCGCATGGAAGGGCCGGTGTCGACGACCATGGGCATCGTCTACGCCTGCGACTGGGAAATCGAAACCGGCAGACGCATCCTGCCGCCGCCGCCGAACGGCAATATCATGCCCTTCGAGCAGGAGAGCGGCCATACCATTCAGGTTATCGCCTCCGGTCCCGGCTTTCCCGAAGATATGATCCATCAGGCGCTGCTGACGGCGGTTTACTCTGCGCGCGAGCAGCTGATTATGACCACCCCCTATTTCGTGCCCAGCGACGATCTGCTGCACGCCATCTGCACCGCCGCGCAGCGCGGCGTGGATGTCAGCATTATCGTGCCGCTCCACAATGATTCGCTGCTGGTCGGCTGGGCGAGCCGCGCGTTTTTTACCGAACTGCTCGACGCCGGGGTAAAAATTTATCAGTTCGAAGGCGGCCTGCTGCATACCAAAAGCGTGCTGGTAGACGGGCAGCTGAGCATGGTCGGCACGGTCAACCTCGATATGCGCAGCCTGTGGCTTAACTTTGAAATCACGCTGGTTGTGGACGACGCCGGCTTCGGCAGCGATCTCGCCTGCGTGCAGGATGACTATATCGCCCGCTCGCGCCTGCTGGACGGGCGTCGCTGGTCTAAACGCGCCTGGTGGCAACGTATCGTTGAACGACTGTTTTACTTCTTCAGTCCTTTGCTGTAAAACGAGCGAAAATGTTGAATGCCTGCGGGCGCACGGGAAAGACCATGGATTTAAATAATCGCCTTACTGAAGATGAAACGCTGGAACAGGCCTACGATATTTTTCTCGAACTGGCAGGCGATAACCTCGATCCGGCAGATATCATTCTTTTCAACCTGCAATTTGAGGAGCGCGGCGGCGCCGAACTGTTCGACCCGTCAGAAGAGTGGCAGGAGCATGTGGACTTCGATATCAATCCTGACTTCTTTTCAGAAGTGGTGATTGGTCTGGGGGAAGCGGACGGCGAACCCATTACGGATGTGTTCGCGCGCATTCTGCTCTGCCGCGAGAAAGATCATAAGCTGTGCCATATTCTGTGGCGCGAATAACGCGCTGCGCAGAGACAATAAAAAGCCGGGTGATAAACCCGGCTTTTTTGTGGCCCTTACAACGGGTCGACTTTAAGGCAGGATACCGCGTGGCGGAAACTCCCCTCCAGCAGCGGTCGGGTTTTGGCGCACTCCGGTCCGGCAATGGGACAGCGGGTGCGGAAAACGCAGCCGGACGGCGGATTGATCGGCGACGGCAGCTCCCCTTCCAGCAGCTGGATCTGCTTGTTCTTCTCCAGATCCGGGTCGGGAATCGGTACGGCCGACATTAGCGCCCGGGTGTAAGGGTGCTGCGGATTGTTGTAGACCGCATCATAGGTGCCCAGCTCGACCGCATGGCCGAGATACATCACCAGCACACGGTCGGAGATATGCTTCACTACCGCTAAGTCATGGGCGATGAAGATCAGCGAAAGCCCCATTTCGCGCTGCAGCTGCTGCAGCAGGTTGACCACCTGCGCCTGAATCGAGACGTCGAGCGCGGAAACCGGCTCGTCGCAGATGATCAGCTTCGGCTCCAGAATCAACGCCCGGGCGATGCCGATACGCTGGCACTGGCCGCCGGAAAACTCATGGGGATAGCGGTTAATCAGGTTCGGCAGCAGGCCGACCTTCATCATCATCGCCTTGACGCGATCCTTTATTTCCTGGCGCGGCATGTTGGGATGATAGGTGCGCAGCGGCTCGGCGATGATGTCGCCGATAGTCATGCGCGGGTTCAGGGACGCCAGCGGGTCCTGAAAAATCATCTGAATGTCGCTGCGCGCTTTACGCCACTCTTCGGGGCTCTGCCCCAGCAAATCGCGGCTCAGCCAGGCGACGCGGCCATCGGTGGCTTTCACCAGTCCGATAATGGCGCGCGCCAATGTCGATTTGCCGCAGCCCGATTCGCCTACCACGCCCAGCGTCTCGCCCTCATACAGACGCAGGCTGACGCCATCGACCGCCTTCAGGGTTTTCGGCGGCTGCCAGAACCACTGCCTGCCGTCTTTAATGTCGAAATGCACTTTGAGATCGGCGATCTCGAGTAAAACTTTTTTTTCAGCTACGGCGTTCATACTAACTCCTCCACCGGCTTAAAGCAGGCGCGCAGGCGGCCTTGCGCAAAAGGCTCCAGCGGCGGCGACGTGGCGCAGATATCCATGGCGTAGGGGCAACGCGGCTGGAACGGACAGCCCTGCGGCAGACGCAGCAGGTTCGGCGGATTGCCCGGAATGGTCATCAGCGTTTCCCCTTCCGCATCCAGGCGCGGCACGGCGTTGAGCAGGCCGATAGAGTACGGGTGCGCGGGCTGATAGAACACATCGCGCGCCTGACCGTACTCCATGGTGCGTCCGGCATACATTACCAGCACTTTATCGCAAATCCCGGCGACCACGCCGAGATCGTGGGTGATCATAATGATGGCGGTATTGAATTCGCGCTTCAGCTCGTTGAGCAGCGTCATGATCTGCGCCTGCACGGTGACGTCGAGCGCGGTTGTCGGCTCGTCGGCGATCAGCAGCTTCGGCCGACAGAGCAGCGCCATTGCGATCATCACGCGCTGGCGCATCCCGCCGGAGAACTCATGCGGAAACATCTTCATGCGCTTACGCGCTTCCGGCATTTTTACCGCATCCAGCATCCGCACCGACTCCTCGAACGCCTGCGAGCCGCTCATCCCCTTATGCAGCTTCAGCACTTCCATCAGTTGATCGCCCACGCGCATATAGGGGTTGAGCGAGGTCATGGGATCCTGAAAAATCATCGCTATTTGCTCGGCGCGCAGGCGATTGAGCGCTTTTTCCGGCAGGTTGAGGATCTCCTGGCCGTCGAAACGCGCCGATCCTTCAATGCGCCCATTTTTCGCCAGCAGTCCCATCAGCGCGAAAGCGGTTTGCGATTTACCGGAGCCGGATTCGCCTACGATCCCCAGCGTCTCGCCCGCCCGCAGCGAAAAGTTGAGATCGTTTACCGCCGTGACATCGCCGTCATGGGTATTGAAAGTGACGCGCAAATCCTTCACGTCCAGCAGCCGTTCATTTCCCGCACCGGCAGCCCGCTTCGGCTGAAATTCATGAATAGTCATCGGGAAACTCCTTACCTGTCTTTCGGGTCGAGGGCGTCGCGCAGGCCATCGCCAATAAAGTTAAAGCAGAACAACGTCACCACCAAGAAACCGGCCGGGAACATCAGCAACCAGGGCGAAACTTCCATTGAGTTGGCGCCGTCGCTTAACAGCGCCCCCCAGCTGCTCAGCGGCTCCTGCGTTCCCAGCCCAAGGAAGCTGAGAAAGGATTCGAACAGAATCATGCTGGGCACCAGCAGCGACGCATAAACCACCACCACGCCAAGCACGTTGGGCACGATATGACGCAGCACGATACTGCGGGTGGAGACGCCGCCGACCTGCGCCGCCTCGATAAACTCTTTGCGCTTCAGGCCCAGGGTCTGGCCGCGTACGATACGCGCCATATCCAGCCAGGAGACCATGCCGATGGCGACGAAGATCAGCAGAATGTTGCGGCCGAAAAAGGTGACCAGCAGGATGACGAAAAACATAAAGGGAAACGAGTTCAGGATCTCCAGAATGCGCATCATCACCGAGTCGGTTTTACCGCCCAGATAGCCGGCGGCGGAACCGTAAAGCGTGCCGACGACCACCGCGATTAACGCCGAGGCGATACCTACCATCAGCGAGATGCGGCCGCCGATCGCCACGCGCACCAGCAGGTCGCGCCCGGAGGAGTCGGTTCCGAACCAGTGGCCGGAGGTGGTATCGGGCGGCGCCGACATCATGCTCCAGTCGGTATCGTCATAGGCGAACTGAGAGAGCCAGGGGGCGAAAATCACAAACAGCGCGATCAGCATCAGGATCAGCAGGCTGACCAGCGCGGCGCGGTTATGAATGAAACGACGTCGGGCGTCCTGCCACAGGCTGCGCCCCTCCACTTCCAGCTTTTCACTGAAAGCGTCAAGAGCTTCGCTGTTTTTCTTACTCAATATCATTGCGAGCTCCCCGATCAATAACGAATTTTTGGATCGATTACGGCGTAAAGCACGTCGACAATCGCATTAAACAAGATGGTCAGCCCGCCCACCAGAATGGTCAGACTCATCACCAGCGAGTAGTCGCGGTTCAGCGCGCCGTTCACGAACAGCTGGCCGATGCCCGGCAGCCCGTAGATGGATTCGATCACCATCGAACCGGTGATGATGCCGACAAACGCGGGTCCCATATAGGAGATTACCGGCAGCAGCGCCGGCTTCAGCGCATGACGCAGCACGATACGGCGCAGCGGCAGACCTTTAGCGCGCGCGGTACGGATAAAGTTGGAGTGCATCACTTCAATCATCGAGCCGCGCGTAATGCGGGCGATGCTGGCGATATAGGCCAGCGAGAGCGCGACCATCGGCAGCAGCATATATTGCCACTGGCCGCCGTTCCAGCCGCCGCCGGGCAGCCACCTCAGGGTAATGGCGAATATCAACACCAGCAGCGGCGCGACCACGAAGCTCGGTATCACCACGCCGGTCATCGCGACACCCATCACCGCATAGTCCCACAGGCTGTTTTGCCGCAGCGCGGCGATTACCCCCGCCGTTACGCCCAGAATCATCGCCAGCACGAAGGCCGCCAGCCCCAGCTTAGCGGAGACGGGAAAGGCGTGCGCGACCAGATAGTTGACGCTGTAATCCTTGTATTTAAACGAGGGGCCGAAGTCGCCATGCGCCAACTGAACCAGATAATCGACATACTGTTTGCCAATGGGATCGTTGAGATGATACTTCGCTTCGATATTGGCCATCACTTCCGGAGAGAGCGTACGTTCGCCGCTGAACGGGCTGCCGGGCGCCAGACGCATCATAAAGAACGAGATGGTGATGAGTACGAAGAGCGTCGGAATCGCTTCCAGAAGCCGACGCAGAATAAATTTTAACATTGCCGTACCTGCCAGGCTGTTGCTTCACAAAGTAAAAGGCGGCGCCGCAGCGCCGCCACTGTCGATAGCCTGAGTGCTATTAATGTTTAATGATATACAGATTTTTATCGAGAGATTTGTCCAGCGGATCTTTGCCGGTATAGCCGCCCACGTAAGGTTTCACCAGACGCGCATTTACGTAGTAGTAAACCGGCACGATGGCGGAATCTTTATCGAGAATTTTCTCGGCAGACTGGTAATCCGCCGCGCGCGCTTTGTCATCCGCCGCGCTCAGCGCATCTTTCAACGCCTTATCAAAATCAGCGCTCTTATAGTGCGCGGTATTGTTGCTGCTGTCGCTCAGCATGGTATTGAGGAACGAAGTCGGTTCGTTGTAGTCCGCACACCAGGCAGCGCGCGCCACGTCGAAGTTGCCCTGATGACGCGTGTCCAGATAGGTTTTCCACTCCTGGTTTTCCAGCTTCACGTTTACGCCGAGATTTTTCTTCCAGATAGACGCCGCCGCGATCGCCAGTTTTTTATGCAGATCGGAAGTGTTGTACAGCAGGTTGAAGGTCAGCGGCTTGTCTGCGGTATAGCCCGCGTCGGCCAGCAGCTTTTTCGCTTCTTCGTTGCGCTTATTCTGATCCCACTTGAACCAGTCCGGCGGCAGCAGATCGACGCCGTCAGTGGCCGGCGGAGTATAGCTATAGGCTGGCATCTGGCCCTGCGCCAGCACTTTATTGACGATGATGTCGCGGTCGATGCCCAGCTTCAGCGCAGCGCGCACGCGCGGATCGGTAAACGGCGCCTTCTGGTTATTGATTTCGTAATAGTAGGTGCAGAGATAAGGATCGATATGCAGCTCTTTGCCGTTATCGCGCTGCAGCTTTTTAAACAGCTCGATCGGCATGTTGTTATAGGTGATGTCGCTGCCGCTTTCCGAGAAGTAGCGGTTAACGTCGCTCACTTCGGAGTTGATTGGCAGGAAGGTCACCTTATTCAGCACGGTGTGCGTGTTATCCCAGTACTGCGGGTTGCGCACCAGGGTCACGCGTTCGTTGATGACGTGCGACTCCAGCTTGAACGCGCCGTTGCCTACCCAGTTTTGCGGCTGCGTCCATTGGTCGCCGAATTTTTCGATAGCCGGTTTGTACACCGGTGACATGACGGAGTTGATCAGCAGCTTATAAAAATAGGGAACCGGCTCGCTCAGCGTTACTTCCAGCGTGTGATCGTCAATCGCTTTCACGCCCAGTTCAGAGGTCGGCTTTTTACCGGCGATGATGTCGTCCACGTTGAGCAGATGACCATATTGCAGATAGCTGGCGTAGGGCGACGCGGTTTTCGGATCGGCCAGACGCTGCCAGCTGTAGACGAAATCCTGCGCGGTTACCGGTTCGCCGTTGGACCATTTTGCATTATTGCGCAGGTGGAAAGTCCAGACTTTAAAATCTTTATTTTCCCATTTCTCCGCAACGCCCGGGATCGGATGCCCGTCGTCATAGCTGATGATCAAACCTTCGTAGAGATCGCGCGCGATGTTATCTTCCGGCACCCCTTCGATCTTATGCGGATCCAGCGACTGCACTTCGTCGCCGTTGCCGCGCACCAGCTCCTGTTTGGCGGCTAATTCCACGCCGGCCGGCACCGTAGCCGCCAGCGCGTTCTGTCCCGCCAGCGCGGCAACCACGCCTAAGGCGATCAGACTTTTTTTCGTGATGTTGGTCATTATTACGCTCCAGTTTTTTTTATTGTCGTCGCAGGCGTATTTGCTGCGGCGTCCCCCGTTTCCGGGACGCTTCCTGTGTTTTTTCAGGAAGCGTTCATTGACCCCTTAAGGTGGTCTTGCCATGGCGGCGCGCATCCCGGCTGTCTCGTCGGGTATGCCCGTCGCTCAATACTGCTTGATGAAGTAATGCATTAAATTGGGCTGATTCAACGGCGGCGCGCTGCGCAACGCCGTTTACCGTCAGGCTTTTCGCCAGTAGCGCATTGATAGCCGGATTACGCCCGCAGGCAGTATCAGCAATAGCGCCGCTGGGAAAGTTGTCTGGAAAAATGCCATCAGTTTTAGACGAATTAGGAGACGACACCCCAGTGCCGTAATTCATGACGATACGCTGATCGGGTGCCAGCTCAATGCCCGCCGACGCGCTGGCGGCATGGCCAGGCGACATAATGGCAAACGGACAAAGCGCAGCGGATAAAACGCTTTTTTGCGGCGCAACAACCCTTTTCATCAAAACACGTCAACCTTCAAACAAAATGCCCGATAGTGGAGAAGCAAAATCCATACTCACTTTACTTTCGGACCGAAAAAAATGGCGGTGCGCCGAAAAATTAACAGAACATTCTCAGATATGCCAAAGCAAAATAACCAAAATGTTACCTGTTTCTCTTTTATCACGACTTTAAACGGGAGAAAAGCGTTAATTCAACGCATGAATTATCAGTTAAATCTATGATAAGTAACTCTTTAAAGGATAAATTGCAGCAATATTGTACGGTTGGCCACTCAGCGAGAATATTTTTTACATTATGCTGAATTACAGCCTTAAATTATGGATTACGCGGGTTTATGATAGTTTTTATCGTGATAAAGTCGTTAATGAGGCCTGAACAACAGCGATTTATCTTGTAATAATAATCACATTATTTTTCTTGCTTTGCTGGCTAGCGGGAAAATCAGTAATGAAAATGATAATAAGCCGCTGCTGTTAAGCATGATGAATAAGCGCCCTTATTTGGTGCGTTTTAAGCATGAAATGCACCAAATGAGTACATGTGAAGTTTCGCTTAAATAATTAACTGCCCGAATGGCTACGATTAATTCAGCAAGCCGGGGAAAATAGTTTTGATCCCGGTTACGACAAATTCGATACCCAGCGCCATGAGCAGTAATCCCATAATACGGGTGATGACGTTGATGCCCGTTTGCCCCAGCACCCTCACCATCAACGGCGCGGCGCGAAACAGCAGCCAGCAGCAAAAGGCAAAAATGGCGATGGCCAGGCTAAAGCCCAGCAGATTTAACCAGCTGTGGTAACGCGTGCTCCAGACAATGGTCGAACTGATGGCACCTGGTCCAGCCATCAGCGGCAGCGCCAGGGGCACCACGCCTACGCTTTCGCGGATCGCGGTTTCTGATTTTTCCTGCTTATTCTGTTTGTCCTCGCCGAGCTTGCCGCTGATCATCGACATCGCAATAGTGACAACCAGTATGCCGCCGGCGATGCGAAAAGAGTCGATAGAGATGCCAAAGAGACGCAGGATAGCATCGCCCAGAAACAACGAGGTCCAGAGGATAATCGCCACGGCCAGGTTTGCCGTCATGTTGGTTTTATTACGCTCCGCCGCAGCCTGGTAGCTGGTCATACTGATAAAAACCGGAATGATGCCAACCGGATTTACCAGGGCGAACAGACCGATAAAAAACTTGATGTAACCTGATAGATCGAGAATGGCAGGATTCAAAGGATGCTCCGTCACGGTAAAAAATTTCGCGCATAAGGTAAGACAAAAACGGCGGACAAACCAGCGACGCCGACAGCCGCGTTGATCAGCTTTTCTCTTATCATTCTGGTCAGGAATGTCACAGTTAGCCATTTTCCCGTTCGGTTCCTGATGGCTTTCTTAATCTTCTCAGCTCATTAACTGAAAAACCGCTGCTGAAAGGTGTCAGCATGGATAAAAATTGATCTGCATCAAGCCCACCCTACCTCAAACCAGGTAATCTCTTGCTCAACGAAAAGCATTACAAGCCGCACCGCATCGATGAGCTTCGAACTTTTTCAGTAAACCAAGTTTATATTTTGCCCGCCAGAATAGTTGCTCTGCGGGACTATACTCAACGCTTAGGCTTGTTTACTAAAAGAGTTTAACTTCCTTCAGGAGAGCATCATGGCCGTTACCAACGTTACTGAACTTAATGAACTTGTTCAGCGTGTAAAACAGGCGCAGCGTGAATTCGCTAATTTTACTCAGGAACAAGTTGATAAGATTTTCCGCGCAGCCGCGCTGGCTGCCGCAGACGCCCGCATCCCCCTCGCTAAAATGGCAGTCGCTGAATCCGGCATGGGGATCGTTGAAGATAAAGTCATCAAAAACCACTTCGCTTCTGAATATATCTACAACGCGTATAAAGATGAGCAAACCTGCGGCGTGCTGGCGACCGACGATACGTTCGGCACCATGACCATTGCCGAGCCCATTGGTTTGATTTGCGGCATCGTACCGACGACTAACCCGACCTCGACCGCTATCTTTAAAGCGCTGATAAGCCTTAAAACCCGCAATGGCATTATTTTCTCCCCCCACCCACGGGCGAAAGACGCCACGAATAAAGCGGCGGATATCGTGCTGCAGGCCGCCATTGCGGCTGGCGCGCCGAAAGATATCATCGGCTGGATTGATGCCCCTTCCGTAGAGCTGTCGAATCAGCTGATGCACCATCCCGATATCAACCTCATTCTCGCTACCGGCGGTCCGGGCATGGTGAAAGCGGCTTACAGCTCCGGCAAGCCGGCGATCGGCGTCGGCGCCGGCAACACGCCGGTGGTGATTGATGAAAGCGCGGACATTAAACGCGCGGTCGCCTCTATTTTGATGTCCAAGACGTTCGATAACGGCGTGATCTGCGCCTCTGAGCAGTCGGTCATCGTAGTAGATTCCGTTTATGACGCCGTACGCGAACGTTTCGCCAGCCATGGCGGCTATCTGCTTCAGGGCAAAGAGCTGCAGGCGGTCCAGGATATCATTCTGAAAAACGGCGGCCTTAACGCCGCAATCGTCGGCCAGCCGGCGGTAACAATCGCCGCGATGGCAGGTCTTAACGTTCCGGGCGACACCAAGATTTTGATTGGCGAAGTCAAACTGGTGGACGAATCAGAACCTTTCGCGCATGAAAAACTTTCTCCGACGCTGGCGATGTACCGTGCGAAAGATTTCCACGACGCCGTAGGTAAAGCGGAGAAACTGGTAGCGATGGGCGGTATCGGCCATACCTCCTGTCTCTATACCGACCAGGATAACCAACGCGAGCGGGTGTACTATTTCGGCGACAAGATGAAAACCGCGCGTATTCTGATCAACACCCCGGCCTCCCAGGGGGGTATCGGCGACCTGTATAACTTCAAGCTGGCGCCATCTCTGACGCTGGGCTGCGGCTCATGGGGCGGCAACTCGATTTCTGAAAACGTGGGACCGAAGCATCTGATCAATAAGAAAACCGTGGCTAAGCGAGCTGAAAATATGTTGTGGCATAAACTTCCGAAGTCCATCTACTTCCGCCGCGGCTCGCTGCCTATCGCGCTGGAAGAAATCGCCAGCGACGGCGCGAAGCGCGCCTTTATCGTCACCGACCGTTTCCTGTTTAACAACGGTTACGCAGATCAGGTGGTCGGCGTGCTGAAGTCTCACGGCATCGAAACGGACGTTTTCTTCGAAGTCGAAGCCGATCCGACGCTGAGCGTGGTGCGCAAAGGCGCCGAGCAGATGAACAGCTTCAAACCCGACGTCATTATCGCGCTCGGCGGCGGCTCGCCGATGGACGCCGCGAAAATTATGTGGGTCATGTATGAGCATCCCGAAACGCATTTCGAAGAGCTGGCGCTGCGTTTCATGGATATTCGCAAACGTATCTACAAATTCCCGAAAATGGGCGTTAAGGCGCGCATGGTCGCTATCACTACGACCTCAGGCACCGGCTCCGAAGTCACGCCTTTCGCTGTCGTGACTGATGACGCTACCGGACAGAAATATCCGCTGGCTGACTACGCGCTGACGCCTGACATGGCGATTGTGGATGCGAACCTGGTGATGAATATGCCGCGCTCGCTCTGCGCTTTCGGCGGTCTGGATGCGGTCACGCATGCTCTGGAAGCTTATGTATCGGTACTGGCGAATGAATATTCCGACGGCCAGGCGCTGCAGGCGCTCAAATTGCTGAAGGAAAATCTGCCGGCCAGCTATCACGAAGGCGCGAAGAATCCGATTGCCCGCGAACGCGTTCATAACGCGGCGACCATCGCCGGCATCGCCTTCGCCAACGCCTTCCTCGGCGTGTGTCACTCTATGGCGCATAAGCTGGGTTCGGAATTCCATATTCCGCATGGTCTGGCCAACGCGCTGCTGATCGCTAACGTGATCCGCTATAACGCCAATGACAACCCGACCAAGCAAACGGCATTTAGCCAGTATGACCGTCCGCAGGCGCGTCGCCGTTATGCCGAAATCGCCGATCACCTTGGTCTGAGCGCGGCGGGCGATCGCACGGCGCAGAAAATCGAGAAACTGCTGGTGTGGCTGGAAGAGATTAAAACCGAACTGGGCATTCCGAAATCCATTCGCGAAGCGGGCGTGCAGGAAGCCGATTTCCTGGCGAAAGTGGACAAGTTGGCGGATGACGCTTTCGATGACCAGTGCACCGGCGCTAACCCTCGCTACCCGTTAATCGCCGAATTGAAACAGATTATGCTGGACTCTTATTACGGTCGCGAATTTGTTGAGCCCTTCTCCAGTCAGGCTGAAGCCGCGGCATCACAACCGGTGAAAACGGACAAAGCGGATAAAAAAGCGAAACAGGCGTAACGCCGTACTACGACAAAAATAAACCCGCTTCGGCGCTGAGGGATCCCCATAA
>DENB01000100.1:0-20584 GCA_002359495.1 Enterobacteriaceae bacterium UBA2655
GCCCGGCGATCGCCATTTGCAGATTGAAGTTCACGCGCTGCGCCAGAGTGCGCATCTCCTGGCTCCGGCTGCCGGCGGGAATGCGGCGCAGCAGCTGATCCGCCTGCTGCCAGGCGCCGCTTTCGCTGGCGTTGATCGCGCCCGCATAAAGCTCGTTGACGCTGGCGCCGTTGCGCATCGTCGGCTGCATAACGTTGGCGGCCTGCATCGCGTCGCCCTGGCTGCGGTAAATCCGCGCCAGATCGAGACGCAGCCAGCCATCGTTGGGATAACGCTGAACGCCCTGTTGCAGGATCGCAATGGCGTCGGCGCTGTTGCCGGCCGCCTGCGCCCGCTTCGCCTGCTGGCGCAGCGGATCGCTGCTGTTGCCGCGCGGCGCCACGCTCTGACGCACGCTGTCCGGCAGCGAGCTGAGCAGGGTGTTCGCCTCCGCCGTGCGGTTCTGCTGACGCAGCACGTAAAACAGTCCTTCTTTCGCGTCGCGGTTCTCCGGGTCGGATTGCAGCACGGCGCGATAGGTTTGCTCCGCCTGGCCGAACTGGTTGCCGCGGCGCAACACGTCGGCGCGGAACAGCTTCGCCGCTACCCCTTTTTCGCCGTCCGCCTGGGTCAAAGGCTCGCTCAGCGCAAGCGCCTGGGCGCTGTCGCCGCTTTTCAGAGCCTGCTGGGCTTGCGCGAGCCGGGCATAAAATTGCGCGTCGCCCGCCTGTTTCTGGCGCGCTTCGCTCTGGTCGCCGCCCTGCTGCGCGGAACGCTGCAGATAATCCGCCGCTTCGCTGTAATTGCCGCTGCGCTGCGCGACGTAGCCCATGCCCGCCAGCGCGTCGGCATCTTGCGGGTTCGCCTGCAGAGCTTTGCTGAAGTTCTCTTGCGCGCCAGCGACATCGCCGCTGTTCAGCGCGCTATAGCCGGCGCCTTTCTCCGCGCCGCCCGCGTTTTTACGATAATAGTCCATCACTGCCGCGTCCTGCGGATGGCGCTGCTGCCAGGTCTGATAGAGTTCGGCGTCCTGCGGCTGCGGCGCCAGCCACAGCAGCGCCTGACGCAGCGAACCGTCCGCCTCTTTGTTGCCGTCCGCCAGACGGCTCAGCACGTCAATACCCTCGCGCCGCGTCGACGCCTGATAGGTCAGGACCTTGCCCAGCGCCAGCTGCGCATTCGCATTCTGCGGATGCGCGGCGGCGAACTGCCGCAGGTTATCCACCGCTTGCGGCAGCAGAGAGCGATCGCCCGCCATCGTCAGATAATATTCCGCCGCCACGCTGGCCGGCGGCTCGTTGCCGCTAAAGGTATTGCGCCAGGTCTGCAGCGCCGCCGCGATATTGCCGCTGCGCGCCTGCTGGCGCGCCAGCGTCAGCTGCGCCTGCGGGATGGTTTGCAGCTGGCGCGCGCTATCCAGCTCGGCCAGATGCGGATCGTTCGGCGACGTCTGACTTAGCCGCGCGCGCCACTGGGCGGCCGCTGCGCTGTCGCCGCTCTGCTGCGAATAGAGCGCCAGCAGATAAAGCGCCTCGGTGTTGTTCGCCTCGACCATCAACACTTTTTGCAATGCCGCTTTCGCCAAATCGTCATGCGCTTTCTGATGCCAGTAAGCGGCCTGATCGAACAGCGCCTGCAGCGCCGGATTACTGCTTTCCGCCGCCAGCAGCGGCTGCGACAGCGTCAGCACGCCACCCAGCAGCAGGGCATGACGAATACCTGCGCTCAGCAAATTTTTTTTCATTGTTATTGTCCTTCTTTCTTGCCGGAATCGCTTTCGTCCTGCCGATGCAGACGACGCCGCGCATGGCGTTGCAACATGACCCAGGCCGCCAGTCCTATCGCGCCGGAGAGCAACAGGGCGACCAGCGCCATCAAAACGGAATGTTGGTTGGCATACCACACCACCATCATGTACCAGGGCATTTCGCCGCTCGGGAACTGCGGCCCGACGCGGAAGCTGCGAATGCCGTTTTCATCGGTAATGATGGCGGTATCGCCGCGAATGCCCGCGTTGATGCGCGGCGAGTTGAGATCGTCATGCAGACGCATCAGCTGTTCATCGCTGGTGGCGACCGTCATGACGACCACGCGGTCGCGGCTCCAGGGCGAGCGATAGCTGACGAAACCGCGCCAGGATTCGTTCGAAGAGAAGTAACGATCGGCATCCAGCTGCTGGCGATACCAGTCGCCGCCGACCCAGCTGCGCAGCTTGTCCCAGCTATCCGGCTCTTTGACGCCCAGCGTCGAACCGCTGGTTTCATAAGGCGAGCGCGCCAGCATCGCCTGGTTAAACACGCTGTCTTGCGTCGTGCTTACCGCCAGCACGTCGCTCTGTTGCAGACGCGCCAGGTTGGCTCCGCCTTCCGGCAGGCCGAACAGCACATGGTTCTGCGCCAGCGCCACGCCGGTCGCGGTGCCGGCGCGCGCCGCCATATCCAGCAGCGTGCCAATCTCCGCATCGCTGGGCTGTGCGGGAAGCAGCAGCAGGGTCTGGCTATAATCCGCCAGACGCGAGAACGGGAACGACGCACCGACGAAGTAGGAGAGGTTCGGCAGCAGCGAGAAATGACGCGTATGGCTGAGGTCGATCCAGGAATCCTCTTCGATACGGCTTTTGATGTTGTTATTAAGCAGCACGCTGCAAGGTGCATCCGCTTTCGGCTTGATGTTGTAGTAGAGCGCCAGCTGGTTATCGCCGTAGATCAGGTAAGGATCCAGCTTGATCTGGTACTTTTCCTGGCGCGCATCGCCGCCCAGCCGACGCCAGGCGCTCTCCAGCAGCCCCTCTTTATTCACCGTCAGATTGCGTAAAAAGGTGCCGTTCAGCGTGACGTTCAGCACCGAGCGGCTCTCATCGATCCAGCTCTCGGATGGAAAACGGTAATGCAGGTTCACCGGAATGGTGTCGCCGTCCCACAGAAAGAGATCCGGCGCGGCGCGGAAGTTAACGCGCAGCGCATCGTGCCAGATACCGGTGGTGGTCAGGCTCTGATCTTTGCGCAGCAGGTCGCCCAGACGCACCGGATGGCTGGTATCGATCCAGCGCGGCGCGTCGTACGGCTTGCGGCTTGCGATCGGCTGCTCGCTGACCGTCAGGGTGCTGCCCTCTTCGGTCAGCGGCTGGCGGGTAAGACGCCAGGCGGCCTGGCGCAGCTGCGCCTCATCCTGGCCGACCACCAGCAGCAGCTTATAGAGCGGGTTAACCGGGTTATCCACCAGCTGAAGCGTCGGCGCCGTCGCTTCCGGCATCGTCAGCGCGCCGATCTGCTCGCCCGGATGGCCGAAAATAATGCCGTTCTGCTCAGGCAGCTTGCCGCGCACCACCGGGAAACGGATGCCGCGATAATCATTCTGCATGCCGAGCCACGAGGCGACCTGCGCCGCCGCGCTGACCGCATCCGGCGTCACAGCGGCCGCAAAGCCCATCGTGACGCTGGCGGCCGACATACGCAGCGGATCAAGGAAGGGGCGCGGGAAGTTGCGCAGGCTGGTGCCGATGTTGAGCTGCTGCCCTTCAAGGCTGAGCTGAGTTTTCGGCAGAATCGTCACCTGATACTGCGAGGCGCCCTGTTTTTCGCACAGCAGCTTATCCGCATCGTTGATCTGAAAACTCAGGTTGTTGCTGGAGACCACCATCGCCGCCGGAATATCCAGCTGGTAGTCGCTGGTATCGCTGTCGCTCGCGCCGAGCGGCAGGGTGCCCAGCGGCTGGCCGTTAAGCATCAGCTGCAACGAAGTGTTGCGCTCAGCCAGCGCCGGCGAAACGCGCAGCGAAAGGTTCAGGCGCGCGTTAGTGATCACTTCGTCCGAAGGCAGCGTGAAAACGATGCCCGACTGCAACTGCCCGCCGGTCAGGGTCACGCCCTGCTGCTGGCCCATCTGCGCCACGCTGAGCGTGCTGCTGATCGGCTGGTAAAGCATGGCAGGGGCCGCCGCCGCAGGCGCGGGCGCGCCAGGCAGATAGGGCGCCGCTGCTGCGGCGTCGCGCAGCTGCTGGTCGGCCTCGTCAGGCGCGGAGGGCTGCGGCTGGCTGGAAAGCGGGCTTTCCTCCGGCGTAAGCGCCGGGGTTTCCGCCCAGGCGGAAGGCAGCAGCAGCGCCGTAAGCAGCGCACTGCGCAGCAAATTTTGCGTCAGGGTTTTCATGCCGCGCTATCCTTTTTTACCGCGGCGGCAGAGGCTGCGCGACATTTGCTCTTACGTTCTTTCCAGCTCAGCCAGAAAAGTTCGAATACGGTACGAACGATGGTGCCGAGCGACAGCAAAATTTTATCTTGCTTATACTGAGGCTGGATCCAGGCGTCGGCGCGCGCCAGCACCACGCGCACCAGCTCGCGGCGGCGCGCCAGCGGCATATCTTCGAAGCGCAGGCGAATCACCTTCTCATCGCTGGAGATGTGGCTGACCGGAATGGTAATGGCGCCGGAATTAAGCAGCAGATCGATCTCTTCGATTTGGTCGTGCTGGTGGCGTAAATCGGGCGCGATAAGCTGCGCGCCGCCCATCGACAAGTCGGAAGTGACCGTGCGCGATGAAATGCCGCTGGCGTAATGAATAATCGCCGGCAGCTGCACGTCGATACGAATGGTTTTACGCACCTGTTTGGTTTCGCGCGCCACGGCAACCGCCGCCATTAAGATAATCAGGCTGAAGGTCGCCCAGCCGATATTCAGCGCGATAACCCAAGGATCGACGCCGAAATAATTATGCGCTACGGCGCGCACTACCCCGGCCACAATCGCGACGGTAAGCAGCGAGGCGACGATGACGTGCGGACGTACGATATGGAAATCAAAAAAGCCCTGATCGAGCAGGCCGCCCTTATCGGTAACGTTAAATTTGCCGTGCTTTGGCGAAAACAGCGTGATGAGCGTCGGGATGATCAAATGGAAGCACATCACGGTTTCATAAATTTCGCCCCAGAAGGTGTAGCGGAAGCGGCCGTTGATACGCGAGTTCACATAAAGCGACATGATCAGGTGCGGCAGAACATAGGCGAAAATCAGCGACGCCGAAGAGTGAATGATGTTCAGGTTGAACAGCAGGTAGGCCATCGGCGCGGTAAGGAAGATCACGCGCGGCAGACCGAACTGGAAATGCAGCATCGCGCTGAGATAGCAGAGGCGCTGTTGCCAGTTGAGGCCGCGACCGAACAGCGGGTTGTCGACGCGGAAAATCTGCGTCATGCCGCGTGCCCAGCGGGTGCGCTGCACCACATGCAGGCCGAGGCGTTCGGTCGCGAGGCCCGCCGCCAGCGGAATAGAAAGAAACGCCGAACCCCAGCCGAGGCGCTGCATTTTCAGCGCGGTATGGGCATCTTCCGTTACGGTTTCCGTAGCGAAGCCGCCGATCTCCTGCAGCGCCGAGCGGCGAATCACCGCGCAGGAGCCGCAGAAGAAGGTAGCGTTCCAGTTGTCGTTGCCCTGCTGAATCGGTCCGTAGAACAGCGCGCCCTCATTCGGCATGCTGCGCGCCGCGCGCAGGTTGCGCTCGAAGGGATCTGGCGAGTAGAAGTAGTGAGGCGTTTGCATTAGCGCCAGCTTGGGATCTTTCAAAAACGGCCCGACGGTGGCCTGCAGAAACGCGCGCGTCGCCACATGGTCGCAGTCGAAAATACAGATCAGCTCGCCTTTGGTGATTTTCAGCGCATGGTTCAGGTTGCCCGCTTTGGCGTGGCGGTTATCGTCGCGCGTGATGTAGCCGACCCCGACGTCGGCGGCGAACCTGGCGAACTCGCTGCGCTTGCCGTCATCCAGCAGATAAACGTTCAGCTTATCGCGCGGATAGTCGATGCATTGCGCCGCCAGCACGGTATCGCGCACCACGTCCAGACTCTCGTTATAGGTCGGAACATAGATATCGACCGTCGGCCACAGCGCGATATCGTCCGGCAATGGTTCGATAGTGCGTTTTAACGGCGAAGTGGTTTGCAGGTAGCCAAGAATTAAAATCACCCAGACATAGAGTTCGGAAATATATAAAGCAATGCCGAGAATCGCTTCGACTTCGGAATTAAACTGTAAGGTTTCCGTCGTACGCCACCACATATAACGTGTGGACATTAAGACAGAAAGAACAACCATGACAACAGTTAATTTTCGGCTTTTACTGAAGCCCATTAAAAACATTATCGCAATGCTGATTAAGCCAAATATATATTGTTTTTGGCTATCCATTGGCGTAATGACGATCACTGCCGCCACGGGAGCAAGCACCAGCAGCAGCAGGTAAAAGCCGATTTTACTCATAATTTTTCCCGGTAAAGCTCTGTCTGTTTTTTAGCCCGACAATGTCGGGAAATTAAGTGTAAGTCCGAATAGCAGCCTGAACTTCGCCGTTACCGACTTTGATATTTAATATATTTGCTACGCGCTTGCCGATCAGTTCAATATCAAATGCGGCGGCTGACGCCGGGCTGAAATCATAAATCGACTGCTGCGACGCGTTAGCTTCCGCCACGCTTTCATCGCGCTGCACGACGCCCAGTAAATTATCGCCCAGCCGCTGCTGCATAAATGCGGTCACGTCCCGGCTAATATGGCGACGGTTATCGCTTTGGTTAAGAATAAAATAGTGGCCGCTTTTATTATTTAGCGGCTTACCCGTCATACGGTTATTTTCAATTTGCGGCAGCAGCGAAACGGAAGCGGTGTCGGCCAGCATCACCACCAGATGCATATCGGCCAGTTCGTGCATCGCTTTCAGCGCCGGTCCCGGTCCCGGCGGAAAATCCGCCACGATCACCAGCCCCGGATAATTGAGCACCGTATCCAGCCCGCGCCGTAAAAAATGCGGATCTTTCGCCAGATTGTCCTCGAAACGCTCGCGCTGATCTTCCGTTACGTCGCCGTAAGGCAGAACGAAGATATTGCCGCCCATGGTCAAAATCGACTGACTCCAGTCAGCCTGCTCTTCCGAACGCGCGACGAAGCCGCGACCATCGCTCAGCGGCACGCCGAAGTGCAGGCGCAGCGCATTCTGAACATCGAAATCGATCGCCAGTACTTTGCTGCCTGCGCGCGCCAGTCCCCAGGCCAGATTGGCCGCCAGCGTGGTTTTACCAACGCCCCCTTTCGGCGAGCAGACACAAACTAACGGCATAACGCGATCTTCTCCAGTAAGGGTTTCAGTAAGGTTGCTTTCGGCAGGCTCACCGGCTCGCTGCTGCGGGTGCGGAACAGCGCGCCGAAGCGCGCAGGCTCGGCGGCCGCTTCCTGACGGACCGTCGTTTTCGCCGCCAGAGGATGCGCTTCAGCCGTCGCCGCAAAAGGGGACGCCGCCGTTAAAAGATTTGCCGGCGGCGCTTCCGGCTCGACAGGCTTCAGGTTGGCCGCAAGGCTATCCAGTAAAGAGGCGCGCGGCTGCGCAGCGGTTTGCGTCCGGGCAAAGGGATGCGGTTCGGGCGCCTGCGTGGACGCGCTAAGTTCGCCTGCGCGCATCGGCACAGGCGCGGGTACGTTGCGTTCTTCCCCGCTGAGAGGCGCTTCAGGATGTCCGGTTTCCAGCTGACGAATCAGCGCCCATTGACTACGCGACGTTTCCTGCGCCTGTCCTGACATGTCCTTGAAGGCGATATCGATCGTCTGCGTTTTCTCTTTGAAACGCTGCAAATCGTCGTAGTTATTCATGATGAAACCTGATAACGAGGGAGATTTTTTGTGGAATATATCACAATCGTTCAGGTACGGTGAGAAAATTCTGATTATAAAACCCGCAGATTTAATAAAACTCTTTTATCTTTAAGATTAATCTTTAACGGTAAGACGGCCCCAAGAAGGCATTATTATGCCTAAAATGATAAGACCCATTAAACAAATAATGAAGGCACGAACAGAAATAGATTAACGCTAATGGCGAAAATAACTTTGGTGATTATCAGAAGCGCAACCCCTGTTTTTTCGTGCGGGATATCATTCAGAACCGGAGAAAGTCTCAGGGCGGCGAGTCAGTAAAACAAATGTTTGTTCTGATAAAAACTTATAATGTCATTACTACGGGCTCATCATTATGGCCTGCGCTAATTTGCCATAAGTCCTGTAAATTTCGTCGATTGAGTCAGAGCGCTATTTTTATTGTCACGCCTGGCGCGGCCATTTTTGTTATCGCCAGACTTAAGCAGCGCCACACTAAAAAAGGCCCCGACGGGGCCTTTTATTCAGGGACTGACTTTTTCCGCCTCGCCAGCGATGCGTCCTTCGTCCTGATCCACCGCGAAGCAGGCGATTTGCTGCTCGCCGTAACGCTTCAGCATCGGTTGCACCTTGACGCAGGTGTCGAAACGGCGACGGCAGCGCGCGTTGAAGGCGCAGCCCTGCGGCGGATTGAGCGGACTCGGCAGCTCGCCGGTCAGCTTGATGCGTTCGCGGCGATCGTCCGGGTTGAGACGCGGCGTCGCGGAGAGCAGCGCCTGGGTGTAGGGGTGGCGAGGATTATTGAAAATCGCCTCTTTACTGCCCCTTTCCACGCAGCGGCCAAGATACATCACCATCACTTCGTCGGCGATGTGCTCCACCACAGAAAGATCGTGCGAAATAAAGACGTAGGAGAGGCCCATCTCCTGCTGCAGATCCATCATCAGGTTCAGCACCTGCGCGCGCACCGAGACGTCGAGCGCGGAGACCGGCTCGTCGGCGATCAGCACGTCCGGCTCCAGCATCAGGCCGCGCGCGATAGCGATACGCTGACGCTGGCCGCCGGAAAACATATGCGGATAGCGATCGTAGTGTTCGGTTTTCAACCCCACTTTCGCCATCATCTCCAGCGTTTTTTCCCGCCGTTCCGCTTTGCTCAGGCTGGTATTGATCAGCAGCGGCTCTTCCAGAATCTGGCTGATTTTCTTGCGCGGGTTCAGCGAGCCGTAGGGGTTCTGGAACACAATCTGGATTTTTTGCCGACGCAGCTTCTGCGCTTGCGGATCGTGCTTCAGCAGATCCTGGCCATGCCAGTAGAGCTCGCCTTCGGTCGGCGTTTCAATCATGGTCAGCAGGCGGCCCAGCGTGGACTTGCCGCAGCCTGATTCGCCCACCACCGCCAGGGTTTTACCGCGCTCCAGGTTAAAAGAGACGCCGTCCAGTGCTTTCACCAGCCGCTGTTCGCCGAACAGGCCCTTTTTCACCGGGTAATGTTTTTTCAGGTCAATCGCCTGCAGCAGATAATCCTGCCGGGTATTTTCAGGATTCATAGGTCGGTCTCCCGGCGTCATCCAGTGGATAGTGACATTTGGACTGACGCCCCGGAATGGTACGTAATTCAGGTTCCTCTACGCGGCAACGATCGGTGGCGTAGGGGCAGCGCGGATTCAGCAGACAGCCGTTCGGACGGTCATATTTGCCCGGCACCACGCCCGGCAGCGACGCCAGACGCGCTTTATCCGCCGCGAACTCCGGCAGCGCGCGCAGCAGCGCCTGGGTATAGGGGTGGCGCGGCGCTTTGAAAATATCCGCCGCCTTGCCGGTTTCCACTACCTGACCGGCATACATCACGATGATCTGCTGGGCCGCTTCCGCCACCAGCGCCAGGTCGTGCGTAATCAGGATCAGCGCCATGTTCTCCTGCTTTTGCAGGTCGAGCAGCAGTTCGATGATCTGCGCCTGAATAGTGACGTCGAGCGCGGTGGTCGGTTCATCGGCGATCAGCAGCTTGGGCTTGCAGGCGATCGCCATCGCGATCATCACGCGCTGGCTCATCCCGCCTGACAGCTGGTGCGGATAGACATCCAGACGCGAC
Source organism: Enterobacteriaceae bacterium UBA2655 (assembly GCA_002359495.1). Classification (GTDB taxonomy): domain Bacteria; phylum Pseudomonadota; class Gammaproteobacteria; order Enterobacterales; family Enterobacteriaceae; genus Pantoea; species Pantoea superficialis. Next base: position 9,706 of record DENB01000100.1, read on the forward strand.
GCCGGATCGGGAATCCCCACCTGGTTCAGCAGGTCGATGGCGCGCTGGCGACGCAAGCGCTTGTTGCCGCCCTGATGCACCTTGATCGCTTCCATGATCTGATAGCCCACGGTATAGCAGGGGTTCAGGCTGGTCATCGGATCCTGAAATATCATCGCCACTTCGGCGCCCACCAGCTGGCGGCGCTCTTTTTCGGAAATGCGCTTCAGGTCGCGCTGGTTGAACTCCAGCTTGTCGGCCATGACTTTGCCGGGAAAGTCGATCAGGCCCATAATCGCCAGCGAACTCACCGACTTGCCGGAACCGGATTCGCCGACGATGCCGACCACCTGCCCCTGCTCCACCTGATAACTGATGCGGTCGACCGCGCGGAACGGTGCCTTTTCGTCGCCGAAATGCACCGATAATTTATCTACATTTAATAACGCCATCTCGGTGCCTCTTTACTGCTTGAGTTTCGGGTCGAGCGCATCACGCAAGCCATCGCCCATCAGGTTAAATGCCAGTACGGTGAGCAGAATGACCACCCCAGGGAAGGTCACTACCCACCAGGCACTTTGCGCATACTGCAGAACGTCGGAGAGCATGGTGCCCCACTCCGGCGTCGGCGGCTGCGCGCCCATACCGAGAAAGCCCAGCGCGGCCATATCGAGAATCGCGTTGGAGAAGCCTAACGACGCCTGCACGATCAGCGGCGCCAGACAGTTAGGCAAAATATTGACGAACATCTGGCGCAGCGTGCCGGCGCCGGCGACGCGCGACGCGGTGACGTAATCGCGCTGCACTTCCACCAGCACGGCGGCGCGCGTCAGACGGATGTAGTGCGGCAGCGCGACGAAGGTAATCGCCAGCGAGGCGTTGACGATCGAGGGACCGAAGATCGCCACCAGCACCAGCGCCAGCAGCAGGCTCGGCAGCGCCAGCATGATATCGACCACGCGCATAATAGTGGCGTCGATCACGCCGCCGAGGTAGCCCGCCATCAGACCAAAAACCACGCCCAAAAACAGCGAGAGCACCACTACCAGACAGCCCACCAGCAGCGACAGACGCGCGCCGTACATCAGGCGCGTCAGCACATCGCGGCCGACGTCGTCGGTGCCGAGAATAAACTGCCAGCTGCCGCCCTCCTGCCAGACCGGCGGATGCAGCAGCGCGTCGCGGAACTGTTCGGAAGGCGCATGCGGCGCCAGCACGCCGGCGAACAGCGCCACCAGCAGCATAATGACGATGTAAGCCAGGCCGATGACTGCGCCTTTGTTACGTTTAAAATAGTGCCAGAATTCCTGAAACGGGGTCATCGGCTTGGGTGCGGCAGTAACGCTCGCGGGATCAACAACAGACATGATGCCCCCTTACTTTTTATGTCGAATGCGCGGATTGACCACGCCATACAGCAGGTCGACCAACAGGTTGACCAGAATAATCAACACCGCCACCAGCAATACGCCGCCCTGCACCACCGGATAGTCGCGACGCTGCAGCGCTTCGATCAGCCAGCGTCCGAGGCCCGGCCATGAAAAGATGGTTTCGGTCAGAATGGCGCCCGCCAGCAGCGTGCCGACCTGCAAACCGATAACGGTCACCACTGGCAGCATGGCGTTGCGCAGCGCGTGCACCACGATGACGCGCATCCGGGTCAGCCCTTTGGCGCGCGCGGTGCGGATATAATCTTCGCCCAACACTTCCAGCATCGCCGAGCGCGTCATACGCACAATCACTGCCAGCGGAATGGTGCCCAGCACGATGGCGGGCAGAATCATGTGCATCACCGCATCTTTGAAGTCGCCAGGCTCGCCCCAGATCAGGGTATCGATCAGCATGAATCCGGTGAGCGGGTTGCTGTCGTCCAGGAAGACGGTATCGCCCACGCGTCCCGATACCGGGGTCAGGTTAAGCTGTACCGACACCAGCATAATCAGCATGATGCCCCACCAGAAGATCGGCATCGAGTAGCCGGTCAGCGAGATGCCGACGGCGGTATGATCGAACACCGAGCCGCGTTTTACCGCCGCCAGCACGCCCACCGGAATGCCGACCGCCACGGCGAAAATCATCGCGCAGATGCCCAGTTCCAGGGTGGCTTTGAAGCGCGGCACGAACTCATCCCACACCGGGATGCGGCTCTTCAGCGAGATGCCGAGATCGCCATGGATAACGCCGTTAATGTAGGTGACGTACTGTTTCCACATCGGCTGATCGAGGCCAAGCTGAGCCATCAGCTGCGCATGACGTTCAGGGGAGATCCCGCGCTCGCCCGCCATGATCAGCACCGGATCGCCGGGGATCAAATGAACGAACGCGAAGGTTAGTAAGGTAATGCCGATAAACGTTGGGATAACAAGGCCCAGACGTCGGAGTATGAACTGCAGCATAATCCGGTTTCTCTCGTTCCCCGGCGGCTGACGCCGACGGGTTAATTATTGCTCACATCTGACGATCGGGTAGCCCCGACCGCGACGCAGACAAGCTGCGCCTCTACCGTTTCCAGTAACACAGGGGATAAAATCGGGGCGACTTACGTCGGCCCCGAAAAGCGACAATGTTTATTCCTGAATGTCTACCTGGGCAAAGTAGTGTCCGCCGAGCGGATCCACTTTATAGCCGGAGACTTTTTTGCTGACCGGTTCGTATACCGTTGAGTGCGCGATCATCAGCGCCGGCGCCTGGTCATGCATGATCACCTGAGCCTGCTTGTAGTACTCTGCGCGCTTCGCCTGGTCGGCGGTGGTGCGGGCAGGCTGAATCTGATCTTCAAAGGATTTGTCGCACCAGCGAGAGTAGTTGGAGCCGTCTTTCGCCGCGGAGCAGCTGAACAGGGTCGCCAGGAAGTTATCTGGGTCTCCGTTGTCGCCGGTCCAGCCCATCATTACGGTCTGGTGCTCGCCCGCTTTGGCGCGTTTCAGATACTCGCCCCACTCGTAGGTGACGATTTTGGCCTTCACGCCGATTTTCGCCCAGTCAGCCTGAACCATTTCCGCCATACGACGGGCGTTCGGGTTGTAAGGACGCTGAACCGGCATCGCCCACAAATCAATGGAGAAACCGTCCGGCAGACCCGCTTCTTTCAACAGCTCTTTGGCTTTCGCCGGATCGTAAGGATAATCCTGTACCGCGTCGTTGTAGCCCCACATGGTCGGCGGGATCAGGTTTTTAGCCGGCTGGCCAGCGCCTTGATAGACGGCGGAGATAATCGCCTGCTTGTTTACCGCCAGGGTCAGAGCCTGTCGCACTTTGACGTTATCCAGCGGTTTTTTCTCAACGTTGTAGGAGAGATAGCCGACGTTCAGGCCAGCCTGCTCATACAGGTTGATATTTTTATCCTGCTTCATGCGCGCGATGTCAGCCGGGTTCGGGTACGGCATCACCTGACATTCGCCTTTCTGCAGTTTGGCATAGCGCACGGACGCGTCCGGGGTGATGGAGAACACTAAGCGATCGATTTTCGGCTTAGTGCCCCAGTAATCCGGGTTAGCTTTATAGAGAATGCGTGAATCTTTCTGATATTGCAGCAGCTGGAACGGACCGGTGCCGACCGGGTTCAGGTCCACTTTTTCCGGCGTGCCCGCTTTCAGCATGTTGTCCGCGTACTCTTTCGACAGGATAGAGGCGAAGTCCATGCCGAGATCGGCGAGGAACGGCGCTTCCGGGCGCGTCAGCACGAAGCGAACGGTGTAGTCGTCGACTTTTTCGATTTTGCTGAGCAGAGCCGGCATGTCCATGCCTTCGAAGTACTCGTAGCTGCCGCCGGAAACATTATGGTACTTGTTGTTTTTATCCAGCTGGCGCTCGAAGGTGAACACCACGTCGTCGGCGTTGAAATCGCGCGTCGGTTTGAAATCTTTGGTGGTCTGCCACTTCACGCCTTTACGCAGGTGGAAAGTGTAGGTTTTGCCGTCGTCGCTGATATCCCACTTTTCCGCCAGCGCCGCATGCAGCTCGGTAGTGCCGATGGTGAACTCCACCAAGCGGTTGTAGATCTGGCGGGAGCTGGCGTCATAGGTAGTGCCGGATGTGAACAACTGCGGGTTAAAGCCTTCAGGCGAGCCTTCAGAACAGTAAACCAGGGTTTTCGCCTGAACGCCTGCGGCAACGGTCATGGCAATCAGGCTCAGACCGACCTTCAGCATCCTGGATTTAGCCAGGGAGTTAATCATGCTTTTGCTCCATTGTGATGTGTTGTTGTGTGTATTGCCCGACCTCTGTTTTTTTTATGCGGTCGGGGCAAGTCATATCTCAATGACCTAAGGAGCGAAGCCTGTTTTTGTGAGAATCTGACGCCGTGGAGTCTGTCAGAATATTCCGCTTCTGCATCCTTATTGACGCATCAATTTGTCAACAGTTGTCATCAACGTCAATACAACCCTGAGTTATTTACACAGAGTGTGAGTCACCGCAAGCAACGATAAAAAAAACCATTTAACAGCTAAAGCAGATGAAAAATTGGTTTATCAAGCGTTGGCCCGGCTCATCCAACTGGTGAAAAGCTGACCTGATAGTTATTCTCACCGTTAAAAAACCCTTAAAATTTGTCGTTAAATGTTGAATAACTAAACGATTCGCCGTGCGTTATGACGCTCAGGCAGCGGAATATGCTGGCTTTATGCCATAAGCGACAGGCAAAAAGCAGCGGAAGGTCATAAGTAGAATGTGTCGCGAATTAAGATGGCGGAGGCGATGGCGCACGGGATTGCGGCGTTAAAGCGGGAATAATAGCGGTCAGAGGGAAGCTGACAGACCTAAAGGATAAATACCAGAGACAACGTTGTCTCGCTTCGCTCGGCGCAAACCTCCTTCGGAGGTTCTCATCCTCTGTTTGCTACAGACGAAAAAAAACCTGCTTTTACAAGCAGGTTTTTCAAATTTGGTCGGTGAGAGAGGATTACGCTTCTCTGCGAGAAGCGCCCTTCGGGCCGTTGCTGCGCAACGTTGTCTCGCTTCGCTCGGCGCAAACCTCCTTCGGAGGTTCTCATCCTCTGCTTGCTACAGACGAAAAAAACCTGCTTTTACAAGCAGGTTTTTCAAATTTGGTCGGTGAGAGAGGATTCGAACCTCCGACCCCTTCGTCCCGAACGAAGTGCGCTACCAGGCTGCGCCACTCACCGATGGGGGCGCATCTTACTGCGCCTGCTACAGAGCGTCAACCGCTTTTTCGCTTTCACCGCCCGATTGCCTGAAAAGCAGGCAGCCAATGGAAAAAGCTCCTGGCTCAATAAGTTCCAGGCAGCAATCAGAGCGCCTGCGCGCCCTGCGCCGTCGGCGCCTGACACCAGTTGTTGGCCGCTTTGATGCCGCCGTTCGGCGAGGTGTAACCCAGGCAGCCGAGGATGGAATCAAACAGCTCGACGTGACGATGCGTTTTGCCGACGCGCTCCTGCGCCTGCAGCCGCTCGAAGTTGCTGCGGTTGCGCGGGTCAGCGAGATATTTATCCGACGCCCAGACCATCAGCGGCACGCGGAACTGCTCCGGCGGCGCCATATCGCGCGGCGTTCCGTGCAGGTGCATATTGTCGCTGATCGATTCGCCATGATCCGCCGCGTAGAAAACAATCGCTTTTTTATCGCGCAGCTGGTCGAGCACGCTGTCCAGCATGGTATCGATATAGAGCACCGAGTTATCGTAAGCGTTGATCAGCTGCGCTTTGCTGCAGGTATCGTCCACGCCCATGCACTCCGGCTGATAGCGCGCGAATTCACGCGGGTAGCGCTTGGAATAGAGATAGTGCGATCCCTTGGTGTGCAGGATCACCAGGTGTTTGCCGTGCGGATAGCGATCCAGCGAGGCCTTCAGCTCCGGCACCAGCAGCATGTCGTCCACCGGTTTGCCCTGGTTGCGCTTTTCCGAGCCGATCTGCTCGCGGAAAGCGAAGTTGCTGACCTGGGTATTATCGTAGAACCACACTTCGCTCTGCATGGCGAACAGCTCGGAACTGAAGCCCAGCTCTTTCATTACCGCGAAAATATTCTGCTCTTTCAGCGTGCGACCCGGGCTATCCTCGGTGCCGCCTTCACGCACGAACATGCAGCGTAGCGAGAGCTTAGTCGCGGTATCGCAGGACTCGCCGCGAAACGCCACCAGGTTCTTCTCTTTAGAGAGCTTCGGCGTGGTGTCGCGGTTGTAGCCCAGCATTCCCATATGATCCCAACGCGTGGTTTCGCCGATGACGAACACCACGTAGGTGTCGTCGATGCCCGGCGGCGCCACGTAGGTGAATTTTTTCGCCGGATCCAGCAGTTCGCTGCCATCCACGCTTTCATCGATATGCGTCCAGGCGAACAGGCCGACAGCCGCCAGCCAGTTCGACGGTAGGTAAGAATGCGCCACGATGCCGCCGTAGCTGGGCAGATCGATATTGGTCACATCTTCATTAACCTTTTGTAATTTATCCAGATAGCGAATCGGCAGCCAGACCAACGCCACGGCCAGCAGCATAATAACGATCGGCTTCAGACGCTGGCCCGGCGTTTTCAACTGCTCCATCAGCGTCAGGCTAAGGTTGTTGCGCCAAATCATCAGCAGCGGCAACGCGCTGACCAGCACCATCCAGGCGACAAAATGCAGGCCGACCACCTCTTTGGAGAGATCGATGTCGGTCGTCATGACGGAAGCGACCACGCCGTAGCCGATCACCACGTTAAAGAAAGCCATGTAATAGGCTGCGGCAACGGAGATTAGCACCAGCAGGGTAGCCAGCACGCGATAGAGTCGCTTCCCGCCCAGCGAGAGCAAGCGCATCAGAAAAAAGGTAAGCAATACGATCGCGACCACTTCGGTAACGGCGGAGAACCAGTCGGTCAGGGTGGATTTGCTGAGAAAGCCATCGAATCGGCGATAAAATATAGGTAAATTCAACAAGATACCGATATATAACGCCAGCAGCAGCGACAGCTTTTGCTGGGTTAATGTTTTAATGTAATTCATGAGAGGTATTTTTCCTGGCCTGATATCAATACGTTAAACGCTATTGTGACCCCCTGAACGCGTCAGAGTTCGCTTCATCAACACAAAGGGAGTACAGCAGGCCCTGACGGGAGAATGCGGAACAAGGTAAAGCGATTTACACGAGGCCGCATAGTAGAACATTTGTACAGATGTATGACCAGAATTTTCACGGCGATGGAGATGAGATTTGTCCTGAAGGCGACGGCGAAGAAGCCGGGAGCGCCGAAAAAGCGCGGGGAAAAACAGGTTGCGGGCCCGCCGATCGGACCCGCAGGCTGAAAATCAACGAATGATATTCAGGGTAACATCGATGTTGTTACGCGTTGCGTTAGAGTAAGGGCAAACGATATGCGCCGCATCCACCAGCTTCTGCGCTTCCGCTTCGTCCATTCCCGGCAGATGGATATTCAGCGCCGCTTCGATGCCGAAGCCGGTCGGAATCGGCCCGATGCCCACTTCGCCTTCAATCCAGGCCTCTTTCGGCATAGCGATTTTATCGCGCGCGGCGACGAATTTCATCGCACCCAGGAAGCAGGCGGAGTAGCCCGCGGCAAACAGCTGCTCCGGGTTGGTGACTTCACCGCCCGCGCCGCCCATCTCTTTCGGTACGCCCAGTTTTACGTCCAGCACGCCGTCGGAAGACGTGGCGCGACCGTCACGGCCGCCGGTCGCTTTAGCTTTTGCACGATATACGACTTTCTCTAAAGACATCGAATCCTCTCTTTTTGTGCTATTTAATCGCGCACGATATATACACCTGTATCTTGCGCGCGGAGTTGAACTCTCGTCTGAGCGACGAAAGTAAAACGGCGTGACGTCGATAATCTGCTTCAACGTCACGGTAATTTTTCAGAACGCGTTACCGGCGGCCGAGATTATCCCGCAGTTCGTCCAGCTGGCGCTTTAACGCGCGCAGAGTGTCGTCGTCATAATTGGCGGCGCACTGTACCGCTTCCGGGATCGAGCTGGCCTTGCTGCGCAGCGCGCGCCCCGCTTCGGTCAGGGTGACTGCTACCTGACGCTCATCCTGGCGCGAGCGTTGGCGTTGGATCAGACCGGCGCTCTCCAGCCGTTTCAGCAGCGGCGTCAGGGTGGCGGAATCCAGAAACAGCTGCTCGCCGATTTCCGAGACGGTGAGATCGTCTTTCTGCCACAGCACCAGCATCACCAGATATTGCGGATAGGTGAGATCCAGCTGCGCCAGCAGCTGCCGGTATACCTTATGCATCGCCAGGTTAGCGGAATAAAGCGCGAAACAGAGATGTTGATCGAGCAACAGTGGCGTCTCGTTCGCTTTTTTGCCATCTTGATTACTGTTCATGGAGAACAATATAGATAGCGCGCCACATAATTGCAAGCAACCTTTTACCAGCAGAGGTGAAATGATGATGTTTTCACTGGAAGAGCAGGCGCGGCGCTATGCCACAACAGCCCATGCGGAAATGGGGCAACGCCGGAAATATACCGGCGAACCTTATATCGTTCATCCGGCTGCCGTCGTCGAGCTGGTGCGCAGCGTAGCCCATGACGAGACGATGCTGGCCGCCGCCTGGCTGCACGATACGGTTGAGGATACGCCGACAACGTTACAGGATATCGAATCTCATTTCGGCGAGCCGGTCGCCCGCCTGGTCGCGATGCTGACCGACAGCGCGCAGCCCGATGCCCGCAACCGCGCGGCGCGCAAGCTGGCGCATTTTCGCCATACGGCTAACGCCTCGCCCGAAGCGCAAACCATTAAACTGGCGGATATTATCGACAATACCCACTCCATTGTTCGTTTCGATCCCCATTTCGCCCGCGTCTATCTGGTGGAAAAACGGGTGCAGATCGGCCTGCTTAAACAGGGCGACGCGCGCCTGTGGCAGCAGGCGTCGACCGTTATCGCAGGCGGCATCGATCAGCTGGCGCAGCCGCCGTATAGCGTGCCGGAGAGTTGGTTCGTCAAGCAGGCGGCGAAATATGGCGGCTAATCAGGCAGAAAAAACCCGCCGGGCGGCGGGTTAATCAACGGCTATTTTTGGTTCAACAGTTGTCGACCCAGGTAGGGATTGGTATGAAGCAGCTGCATCAGTTTTTGTGCTGTCGCTGAAGGACGAGTGCGGCGCGCTTCCCATTTCTTCACGGCTGAAACGCTTACCCCCATCACTTTGGCAAATTCATCAAGCTGCATACCAGTCATTTCTCGTAAGCGTTGCGGTTCAGGAATGAATTGTTCTTTAATTCGGATTTCTGAAACGGAAGGCTTAGCATCACGTGTCAAAACAATCTGCTCAAGGCTGCTGAGCAATTCAGTCATTGGATCTTTTATTTCCATAGGGAACTCCTTAAAACTCACTATGAAGCACGTGAAAGGGACGGAGGCGTAAACCTGAAGCTCAGGTTCTGAAAGCCGGTTGTTTCAGGCTGTATCCCGCAAGGGTTTGTTATGGTTATTTTCTGGAAACCACTACGGGACACAGCCTGTTGCGCACTGTTAAACATGCCCGAAGGCAATGCAACAAATCACCGGGATCCTAATTATTAGTAGAAACCTCGACCTTTGCCGCCTCTTCCCTGATTAATTTTTCTTCCAAGCTTATGCTTTTTATATGACCGACAGGTTAACTGTTTGAGTTTTCAGATAATGCCGCATCGGCATTCATCAGAAAATTTTTCTGTTATGGACAAATTTGCTATTGCCCCCCAGCTCACGCCTGCCCTGCCGCCAATCTTTACCCAGCAAAAAAAGCGCCAGATCTGCATCCTTTTGATCTTGATAACTTTCGGTTAGTTATCGCTATAGCGGCCTCTGCGCGCTGCACGCTTTTCGCTCTTTTCCTGCACCGCCAGCGCGCATCGGTAAACAGGCGGAGCGCCAGACAATCGACGCCCCGCTTTCGCACGCCGGGAAATAAAAATAAATACCATTATTTAACATAGATTTAGATCCCCTTTTCACCTGAACCCTCCGAACCAATATCAAATTGGTTCGCTTTTTGCGTAGCGGTAAACAGCAAACTCAGCGCGCTGACTGCGTCTCAGGCAGCCCTGAATCAAGAAAAACGCGGTTTAAATGAGCGAACCAATCATGAGTGATACGCCTGAAATCCCGGTTAATTCCAACTCTGCGCTGGAAAAGCTGCGTCAGTTGGTCACAGAACTGGACGCTACCCCCGAGCGGCCATTGCCGACCGAGCGCGAGCTGGCTGAGCGTTTCACCGTTGGGCGGCGGGAGATCCGGCGCGCGCTGGATGTACTGGAGGAAGAGGGCCGCATCTGGCGTAAACAGGGCAAAGGCACCTTCGTCGGCCCCGCCGCGCCGGTGCAGCCGCTGGCGCTGCAGGATCTGCCTCAGCAGTCGAACCTGCTGGAGGTGATGGAAGCGCGCCTGCATCTGGAGCCGGGCCTGGCGCGCATGGCGGCGCTGCGCGCCAGCAAAGAGCAGATCGCCCTGATGACGCGGCTGCTGGAGCGCATGCATAACATCGCCCCCGGCGATGACGATCAGCATGAGCTGTGGGACAGCGCCTTTCATCGCGCCATTGCCGAAGCGGCGGGCAACCGTCTGATGCTCGGCCTGTTCGACGCTATCGACGCCGTCCGGCGCGATCCCGGCTGGCACCATCTGCGCGTGCAGGCGCGTACCCCGGCGCGCCTGCACCGCTATGACGATCACCACGCCCGGCTGGTGAGCTGTATCGCCGACCGACGACCGGCTGACGCCGCTGCGGCGATGCGCGAGCATCTGCTGGCGCTGCAACAGGCCATGACAGAAGCCGTTTACCCACCAGAGGAGACGACGCTATGAGCGCTCACAACGCCGCGCCGGTACTGGCCGTGCGTAATCTTCGCGTACAGTTTCGCGGCTCGCCCGTTACCGTACTGGACAACATCTCCCTGACGCTGCACGCCGGGGAGACGCTGGCGCTGGTCGGCGAATCGGGCTGCGGCAAA
>DENB01000100.1:20705-20904 GCA_002359495.1 Enterobacteriaceae bacterium UBA2655
GGCGATGATTTTTCAGGAGCCTATGACCTCGCTCAACCCCGCCTTTACGCTCGGCGATCAGCTTAGCGAAGCGGTGATGCGCCACCGGCGCGTCAGCCGTCGCGAAGCGATAGAGACGGCGCTGGCAGTGCTGGAAAAAGTGCAGATCCCGGCGGCGGCGATGCGCCTGAAGGCGTATCCGCATCAGCTCTCCGGCGGC
>DENB01000100.1:21061-21396 GCA_002359495.1 Enterobacteriaceae bacterium UBA2655
GATCACCCACGATTTAGGCGTGGTGGCCGAAGTGGCGCAGCGCGTGGCGGTGATGTACGCCGGACAGGTAGTGGAAACCGGCAGCGTAGAGGCGATTTTCAACGATCCGCAACACCCTTACACCATCGGCCTGATGGGATCGATTCCCAGCCTGGCCGCGCGCAGCGGCACGCTGGCTACCATTCCCGGCAACGTGCCGCTGCCGGAGCAGATGCCCGCCGGGTGCCGCTTCGCCACGCGCTGTCCCTTCGCCGAAGCGCGTTGTCACCTGTCGCGCCCTGCCCTGCGCGCCTTCGGCGGCGATCATCAGGTCGCCTGCTTTCGCGCGCCGCTGG
>DENB01000100.1:21569-21854 GCA_002359495.1 Enterobacteriaceae bacterium UBA2655
CTGCTGCTGCGCCTGCTGGGCGCCAGCCAGGGAGAGGTGTTTTATCAGGGCGAAGCCATCACCCATGCCAGCGGCGCGCGCCTGAACCAACTGCGCCGCGAGCTGCAAATCATCTTTCAGGATCCTTTCGCCTCGCTCAATCCGCGCATGACGGTGGAGAATATCGTCGGCGAGCCGCTCTGGCTACATGAATCGCTGAGCCGCGACGCGCGCCGCGAACGGGTGCATGCGTTGCTGCGCACCGTGGGCCTGCCCGCCGCCTGGGCGCAGCGCTATCCGCATGAA